>NZ_JBIUYD010000066.1:0-1077 GCF_044744345.1 Kitasatospora sp. NPDC087315 | reverse complement strand
GGCCGTGACTGCGTGCCTTTTGAAGAATGAGCCTGCGAGTTTGCGGTGTGTAGCGAGGTTAACCCGTGTGGGGTAGCCGTAGCGAAAGCGAGTCCGAATAGGGCGTTTGAGTTGCATGCCCAAGACCCGAAGCGGAGTGATCTAGCCATGGGCAGGTTGAAGCGGAGGTAAGACTTCGTGGAGGACCGAACCCACCAGGGTTGAAAACCTGGGGGATGACCTGTGGTTAGGGGTGAAAGGCCAATCAAACTCCGTGATAGCTGGTTCTCCCCGAAATGCATTTAGGTGCAGCGTCACGTGTTTCTTGCCGGAGGTAGAGCACTGGATAGGCGATGGGCCTCACCGGGTTACTGACCTTAGCCAAACTCCGAATGCCGGTAAGTGAGAGCGTGGCAGTGAGACTGTGGGGGATAAGCTCCATGGTCGAGAGGGAAACAGCCCAGAACACCGACTAAGGTCCCTAAGCGTGTGCTAAGTGGGAAAGGATGTGGAGTCGCAGAGACAACCAGGAGGTTGGCTTAGAAGCAGCCACCCTTGAAAGAGTGCGTAATAGCTCACTGGTCAAGTGATTCCGCGCCGACAATGTAGCGGGGCTCAAGCACATCACCGAAGTCGTGTCATTGCAGCATGAAGGGCTAACGCCTGCTGTGATGGGTAGGGGAGCGTCGTGTGCCGGGTGAAGCGGCGGTGGAAACCAGTCGTGGACGGTATACGAGTGAGAATGCAGGCATGAGTAGCGATACAAGAGTGAGAAACTCTTGCGCCGATTGACCAAGGGTTCCTGGGTCAAGCTGATCTGCCCAGGGTAAGTCGGGACCTAAGGCGAGGCCGACAGGCGTAGTCGATGGACAACGGGTTGATATTCCCGTACCCGCTTTGAAGCGCCAACGCTGAACCTCTTGATGCTAAGCCCGTGAAGCCGGCCTGGAGTCTTCGGACAAAGGGACGTGGTGGAGCCGGTGGCCCAATGGGGTAGTAGGTGAGCGATGGGGTGACGCAGGAAGGTAGTCCAGCCCGGGCGGTGGTAGTCCCGGGGTAAGGGTGTAGGCCGAGTGATAGGCAAATCCGTCACTCATT
>NZ_JBIUYD010000065.1:0-1103 GCF_044744345.1 Kitasatospora sp. NPDC087315 | reverse complement strand
CTAGGGCCTGTGTGATGTCGTGATCAATATTGCGGTTCCGTGCCCACCCGAAGGCGGAATCCGGTAGGACGCTGTGTGTGACGCGTAGGCAACTCACGGACGAGCAGTGGACGTTCATCGAGCCGTACTTGCCGATCGGCGAGTACGGCCCGTACCCCGAGAGGCTGCGGGATCAGCTCGAGGGAGTGATCTGGCGGTTCCGCTCCGGTGCCCAGTGGCGGGAGATGCCCTCCGAGTTCGGTCCCTGGCCGACCGTCTACGGTCGCTTCCGGGCCTGGAGGGACGCCGGTGTCTTCGAAGCCCTGCTGGAGGGGCTGATCGCGGAGGCCGCGAAGCGCGGTGAGGTGGACTTGTCCCTGGTCAGCGTGGACTCCACCACTGTCCGCGCCCACCACGACGCTGCCGGGATGCACCTGGACCCCGACGCTCTGGCCGCCCTGGAGAAAGCCACCGACGAGGCGGAGAAGGCCCGCCCAAAGGGGGCGGCCCAGAAGAACAAGACGGGCAAGACGCTGCAGACGACCCGGATCGGGAAGAACGGCGACGAATCCGGCGCCGGCGCAGGCTCCGGCTGAAAGCCGCCCTGCTCGGACGCTCCAGGGGCGGGCAGACCAGCAAGGTCCATTGCGCCGGCGACCGGAAGTGCCGCCCGCTGGCGTTCGTCCTGACCGAGGGACAGGCTGCAGACAGCCCGCAGTTCATCCCCGTGCTGAAGAAGGTACGGGTCCGCGGGCCCGTCGGCCGTCCCCGCACCCGGCCGGACGCGGTCGCCGGGGACAAGGCCTACTCGTCCCGCGGCAACCGCGCCCACCTGCGCGGTCGCCGTATCAAGGCGGTCATCCCTGAGAAGAAGGACCAGGCCGCCAACCGGAAGAAGAAGGGCAGCAAGGGCGGTAGGCCCGTCAGCCACGACGCCGACCTCTACAAGGACCGGAACACCGTCGAGCGCCTGATCAACAAGCTGAAGGCCTGGCGAGGCATCGCGACCCGGTACGACAAGACCCCCGCGAGCTACCTCGCCGGCCTCCACCTCCGCGCCTCGATGATCTGGATCAAAGACCTCACCCAGACTGCCCTTTGATCACAACCCGATACGGTCCCTA
>NZ_JBIUYD010000064.1:0-1397 GCF_044744345.1 Kitasatospora sp. NPDC087315 | reverse complement strand
CTGAGGACAAGCCCTCGGCCTATTAGTACCGGTCAACTCCACCCCTCACAGGGCTTCCATATCCGGCCTATCAACCCAGTCGTCTACTGGGAGCCTTACCCTCTCAAGGAGGTGGGAGTGCTCATCTCGAAGCAGGCTTCCCGCTTAGATGCTTTCAGCGGTTATCCCTCCCGAACGTAGCCAACCAGCCATGCCCTTGGCAGAACAACTGGCACACCAGAGGTTCGTCCGTCCCGGTCCTCTCGTACTAGGGACAGCCCTTCTCAACACTCCTACGCGCACAGCGGATAGGGACCGAACTGTCTCACGACGTTCTAAACCCAGCTCGCGTACCGCTTTAATGGGCGAACAGCCCAACCCTTGGGACCTACTCCAGCCCCAGGATGCGACGAGCCGACATCGAGGTGCCAAACCATCCCGTCGATATGGACTCTTGGGGAAGATCAGCCTGTTATCCCCGGGGTACCTTTTATCCGTTGAGCGACGGCGCTTCCACAAGCCACCGCCGGATCACTAGTCCCTACTTTCGTACCTGCTCGACCCGTCAGTCTCACAGTCAAGCTCCCTTGTGCACTTACACTCAACACCTGATTGCCAACCAGGCTGAGGGAACCTTTGGGCGCCTCCGTTACCCTTTAGGAGGCAACCGCCCCAGTTAAACTACCCACCAGACACTGTCCCTGATCCGGATCACGGACCCAGGTTAGACATCCAGCACGACCAGAGTGGTATTTCAACGACGACTCCACCAAGACTGGCGTCAAGGCTTCAAAGTCTCCCACCTATCCTACACAAGCCGAACCGAACACCAATATCAAGCTATAGTAAAGGTCCCGGGGTCTTTCCGTCCTGCTGCGCGAAACGAGCATCTTTACTCGTAATGCAATTTCACCGGGCCTATGGTTGAGACAGTCGAGAAGTCGTTACGCCATTCGTGCAGGTCGGAACTTACCCGACAAGGAATTTCGCTACCTTAGGATGGTTATAGTTACCACCGCCGTTTACTGGCGCTTAAGTTCTCAGCTTCGCCCCACCGAAATGGAGCTAACCGGTCCCCTTAACGTTCCAGCACCGGGCAGGCGTCAGTCCGTATACATCGCCTTACGGCTTCGCACGGACCTGTGTTTTTAGTAAACAGTCGCTTCTCGCTGGTCTCTGCGGCCACCCCCAGCTCAGACAGCACGTGTCATCACCAGGAATGGCCCCCCTTCTCCCGAAGTTACGGGGGCATTTTGCCGAGTTCCTTAACCATAGTTCACCCGAACGCCTCGGTATTCTCTACCTGACCACCTGAGTCGGTTTGGGGTACGGGCCGCCATGAAACTCGCTAGAGGCTTTTCTCGACAGCATAGGATCATCCACTTCACCACAATCGGCTCGGCATCAGGTCTCAGCCT
>NZ_JBIUYD010000063.1:0-1473 GCF_044744345.1 Kitasatospora sp. NPDC087315 | reverse complement strand
ACGGCGGGCTGGCCCCGGCGGTGCGCCTGGCCGAGCGGTGCGGCCTGCCGTCACTGATCCGCGAGCGGGTCCGCTTGGCCGGAACGGACAACGGTGCCGGGGCGAGGCCGGACGCGAAGGTGATGTCGCTGGTCATGGCGATGCTCGCGGGCACGGACAGCATCGACGACACCGCCGTGCTGCGGCACGGCGCGATGCACCGCGCCTTCACCGGCATGCGCGCGCCGTCAACCCTCGGCTCCTTCCTGCGCGCGTTCACCTGGGGACATGTGCGCCAACTACAGTCCGCCGCCCGCGCGTTCACCTGCGCGTTGACCGGGCACTGCAACCTGCTGCCGGGTGGTGACCAGGTCGTCTGCCTGGACATCGACTCCAAGGTGAAGCAGGTCTACGGCGCCGCCAAGCAGGGCGCCGAGCACGGCTACACCAAGGTGAGGGGCCTGCACTTCCAGATCGTCATCGCCTCCACGCCGCTCGTCGCTCCGGTGATCGTCGCCGAACGGCTGCGCAAGGGATCGGCCGGCTCCGCCAAGGGTGCCGCCTCCCTGATCGCCGAGGCCATCAGGACCGTGCGGGCCATGGGTGCCACCGGCATGGTCGTCGTCCGCGCCGACTCGGCGTTCTTCTCCCACAAGGTCGTCGCCACCTGACGCCGCCACAAGGCCCGCTTCTCCCTCGTCATCGCCCAGCGCAAGAAGATCCGCGAGCTCATCGCCACCATCGCGGAGAACACCCGGACACCGATCAAGTACCCCAAGGTGATCTGGGACGAGGACGAGGAACGCTGGATCTCCGACGCGGGAGTCGCCGAGGTCGAGTACACCGCCTTCACTGGCAAGGCGAAGAAGTACAGGGCCACCGCCCGGCTGCTGGTCCGCCGCGTCAGGAGGCTCAACGACGCGCACGTCCCGGATGGGCAGGGCGAGTTGTTCAAGTCCTACCGCTTCCACGCGGTCTTCGCCGATACCCCGTTCCCGCTCGTGGAGGCGGAGAAGATCCACCGCGCTCACGCGATCGTCGAGCAGGTCTTCGCCGACCTTGAGGACTCGGCGCTGGGACATCTGCCGTCGGGGAAGTTCACCGCGAACGCGGCCTGGCTCACCCTGGCCGCGCTCGCCCATAACCTCACCCGCGCGCTGGGGGCCCTGGCCTCCGCCTTCCACGCCAAGGCCCGCACCGGCACCATCCGCCGCCAACTGATCACCGTCCCAGCCAGGTTGGCTGCCGGAGCCCGAACGTTGACCTTCCACCTCCCCGAACGCTGGCCCTGGCAAGCCGCCTTCACCGCCCTGTGGGCGAGCGTCGGCTGCCGCCTGCAGACCTGACAGAGACCCGTCCCACCCACCACAACCAGCACCTCGGAGAACCCGCCACCGGGACGGCCATCCGGCGACCACGCACGTCCGCCAGCGGAAACCACCAGTGAGCGGCCACGAATTCACCCGAAATCGCTCACCCGAATGCCACCGGTGG
>NZ_JBIUYD010000061.1:0-1664 GCF_044744345.1 Kitasatospora sp. NPDC087315 | reverse complement strand
TGCGGTCAAGAGGGTGTTCAGGTCGGTCGTCACAAACTGATCTTGGACACCCTCTGCCCTTTGGCGGGCCAGAACTTCGGATCTACTCGTCTAGGTGTTGATCTTCCTGGCGGGTGTGGGCCGGGTGGCCTACGCCCGTCCGGCTGACAGGCGTCCGTCGAAGGCGATGTCGAAGGCGTTGAGGGCGCCGAGCCAGCGGTTGCTCCAGCGCTGTCGGCCGCGGCCGGTGGGGTCGAGGGCGAGGGTGGCCAGGTAGAGCCGTTTGAGGGCGGCCTGGTCGTTGGGGAAGTGGCCGCAGGCGCCGGCGGCCCTGCGGTAGCGGGAGTTGAGGCTCTCGATGGCGTTGGTGGTGCAGATGATCTTCCGGATCTCGGCGTCGAAGGCGAGGAAGGGGACCATCTCGGACCAGGCCTTCTCCCACAGTCGCACCACGGCCGGGTAGGTCGCCTCCCAGGCGGCGGCGAACTCGGCGAACCGGTCCAGGGCCGCCTGCTCGTTCGGCGCGGTGTAGACGGGCTTGAGATCCCGGGCGACCGCCGCCCAGTCCCGCTTGGAGGTGTAGCGGAAGGAGTTCCGCAGCAGGTGGACGATGCACGTTTGCACCACGGTCTGGGGCCAGACCTGGGCGACCGCGTCGGGCAGCCCGGCCAGGCCGTCGCAGATGAGGATCAGGCAGTCCTTCACGCCGCGGTTCTTGATCTCGGTCAGGACCGACTGCCAGTACTTGGCGCCCTCGCCGCCGCTGGAGGTCCACAGGCCCAGGATGTCGCGGTAGCCGTCGGCGGTGACGCCCAGGACCACGTAGACGGGCCGGTTGGCGACCTGTCCGTCGCGGACCTTGATGTTCACGGCGTCCACGAACAGCACCGGGTAGACCGGGTCGAGGGGGCGCGTGCGCCACTCGGACATGCCCTCCAGGACCCGATCGGTGATGGTGGAGACGGTCTCCTTGCTGGTCGTCATGCCGTAGACCTCGGCCAGGTGCGCGACGATCTCCCCGCTGGTCAGGCCCTTCGCGGTCAACGAGACCACGAGGTTGTCCAGGCCCTCGGTGCGGCGCGCGTGCCGGGGCACGACCTTCGGTTCGAACGTGCCGGCCCGGTCCCTGGGCACTTCGAGCGTGACCGGCCCGGCCTCGGTCATCACGGTTTTCATCCGGTAGCCGTTGCGCGCGTTGCCGCCCTTGCGGGCGGAGCGGCCCGGTTCCGCGGTCGAGGCCAGGTGCTCGTCCATCTCGGCTTCCAGGGCTTCCTGGAGCAGGTGCCGGGTCAGCTGCTGCAGCAGCCCGCCCTCACCGAGCAGCTGCATCCCGCCGGCCCTGGCCTGCTCGGCCGCCAGCTCGGCGACCGACGCCACCACATCCGACCCGCCGGTGTTCTTCCTCGGAGCCATGTCCAAGGCATCGGCGTCTACGGACTCCGACGAAACCGTTCCGTCAGGAACCGACCCGATCTGGTGATCCGTCAGCGAGCTCATCAGTGTCTCCCTTGATCAGGGTGTCCACCTGATTCATGACACTCCCCTTGGTGTGGGTGTTCACGCCTTCGGTGCGGCCGTTGTGGTGGGGCGGGGTGAGGCCGGCATCGACTGCGGCGCGGTCGAGTTCGAGGCCGTTGCAGAAGCTCTGCAGGTGAGGAAGGCCGGCAGCGCGGGCTGAGGCGATC
>NZ_JBIUYD010000060.1:0-2858 GCF_044744345.1 Kitasatospora sp. NPDC087315 | reverse complement strand
TCGGTGCGGCGGGTCCGCAGGTGGTCGCGGTAGGGGTCGACGAGCGTGGGCCGGTACTGCGGCGCCCGGCGCAGGCCCTCGGGCTCGGGAGCGCGCGCGTATCGCTTGACGGTGTTCAGGGCCAGGTTGGGACGGCGGGCGCACTCGAGCAGGCCCACGCCCTTGCCGAGCAGGTCGTGGACCTGGTGCCAGCGCTCGCGGGTGGTCGCCGCGCGCACGCCCTCCGGACGCGGTGGGTTCACGGCCGCCCAGCATGCGGAGTGCGCCCGCACTTCCTTCAGGACGGCCTCGCAGAGATTGCGCCAGATGGTACTGGTGGGCCGTCGGCGAGGTGCCTGCTGAGCAGGTCCTTCTCCGGCGGCCCCCAGCCCGAACGACGCATGCGACTTTCACCGCACGTCGCTCTCCAGTGACTACTCCGTGAGTGCCGGGACAGATTTCCTGCCGTGGATGGTCGCGTGGCAACTTCCGCAGACCACAAGGGTTTTGCGGTGCCGTGCGGCCATGAGATCTGCCCACGGTTGCCGGTCCGGTCCTGGCTTTCCGAGGTCGGTGAGCTTGGCGACGTGGTGGACTTCCACCTCGTCGACGTGCCCGCATGCCTCGCATCGCCCGGCAAGGAGTCGGGTGACCAGCTCCTTGCGCTTGGTGTTGACCAGGGCCAGCTGACGGTCAGTGATGACCGTCTTCTTGTTCTGTCGCAGCGGGATCCCGCCGAACCGTCCGACCAGTGGCTTCCTGCCGATGCGTTCGACGCGGGCCTCGAAGCACTTGCGCGGCCCGTGCGGTGTCTCGATGGTGGTCGCGTACTTGCGGGCCATCTTCGACACCGACGAGCGGTGCTTGTTCGCCAGCGTCATCAGCATCGAGGTCTCCATGACCCATTGCAGCCGGGCGAGTCGGAAGACGTCGCCGGCCATCAGGTAGTACTGGACGATGCCCCGGTACTCGGACCCGTAGGTGCTGACGATGACGTGGTCGTCCTGGTTCAGCAGTTCGGGCCGACGCGCGGGTTTGCCGCGCTTCATGTACTGGGCCTGCTTGGCAGATACCACCGAACGGGGGACACGCAGACTGATGATCCCGTTGACAGAGCGCCGTCTGCCGGAGACCTTGCGGTCGTTGTGAAGCACGGTGATGTTGTAGCCGAGGAACCGCGCCGCCTGGGTGCGGGCGTGCGTGATCAGGGTCTTCTCCGGCGACAGTTCCAGCTTGAGTTCGTCATGCAGGAACCGCGCCAGACGCTCCTTGATTTCCTCGGCTTCTGCTTTTGGTCCGGCGAACCCGAGCAGGGTGTCGTCGGCATAACGAACATACCGAAGCCGCCGGTAGCCGGAATCTTGAGTATCCATGCTGGGCATGCTGCGGAGCTGCTTGCGTAGTTCCCGAACCGAGGTTCGGTCGCCACGCTTGCGAGCGCGTCCTATCGCCGCCCACACCCGGTGAAAGGCGCGGTTCGGCTGCCTGACTCTTCCCCGGCTGTATTCCGGGATCAGAACCTTCTCGACGTACTCGTCCATCTTGTGCAGGTAGATGTTGGATAAGATCGGTGAAACGACCCCGCCTTGCGGACTTCCGCTGTGCGTGGCGTTCCAGACCCAGTCCTCCATGTATCCGGCTGTGAGCATGTTGCGTACCAGCCGCAGGAACCTGTTGTCGTGGATCCTCTCGCCCAGGGTTCGGAGCATGACCGAATGGTCGAGCCGGTCGAAGCACTGGGCGATGTCACCCTCGATAAACCAGGCCGTCCCCGTCCAGGTATGGACCACATCACTTAACGCGGTGTGGCAGCCCCGGCGAGGGCGGAAACCGTGAGAGGAATCGGAGAACGTCGGCTCGTAGTACGCCTCAAGCAGCAGACGGACCACTTCGCCGACGAGCTTGTCGCTCCAGGGCGGCAGGCCGAGCGGACGCAGCTTCGTGCTGCTCCGCCCCTTGGGGATGTAGACCCTCCTGGCCGGGCTCCATCGGTAGCGCTCGTGGCGCAGCGCGTCGATGACGTGCCCGATCTTGCCCAGCGACATGCCGTCCACGGTCTCCCCGGTGACCCCGGGCGTCATCGCTCCCTTGTTGGAGTACAGACGCCCATAGGCCAGCAGATACAACTGCGGATTGAACAACTGTCGATACAGTTCATTGCACGGCAGGCCGCGCCTGCCGCGTTCACGGAGGACACTCAGCACCGTTTCGGCGTTCTGCATTACGCATACCTCCCGGTTCTTGGGTGTCCGATCACCTGGCCCCCTTCGCCCATGCGGACGGCTTTCCCGTCCTCCTTGGCCGGTCGTGACTCCGGCGACTACTACGGGGCCTCCGTCGCCATAGGAAGATCTCTTCCCGTAGGCGATCCCATGTTCGTCCTTGTCGTACGTAACAGCGTGAGGTAGGCGTCCCACTCATCCCCTTGAATGCCCTCGCTGGGCATCGCTCCGCGCTCTGGAGGTTGCGTCGGCCATGGTACTAAGCCGTCGCAGGGCGCGGCACCGGTTTCAGGCATCTTTCCGGTGGATTCGACCTTCAATCTTCTGGGGATTGGGATTCAGGCAATCCAGCTTTCGCCATGTCACGCGGGTCCCGCGACGCCCCGTCCCCAATGCCTGGGCCCGGCCGTCGCTTTCCTGGCATGCTACGGTCCCCTCACCGTTTCCGGATTAGGTAAGCCATTGGACCCAAGAACCTCCCTCCAAATTCTTCCCGACTGAGTCGGGGATACGACAAGGCGCCTCATGGCGCACTGCCACCGGTCACCGACCTGCACCGCTTCGGGCAAAGCTCGGCGAACGGCCTCGCCGTAGGCCCCGGAGCCGTCCCGGCACACGATCTCGACACCCGGGTGCTCGCGCAGCCACGCCTCCAGG
>NZ_JBIUYD010000059.1:0-3707 GCF_044744345.1 Kitasatospora sp. NPDC087315 | reverse complement strand
GTTTTCCGCGAGCACGACCGCGCGGTGCTCGAACAGGGCGCGTGAGGACACCAGCGAGAAGCCCACCCCGCCCAGCTCCGTACCGGCACGGCCGTTCACCAGCGCACCGAGCCGTTCGGCCTGCCCCCGCAACGACCCGGCACTGCGCGCCGACACCACCAACGGCACCACACCCGAACCCAGTACGGGGGTGTGGTCCGCGACGGCGGCCGGCTCCTCCGGTGAGGCCTGCTCCAGGACGACGTGGGCGTTGGTGCCGCTGACACCGAAGGAGGAGACGCCGGCCCGCCGGGGCTCCTCGCCCCGCGGCCACGGCCGGGCCTCGGTCAGCAGCCGCACCGCGCCGGACTCCCAGTCCACCTTCTGCGACGGTTCGTCCGCGTGCAGGGTCGCGGGCAGCACGCCGTGCCGCACGGCCATCACCATCTTGATGATCCCGGCCACACCGGACGCGGCCTGGGCGTGACCGAGGTTGGACTTGACCGAGCCCAGCCACAGCGGCCGGTCCGCGGGCCGCCCCTGACCGTACGTCGCCAGCAGGGCGCCCGCCTCGATCGGGTCGCCCAGCGTCGTCCCCGTACCGTGCGCCTCCACGATGTCGACCTGTTCGGGCTTCAGCCGGGCGTTGGCCAGCGCGGCCCGGATCACCCGCTGCTGCGCGGGGCCGTTCGGCGCGCTCAGCCCGTTGCTCGCACCGTCCTGGTTGATCGCGCTGCCCCGGACGACGGCCAGCACCGGATGCCCGTTGCGCCGCGCGTCCGAGAGCCGCTCCAGCAGCAGCACACCGACGCCCTCGCCGAGACCCATGCCGTCGGCGTCGTCGCTGAACGCCTTGCAGCGGCCGTCCTGGGCCAGGCCGCGCTGGCGGCTGAAGCCGACCAGGCCGAGCGGGTCGGCCATCACCGCGGTGCCGCCGACCATGGCCATGGAGCAGTCGCCCTGGCGCAGCGACTGGACGGCGAGGTGCAGGGCCACCAGCGACGACGAGCAGGCGGTGTCGACCGTGACGGCGGGGCCCTCCAGGCCGAGGGTGTACGAGACGCGGCCGGAGATGACGCTGGTCGACATGCCGGTGACCAGGTGGCCCTGCACGCCGTCGGGGACGTTCTGGTAGTCGATGCCCCAGCCCTGGTACGCCGCTCCGACGAAGAGGCCGACCTTGCTGCCGTTCAGGGCCGAGGGGTCGATGCCGGCCCGCTCGAAGGCCTCCCAGGAGGTCTCCAGCAGCAGCCGCTGCTGGGGGTCCATGGCGCTGGCCTCACGCGGCGATATGCCGAAGAACGCCGGGTCGAAACGGTCGGCGTCGTGCAGGAAACCGCCCTCGGTCGTGTAGATCTTTCCCTGCTGGTCGGGGTCCGGGTCGTAGAGGCCGTCCAGGTCCCAGCCGCGGTTGACCGGGAATCCGGAGATGGCGTCCTTTTCCTCCGCGACCAGATTCCACAGTTCCTCGGGGGAATTGACCCCGGGGTAACGGCAACTCATGGCGACAATACCGATCGGCTCCCGGGACGCCGAGGTGAGCTGCTGATGGGCCCGCCGCAGTCGCTCGGTCTCCTTCAGGGACTCGCGCAGCGCTCCCACGAGTTTGTCATCGGCGCTTGTCATCGGGTGCTCCGCTCTTTTCTTCTCTTCAGAGGTCATTAGTTGTCGTACGCCATACGGATCAGCCCGTCGACGTCCATGTCGTCGATGGCATCCGTGGAGTCGCCGTCGCCGTGCACCGCGGCGGATTCGGTGTCGGGCGACTGTGCCAGCCTGCGCAGTTCGTCGAGCAGTCCGGATTCCTGAAGCCGCAGCAGCGGAATGGAATTCAGCAGCTCCCGGGCTTCCGCTTCCGCGGGGTCGGCCGGGGCCGCGGGGGCCTGCTCGGGGAAGAGCGCGGCACCGATGTGCTCGGCCAGCGCGCGGGCCCGCGGATAGTCGAACACCACCGTGACGGGCAGCCGCAGCCCGGTCGCCGCGCTCAGCCGGTTGCGGAGGTCGACGGCGCTCAGCGAGTCGAATCCGAGTTCCCGGAAGGCCCGTGACTCGTCGACGGCCGACGGGCCGGGGTACCCGAGCACCGAGGCGATCTGGGTGCACACCAGCTCGGAGATGGCGCGCCGGCGCTCCTCGGCGGACAGCCCGGTCAGCCGCAGGCGTACGGAGGAGTCGTCGTCCCCGGCCCCGGCCGGGGCGGCTTCGGTGGCCAGGATCCTGGCGACCTCCGGCACCTCACCGAGCAGCGGGCTGGGCCGTGCGGAGGTGAAGACCGGCACGAACCGCTCCCAGTCGATGTCCGCGACGACCACCACGCTCTCGTCGCGGTCCAGGACCTGCTGGAAGGCGTTGATGGCCGACTGCGGCGACATGAAGGGGATGCCGCGGCCGCGCAGCTGCTCCTCGGCGAGGTTGGCGGCCATGCCGCCGCCGTCCTCGGGGCTCCAGATGCCCCAGACCACCGAGGTGGCGGCGAGGCCGCGGGCCCGGCGCCGCTCGGCGAGGCCGTCGAGGTACGCGTTGGCCGCCGCGTAGGCGCCGTGCTCCCCGCTTCCCCAGACCGCCGAGATGGAGGAGAAGAGCACGAAGGCGTCCAGTGCGGAGTGGTCGAAGACCGCGTCCAGGTTGGCCGCGCCGACGATCTTCGCGTGGGCGGTGTCGGAGAACTCCAGGAGGTCGGTGTCGGCGAGCGGCACGAGCACGCCCGCGCCGGCGATGTGCAGCACGGTGCGGATCTGCGAACCGTCGGCCTCCACCTGCCGGACCAGTGCGGTCAGGGCGTCGCGGTCGGTCACGTCGCAGGCGGCGATGGTGACCCGGGCGCCGAGTTCGGTGAGTTCGGCCTTCAGCTGCTGCGCGCCGGGGGCGGCCGGTCCGCTGCGGCTGGTGAGCACCAGGTGTTCCGCGCCGCGGCGGGCCAGCCAGCGGGCCGTCTGGCTGCCGATGCCGCCGGTGCCGCCGGTGATCAGTACGGTGCCACGGGGCGTCCAGGCCGGGACGGGGTCCGCCGCGGCCAGGGACGACCGGACCAGTCTGCGGACGAGGAGCCGGGTGCCGCGTACGGCGAGCTGGTCCTCGTTGTCGGGGCCGGCCAGGGCGGCGCACAGCAGCGTGGCGGCGCGGCGGTCCAGGCTCTCGGGGAGGTCGACCATGCCGCCCCAGCGCTGCGGGTGTTCGAGGGCGGCGACTCGTCCCAGGCCCCACACGGCGGCCTGAGCGGGGTCCACCGGCCGGTCGGCACCGGCGGTGCCGGCGGGGGCGGTGGTGACGGCGCTCCGGGTGGCGAGCCAGAGCGGCGCGTCGATGCCCGCGTCGCCGAGGGCCTGGATCAGCGTCAGGGTGAGGCCGAGCCCGGCCGGCAGTTCGGGGCAGCCCGGGTGCGGGCCTTCGGCCAGCGCGAGGAGGGAGAGCACTCCGGCGGGGGCCGTGCCGTCCAGCGTCTCCCGCAGGTGTGAGGCAAAAGCGCCGCGGTCGGCGTCTGCTGCCTTCACCTCCAGGGGCAGCACGTTCATGCCCTGCTCACGCAGCGCCTCGACCACTCGCCGCGCCTCGGGGACACCTGCGGGAACCACGGCCGCCCAGGTGCCCGGCGGCACGGTTGTCTTCGGATCGGCCAGTGGTTTCCAGGTGATCCGGTAGCGCCAGGAGTCGGTGAGTGCCTGTTCGCGGCTGCGGCGTCGCCAGGAGGCCAGGGACGGTAGCAGTGACGTCAGTGGGTCGGGTCCGTC
>NZ_JBIUYD010000058.1:0-3997 GCF_044744345.1 Kitasatospora sp. NPDC087315 | reverse complement strand
CACGCCCTCCCGGTCGGTGGTGTGATCCTCCGCGAAACGACGGTCCCCCGTCGCATCCGGCACGTACTTCACACAGACAACGATCCTCAAGCTCACGGCCTGTCTCCTGTACTGGTCTCGTCCGGCGGCTGCGGCTGTGCAAGCGGGCGCGCACACGGCTCGCACCCGCTTCGGGCAGCGTGTTCCCGTGCCGGTCCGGAACTTCCTGGCAGCATACTCGGCAGTAGTCCGACGGTCACTACTGGCCAGTAGCTTACGCCGCCGGACCGGGCCGGAGGGCCCGCACACCGCCCGCGACGGCCCGGGACGAACCCCGGTCCGCGCGAACCACAGGACGGGTCCGCACTGCCTCAGCGCACATCCTGCCCCAGCCCGCACCCGACTCCACCCGACGGGGCGGCCCATCCGGCCCGCACGGTCAGACCGCCTCGCCCAGCGCCGCGATCACATCCGCCTTGCGCGGCAGCCCGGCCGCCCTGCGCACCACCCTGCCGTCCCGGTCGAGCACCAGGACCGTCGGCGTCCGCAGGACGTCCAGCCGGCGGACCAGCTCCAGCCGCGCCTCGGCGTCCAGCTCGACGTGCGCCACACCCCCGACCATGCCCGCCACCTCGGCGAGCACCCGTCGGGTGGCCCGGCAGGGCTGGCAGAAGGCCGTCGAGAACTGCACCAGCGTGGCCCGCTCGCCCAGGGACTCCCCCAGCTCCGCCGCCGACAGCCGTACCGCCCCGTCCTTCGTCCGCACCCGCAGCCTCCCGTCGCGCCTGGCCCGCAGCAACCCGAACGCGCTCGCCACCGCGAGCACGACACCGCACACCACCAACCCGGTCATCCCCCCAGTCTGCGGCAGGCCCCGCGAGCTCCCGCAGGGAGGTCGACCGCCGGGGCCGCACCCGCGTACGATCACCGCGTGGACTCCGACCGCCCCGCACAGCCGCTGCTGACCTCGCGCCGCGTGGTCGACCTGTGCCGGGCCGCGGTCTCGCGCTGTCGCTGACGCGCCCCGCCGTCACCCCCCTCGCGCCCTCTCCCCCGGAGCTCCCTTGCAGATAGACCCCCGCGGCCCTCGTTTCGCCGCCGCGCTCACCACGCTGGTCCTCATCACCGTCCTGATCAGCGGCAGCGGGGTTCTGCTCGCCCTCCAGGCGGTCGTTTTCGCCTTCGGCGCCCTCGGCGGCCCGCACCTCTCGCCGTACGGCTGGCTGTACCGCACCCTGGTCCGCCCCCGCCTGGCCCCGCCGACCGAGACCGAGGACGAACGGCCTCCGCGCTTCGCCCAGGCCGTCGGCCTGGTCTTCGCCGTCGTCGGCACTCTCGGCTACTTCACCGGCGTGACCTGGCTCGGCCTGCTGGCCACCGCCTTCGCCCTCGCCGCGGCCTTCCTCAACGCCCTGTTCGGCTACTGCCTCGGCTGCGAGATGTACCTGCTGATCCGCCGCACCCAGGGCCGTCTCGACGCCTCCGCGTAGCAGCACCCGGCCCGCGGCCGCAGAAGTTCCCGGTTCCGGTCATCACGGAAATCACACCCCTGCATCCCGCGTGACCGGACGCCTCAGGTGACAGCAGGCACTCGTTCGGGGGATCATCTCCGTGTATCACCCGTGGCCGCCGCGGCGTGCCGCGCCTCCGGTCGGCCCCCACGTACGACACGGGTACCGCCGGACCGGGCCAGCAGGCCCGTGGGAAGTCAGGACTGACCGTGGCAGAGTTCGTGTACCCGCCCGTGATCGGCGCCGCACTGGCCGTCTTCCGCACGCTCGACGTGCGCATCAAGATCGTGGGCGCCGAGCACATCCCGGCCAAGGGCGGAGCGGTACTGGTGAGCAATCACATCAGCTACCTGGACTTCCTCTTCGCCGGCCTCGGCGCCTACCGCGGCGGCAAGCGCAAGACCCGTTTCATGGCCAAGGACGACGTGTTCAAGCACGGTGTCTCCGGCCCGCTGATGCGCGGCATGAAGCACATCCCCGTCGACCGCACCGACGGCCAGCCCGCGTACGAGGCCGCGGTGCGCGCCCTGCGGGCCGGCGAGGTGGTCGGGGTGTTCCCCGAGGCGACCATCAGCCGCTCGTTCATGCTGAAGAAGTTCAAGACCGGCGCCGCGCGGATGGCCGCCGACTCCGGCGCCCCGCTGCTGCCCGTTGTCCTCTGGGGCACCCAGCAGCTCTGGACCAAGGGCCGTCCCAAGACCCTCACCAAGCGCCATGTGCCCGTCACCATCATGATCGGCGAGCCGATCGTGCTGGCCCCCGGCGACAAGCCCGTGATGGTCACCCGCCGCCTGCGCGCCGCGATGAGCGAGATGCTGGACCGCGCCCAGCGCGAGTACCCCGGCAAGCCCAGCGGCCCGGACGACACCTGGTGGCTGCCCGCCCAGCTCGGCGGCACCGCGCCCACCCTGGAGGCCGCCGAGGCCGAGGACGAGGCGGAGCTCACCGCGAAGGCCGAGCGCCGGGCGGCCCGGGGCCAGACTTCCTGAGGCGTTCCGGCCGGTACTCCGTGTGACCGAGCGGGCGCGGACCGTCGCGTGTCGGCCGATGGTCCGCTCTCCCGATCTGACACAGTGACAGCTCCCCCGGGGGCCCTCGTCCTGAATCGGAGACGGAGATGAGACGCGGATGACCGGCACACGGCTGTCACTCACGACCACGGCCCGCACACGCACCAGCGCCTGTGCGGGCCTCCTGCTGGCGGGCGTCATGCTCACCGGGTGCGGCGCCGAGCCGGGAGAGATCCCGCTCAGCGAGATCCTCGCGGAGTCCCCGTCCGCCACCCCCACCCCCGAGGCCGCCGTAGCCGACACCACTCCCGGAGTGGCCGGGGCGGCCGCAGCGGCGACGGCCTCCACCGCGCGCAACGGCCTCATCGTCAGCCGGACCTTCCTCGACGCCGACCGGAGCACCAGCGCCATCTTCACCGTCGCGGCCGACGGCACCGGAGAACGCCAGGTCACCCAGCCGTCGGCCAGGGGCCGTGACGATCACCCCGGCTGGTCACCGGACGGCACCACCATCGCCTTCGACCGAAGCGACTCACCGGACGGCCTCGCCCGGATCTGGACGGTCTCGGCGGACGGCGAGGGTGCCCACCAGGTCGGCGAGCTCTGCGACGCCGAGGCCGCCGACTGCGTCAACGAGCAGGAGCGCGCGCCCGCCTTCTCCCCCGACGGCAAGCAGCTGGCGTTCAGCCGCGCCTGGGGCGCGACCAACCCGGCCGGCGGCGACCAGATCCAGTACTCCGACCTCTACCTCATGAGCCCGGACGGCACCAGCGCCCAGCGGCTGACGTTCCTGACCAACGACAAGCCCTACTCCGGCGAGGTCAGCAATCCGAGCTGGTCCCCCGACGGCAAGCAGCTCGCCTTCGAGTACCGGACCAGCGCCACCGGCCAGCCCGCGAGCGGCCGCGCCATCTACGTCGTCAACACCGACGGCACCGGCATGCGTCGGCTCACCCCCTGGGAGCTGCGGGCCGGCGAACGGGCGAGCTGGTCCCCCGACGGCAGCCAGATCATGTTCACCACCTACCCCGCCGGCACCGACTACGCCCCGGGCGGAGGCATCTACACCGTCAACACCGACGGCACCGCCATCGGCGCGCTCACCCCCGGCCCGTCCGACGTCTTCTACGACGCCGCCTCCTACGCCCCCGACGGACAGTCCATCGTCTTCGCCCAGGCCCCCGCCGGCGGCAGCGCCGACCTCTTCAGCATGCGGACGGACGGTACGAACGTCACCCGGATCACCAGTACCGCGGACCGCTGGCGGAGCCGCCCGAGCTGGGGGACGGCGATCGCTGCCGCCCCGTGAATTCCGGCGGGGGGGGCATCGGTGACATCGGCGGCATCGGTGACACAAACGCAGGGCCGTAAACGCAGAGAACCCCCCACCCGGAATCGGGTGGGGGGTTCTCTGGAATAATTGTTCGGCGGCGTCCTACTCTCCCACAGGGTCCCCCCTGCAGTACCATCGGCGCTGTGAGGCTTAGCTTCCGGGTT
>NZ_JBIUYD010000057.1:0-5242 GCF_044744345.1 Kitasatospora sp. NPDC087315 | reverse complement strand
CCCGACACCCCCGTCATCACCCTCGACGCCCGACGACGCGACAGCGCCAAAAGCGCCCTCATCACCCTCGTCGAACACGCCCTCCTCGCCCGCCTCCGCTGAGCCGGAACCGCAGGTCGGCGGCCCTGGCGGCCCGTTGTCCACGACGGGCCGCCGGGGCACCTCCGGGTACGACGGGTGTCGTCACGGGGCACCGCGCAAGACCCACGCATAAGCAGCCGATAACAGTTCGGTAGGCATTTTGTGATCAACAGTGACTCCGCGTAGCTCGTCCACGCCACTCAGCGCCAGAAGACCACGGTTTTGCGCCATCATGTTGATGAATGTCCCAAATGTGCCGCAGCGGGCGGCAACCGAGAGCTGTTTGTCCCTCATCCCTGCACGTGCTGAAATTCCAGCTACCCCTAAAACCCGTACGACAGTCCCACCCGGCAGCGGGCAGCTGCTAGGGGTAGCGCTGGATTGATCCATGGCCGCCATGCCGGCCGAGAGGTTGTTGTCGAGTGAGGCGTAAGCAGCAAGTCGCCCCGCAGCGGCGCTCCGAGCCCCGCCAGAGCGAGCCGAACGGTACCGCAACGGACCCGGCCGGATTCTCGGCGTTCACCCCTGCCGATGAACGCCCCCCGGTCACCCCGGCCCCGCAGCCCCCGGCCGCGTCCAAGGAGCGCCGCACCGGCGGCGGTTCCGCGGAGGCCGACGGCGGCGGCAAGGGCGGCGGCCGCTACGACTTCGTCCGGCCCCGCAACTGGCGCGTGCCCGCCCGTCTGATCGCGATTCTGCTGATCCCGGTCGTCATCGCCCTGGTCTTCGGCGGCCTGCGCGTCAACACCTCGGTCGACGGCTTCATCAAGGCCTCGCGCGCCGAGAAGACGGCCGAACTCGCCCAGGCGGCCACCGAGCTCGCCGAGGCGCTGGAGAACGAGCGCGACCGAACGCTCATACCCCTGCTGACCGGCCAGGACCCGACCGGTGAGGTCACCAGGAGCCGCGCCACCACGGACACCGCGCTGAAGGCCTACAACGCCGCCTACGAGGCCACCGACCGGTCCGGCGAGCTGCCCCGGCGCCACGCCACCTTCCAGAGCCTCGTCGCCGACCTGCCGCACCTGCGCCAGGTCGCCTACGGCAAGGAGCTGTTCGCCACCGCCACGCAGTCCGCGTACTCGGTGATGGCCGCGCCGCTGCTCGCCTACGACAACTCGGTCGGCCTCGGCAGCACCAACATGACCAGCAAGGGCCGCGCGATCTACGCCATGTCGCTGGCCAAGGCCTCCGCCTCGACCCAGCGCGCGCTCATGCTCCACCTGCTGGTCGGCATCACGTCCAACGCCACCACCCGGTACGAGAACACCGACCTGATCCAGCAGCTCCTGGTCTCCCAGAAGCTGGAGCAGGTGTCGCTGTCCGAGTTCAACACCGGCAGCGCCCCCGAGGACGCCCTCAAGTACGCCGAGGCCCAGGTCGCCCAGGCCAACGCCGATCAGCGCGCCGCCTACCGGATGCCCAACGGCAGCGCGCCCACCATGCAGGGCCTGCTGGCCATCGGCAACGCGTACAGCCAGGCCGCCGCCGACGGCTACAGCCGGGGCAAGCCGGCCGCCGACGCGGCGTACAAGGAGGCCAAGGACGCCGGTCTGACCCCGGAGAACTGGAACCAGGCCGCCAACACCCACATCGCCGCGCTGCGTTCCACCGAGGTCGCGCTGCTGAAGGACGTCCTCGACGACGCGTCGGACCTCAAGGACAACGCGCTCTACGACGCCATCCTCAACTCGGCGATCGTGCTCGCCGCGCTGGTCCTCGCCGGTGTGCTCACCGGCTACGTGGCCCGCTCGATGATTCTCGGCATGCGCACCCTGCGCAACGCCGCCCTGGAGATCGCCGACCACCGTCTGCCGGACCTGGTCGAGAAGCTCTCCAAGACCGACCCCGACCGGGTGGACACCTCCGTCACCCCGATCCCGCTGCACGGCAAGGACGAGATCGGCGAGGTCGCCCGGGCCTTCGACCAGGTCCACCGGCAGGCCGTGGCGCTCGCCGCCGAGCAGGCGCTGCTGCGAGGGAACGTCAACGCGATCTTCACCAACCTGTCGCGCCGCAGCCAGAGCCTGATCCAGCGCCAGCTGGCGCTGATCACCGACCTGGAGAACAACGAGGCCGACCCGGACCAGCTGGAGAACCTCTTCAAGCTGGACCACCTGGCCACCCGTATGCGCCGCAACGGTGAGAACCTGCTCGTCCTCGCGGGCGAGGAGGCCGGCCGCCGCTGGAACACCCCGGTCCCGCTGGTCGACGTGCTCCGCGCCGCCGCCTCCGAGGTGGAGCAGTACGAGCGCGTCGAGCTGGCCGGCATCCCCGAGACCGAGGTCGTCGGCGCCGCCGTGACCGACCTCGTCCACCTGCTCGCCGAGCTGCTGGAGAACGCCACCTCGTTCTCCAGCCCGCAGACCCGGGTGCTGGTCAACGCCACCCGCCTGCCGGACGGCCGGGTGCTGGTCGAGATCCACGACAAGGGCATCGGCCTCACCGCCGAGGACTTCGCCGAGATCAACGAGAAGCTCGCCGAGCCGCCCACCGTCGACGCCACCATCTCCCGCCGCATGGGCCTGTTCGTGGTCGGCCGGCTCTCCCAGCGGCACGACATCCGCGTCCAGCTCCGCCCGTCCGGGGAGTCGGCCGGCACCACCTCGCTGGTGATGATCCCGCCGTTCCTGACCCGGACGGGCGCGGCGCCGGAGCCGGAGGAGCAGTTCACCGTCTCCCGGATCTTCCCCGACCAGGAGCCGGCCCAGCCCGACTGGGCCGGCGCCCCCCAGGACGGTCCGCGCAGCGCCGCCGAGCTGGGCTTCGACGACCACCTCACCGGTCAGGGCAACGCCGGCAGCACCGGCTTCAGCCCGGCCCTGGAGGCCGTCCAGCGCTCGCAGCGGCTCGACCAGGTCCGCCGCGCGGCCCTGGAGGCCGGCCCGCACGCCACCGAGCCGCCGGTGCTCGACGCCGAGGTCGAGGAGGACGGGTACCGGTCCGAGGGCGACTACCAGCCGTACGGCCAGGACGACCAGTACGCCCCGCAGGGCTACGACCAGTCCGGCTACGGCGACGGCCAGTACACCGACGGGTCGTACGGCCGCGCCGACGAGTACGGCCAGGACGCCTACGGCCAGTACCCGCAGCAGGGTTACGACCAGTCCGGCTACGCCGACGACCAGTACGCCCCGCAGGGCTACCAGGACCAGCAGGACCAGCAGGACTACCAGGGCTACGACGGCTACGCCGACGAGCAGTACGGCCACCCGGTCGAGGAGGCCCCCGCGGGCCACCCGTACACCCCGGAGCCGCCCGCACTGCCCGCCGCCGGGCCCACGGCCGAGCCCACCGCCACCCTGCCGTCCGGGCTGCCGCAGCGCCGTCCCGGCCAGCAGCTGAGCAACGGCGGCCTGAACCCGGCCCAGCAGAGCGACGGCCGGGGCACCGGCGAGAGCCCGAACTGGTTCGCCGGCGCCAAGGACACCTCGGCGCCCACCGAACCGCGCGGACACGAGGTGTCCGCGCTGGGCGGCTACGGGCCCACCGGCCCGACCGGCCCGGCCACCGCCGCCTGGCAGTCGCCCAACGACGGCGACTGGCAGCGCGCCGAGCAGCTGCGCGAGCCCGCCTCCGGCGGCACCACCCCGTCCGGCCTGCCCCGGCGGGTGCCCAAGCAGAACCTGGTGGCCGGCAACGCCAAGCCCACCCCGCAGGACGGGCCGCAGGTCTCCCGCAGCCCCGAGGAGGTTCGGGGACGCCTCACCAACCTGCGCCGCGGTGTGGAGCAGGGCCGCAGCGCCGGCAGCACCGGAAGCTTCCGGATCGACCCCGATCAGGTAGACCCGTCCGGCAACGGACAGCCGAACCGCAGCACCGATCTCTTCGGCGGCTCGAACCACCAGGAGCGTTGAGTTGAGTCAGATGAGCCAGGCCGCACAGAACCTGAACTGGCTGATCACCAATTTCGTGGACAACACCCCCGGGGTGTCGCACACGGTGGTGGTCTCCGCGGACGGCCTCCTGCTGTGCATGTCCGAGGGATTCCCCCGCGACCGCGCCGACCAGCTCGCCGCCGTCGCCTCCGGCCTCACCTCCCTCACCTCCGGCGCCAGCCGGATCTTCGAGGGCGGCGAGGTCAACCAGACCGTCGTCGAGATGGAACGCGGATTCCTCTTCCTCATGGCGGTCAGCGACGGCTCCGCCCTCGCCGTACTCGCCTCCCCCGACTCCGACATCGGCCTCGTCGGATACGAAATGGCCCTGCTCGTCGACCGGGCCGGCGCCGTCCTCACCCCCGCACTCCGCGCGGAACTCC
Source organism: Kitasatospora sp. NPDC087315 (assembly GCF_044744345.1). Taxonomy (NCBI): domain Bacteria; kingdom Bacillati; phylum Actinomycetota; class Actinomycetes; order Kitasatosporales; family Streptomycetaceae; genus Kitasatospora; species Kitasatospora sp. NPDC087315. Next base: position 900 of record NZ_JBIUYD010000057.1, on the reverse strand, counting down.
AGGGCAGTCTCCTGCACTGACGGTCCGTCGGATACCGTCCAGGTATTCGAAGCACCTCCACGCCCGTCCCGGGCCCGCTTCGGCGGGCTCGGGTTCGGACGTTGTACGGCCTTCGCACCACCGGCTCAGGACCTGCGCCCGAGCTCGCACCGCACCGCCGCACCTTGTGAGGAGAGGAACCGTGACACCGCCCGACGACCGTAGCGGCCAGTACGGCGTTCCGTACCCTGGCACAGGCCATGACGCCTTCGGAGCACCCGGCGTCGTCGGCCACGGTCAGGAGTACGGCCGGCCGCAGCACGGCCGGCAGTACGGCCAGCAGTACGGCCGGCACGAGTACGGCCAGCCGTACGCGCCCGACCAGTACGGCCAGTACGCCCAGCCGCAGCCCTCGTTCGACGCCCCGCCGCCCGGCTACCCGGCACCGGGGCACGCCCCCGGCCACGGACCCGGCCGACCGCCGGCCGAAGAGCCGGGGCACGTCGAGGAGTTCGAGGACGAGTACGACTCGGGCCCGCTGATCCGGCCGTTCGCGATGACCGGCGGACGCACCCGGCCGCGCTACGAACTGGCGCTGGAGGCACTCGTCTCCGCCAACGTCGACCCGCAGCGCCTGGCCACCCTGCTCCCCGAGCACCAGCGGATCTGCACCCTGTGCACGGAGGTCAAGTCCGTCGCCGAGGTGTCGGCCCTGCTCGCCCTTCCTCTGGGGGTGGCCCGCATCCTCGTGGCCGACCTGGCCGAGGCCGGCCTCGTCGCCATCCACCAGCCCGCTTCCGGCGGCGAATCCGGAAACCAGCCCGACGTCACGCTGCTCGAAAGGGTCCTCAGTGGACTTCGCAAGCTCTAACGCGGCCGCCCCCACCCGCGCCACCACCTCCGCGAAGATCGTCGTCGCCG
>NZ_JBIUYD010000056.1:0-7946 GCF_044744345.1 Kitasatospora sp. NPDC087315 | reverse complement strand
AGATACGCGCCGACCTCCACCTCGGCCTGCTCCAACTCGCCTGCAGCATCATCTGCCTGCGAAAGCTCCGAACCTCATTCTGAAACGATCAGTTAGTGGGCATTTTGGCATCTCTGATCCTGTAAGTGGCTTATATTCATGCCGCTTTGATGGCGCTATGCCCAATAGGCGAACAACATCTGCACAGGCGCGGCAGCACTTCCTCGGGCACCAGATTCCCGCCGGACCACAGGCGACGGCGACCGCCTCAAGCCGTTACAGTCTGGCCCGGTGCACGGCGAGGAGGGGCCAATTGGTCGAGTGTTTCGTGGCCGTGTCCCACTGCCCCGTTCGTCGTTGCATGCGTTGCATCGCCGATTCGCGGGGGGATCTATGGCAACCATCCGGCCGAACCGTCCGACTGAGCGCAGCGGGATCAACGCCGTACGGGCTCTCTTCGACGCGCACGGGCACTTGGTCCAGGAGATCGACGGAGGAGCTGATCACGGAGAGGACATGCACGTCATCCTGGCCCGGGAGCGCAAGCGCACCGGCCACGTCATCGCCGTCCAGGTCAAGAGCGGCAAGAAGTACCGCCGGAAGCACAGCTATGCCATCCCCGTGGGCGACCACTTCGAGGACTGGCGGAACTACCGCATCCCTGTGGTTGGGATCGTCTATGACGCCGAGACCGAACGGCTTTTCTGGGTCAACTTGACGGAAACAGCGGTGGACGTACGGCCTGGACGAGACCATCGCAGGCCACCCCATCGTGACCGGTAACGTGCTTTACCTCGTGGGGAGTTCGGGCAGTATCCATGCACTGGACACACGGACAGGTTCCCCGCTGTGGAGCACAACGACCCGCCTCAGAACGACGCTTGCCCCGCTCGTCGACGGTAGTACCCTCATCGTCGCAGCCGCCACTGGAACCCTGACCGCCCTGGACACCATGAGTGGCGAGGAACGGTGGCGCAGGCGCGCTCCCGGAGGTTTTGTCGCACAGCCGTTCCTCGCAGGTGATCACCTCTACGCTGCCCACCGCGCCGGCCGAATGCTCATGTGCGACATCGGCAACGGCCAACTGCGGTGCTCCTACGAGCTGATGTGGGACCCGTCACGCCAAGGAGAACCCGTTTTTGCCGACGGCATCCTATTCGTCACCAGCGGGCGCGGCGACATCCACGCACTCGCTCTCGTATGACTACTGGAACCAGCCACCCCACTTCGCCTACGGGCCCTCAGTCGGGTAGACCGAGCCGCAGCCTTGCCGACGTCGGAACCCGGCGACTCCGCCCGTCCGCTTCCGCGCTCCCGCCCCGCTGACAGCCGCGCAAGCTCCGCCGACCCTTCTGTGCTCCGGCGACGATGCATCATTACATAACTGATCGTCAGTCAGCACACCAGAACCACAGACGATCTGATCTAATCCTGCAGCTCACCGCACACCCATCTTATGTATCGCACATGCTAGGGTTTGCATTACATTCTTGACTGCTGTTTCTGCTGCGCCGTCTTGGAGGCCCTGGTGCCCGCCGCGTCCGTTCCGCCGCCCGACCCCGCTGCTCCCGCCAGCCTGGGTGCGCCCGCTGTGTCTCTGGGTGTACACAAGGCCCGGCCGCTGCTGCCCCAGCTCATCCGGGACGCCGAGCAGGGCACCATCACCGAGCTCACCCGGGGCGAGGAGGAGCGGGCCCTGCTGGTCTCCGCCCACCTGGCCACCACAGCCGGCCTGGACACGGCCGGTGCGCCCGCTTGCGGTATCGCCGAGGCCCGCCCCGTCCTGGGCGACCTGGTCGCCCAAGCCGCCGCCGGCACCCCGCAGGTGCTGCTGCGCCACAAGCGGCCTGTGGCGGTCCTGGCCTGCGCCACCGCCCTCTTCCCGGCCACCGCGACACCGCCACCGGCCCTCCCGGCCGCCGCACCCGACACCCCGGCGGCGGCCCCGCAGGCTGCGGCCGCTGCGCCCGACGCCGATCCTCTCGACCTGGCCACCGACCCCATCGCTCCAGCTGCCGGGCCCGCCCCGGCCACCGAGCCTGCTCCGGTCGCTCCGGTTGCCGGACCGTCAGCTGCCGGTGCTGCGTCCGCTGTCGCGCCTGCCGCGGCGGTGTCGTCGGCCCCACGCCGTCGGCTTGCCCCGCTCGGGCAGGTCCTGGACACCCTGCTGCCCACTACCCCCGCCGGGGACGGGGACGGCGAACAGACTCCGCAGGTGGGCCTGCCGACCGGCATTCCCACCCTCGATGCCGCTCTAGGTGGTCTGCAGCCGGGCCGTTTCTACCTGGTCGCTGGCGCCCCCGGCACAGGAGCAAGCCTGCTGACCATCAGCGCCGCCCGCGCCACCGCTCTCAACCAGCGGCGCACCGTCCTGTACGCAGCCTCCGGGCTGACCCGGGCCGACATCGCCGCCCGCGTGATCGCCGCCCACACCCCGGTCGACTACCGCCGCCTGCGCGCCCAAACCCTCAACGACACCGAGCGTGAGGCCGTCGCCCGCACCGCCGACCTCCTCGCCGCGGCCCCGCTGCTGATCGACGACGGGACCGGCCTGGACGCCGAGGCGATCACCACCACCGCCGCCGACGTCCCCGACCTCGCACTCGTGGTTGTCGACCGCCTCCAGACCGCCCCCGACCCCCGCCTGCCCCTGTCCGGCCTGCCCGCCCTCGCCGACGCAGGCCAGGCCCTGGCCCACCTCGCCCGTACCCACTACCTTCCGGTGCTTGCCGCCCTCGACACCGACAACCCCGACCTGATCCGCGCCCTGGCCGCCGACGTCACCCTCACCCTCACCCCCGACACCACCCCCGGCACCGGCAGTGGCCGTGTCCGTCTCGCCATCGCCGAACGCGACCTCGGCCCCCTGACCACCCTCACCCTGGCCTCCGACCCGGCTCACGCCCGCCTCACCGACCCCACCCCCGACGACACGGCCGCCGTCGCACCCGCCGCGCCGACCACCACGCGCTCTGCCCCGGCACCGGAGGTGCCCCGGGAAGCGCCCACCGATCCCGGCGTGTCCGCTCAGGCCCAGCCGGCCCCCGCCGCGCCCGCCTCCGGTCCGGCTGCCCAGACGCTCCAGGAGGCACCCGCGGTGGCCGCCGAAGGCCCCCGGGAGCCCGCCACGCTGCTCCCCGGCACCACTACCGCCGGGGGAGCCGATGACGCCCAGGGCCCGTTCCTCACGCCTGCCCCAGCCGCGCAGACCCCCGCCCTGGACGTCCCCGCCGCGTTCAAGACCGGCAACAGCCGGCCGCTGCGCCCGACCCGGACGCCTGCGGAGCGCACTCCCAGTGCCCGGGCAGCCGCCGCCCTGGGCGACAGCTACTCGGACCGGGACTACAGCTACTACCTCGACATGATCGCCAGCGCCGTCCACCAGGCCCTGGAGGAACACGGCGGCGAAACCGAGGCCGCGATCGCCGCCCTGGAGAAGAAGGCCATCCCGAACGGGATGCAACTCTTCGACGCCACCCGCGTCGGCGCCACCTACGAACACACCGTCTACCCCGAGACGCTGGACTTCCTGCGCAAGAAGTCCCGCAACGGCGCCGACGACATCTGGGAGGGCCGCCACAAGTGGGAGAACGCCCCCCTGCTCGACGACCTGCGCAAGGGCCGGCTGCTCCCGGTGGCGGTCGATGTCCTGGACACCAACGCCGCCTACTGCACCGCCCTGAAGACCCACCTGCCGATCGGCGCCCTCCAGCACCAGCCCGACGGCGGCTTCGACCCCAAACGCTCTGGCATCTACCTCTTGCCCAAGCGCCCCACCTGGAACCACCCCCACCTGCCCGACCCCATCGGAGGCCGCCGCGAAACCGGCCCCGTTCTCCTCGACGACGCCACCATCCGCCTGCTGATCCGCTGCCACAAGCTCGGCCTGAGCGAGGCCCCGCACATCACCGAGGCCTGGACCTCCGGCGCCAGCGAAAGCCTGCTGGAGAAGTTCCGCCGTGTCCTGACCATCGCCCGCGAGAACGCCATCACCACCGCCGACACCGTCACCGAGGCCTACGTGAAGGCCATCTACGCCAAGTTCGTCTCCACCATCGGCGAATCCACCCACAACCGGGACCTGCGCCGCCCGGACTGGATGCACATCATCCGCTCCCAGGCCTTCGCCAACCTCTGGTACAAGGCCCACCGCGCCCACACCCACGGCCTGATCATCGTCGCCCTGCGCGGCACCGACGAACTCCACACCACCAGCGACAGCGCCGACTGGCGCACCGTGTTCACCGAGGGCCGCCTCACCACCCAGATGAAACTCAAGGACCAGTACACCCTCCCGCGCACCCGAAAGGCCGCCTGAACGTGTCGACCGACGGATGGAAGAACTTCGGCAAGTACGGCGCCCATCTGGACCCCGGCAACGTCCACGGCAAGATCGCCCTCGGCCGCGCCCTCGAAGACGCCCTCGAGCGCATGATCATCGAAGGCGGCATCAAATCCCCGCCCACCACCCGCCGTGGCCTGCTCGCCCGGATGCGCTATCTCACCACCACCACCGGCGGCACCCAGGCCCTCAGCGACGCCGGCATCACCGCCACCCCCCGCACCATCCGCGCCTGGACCCACGGCACCCAGCGCCCCCGCCCCCACAATCTCGAAGCCATCGACACCGCATACTGGAACCTGCGCGCCCACAACGTCCTCACCAACCCCGGCGGCTTCAAGCAGCACCTCAACAACGCCGGCCGCGGCACCCGAGTCGAGATCCACCCCGTCAACCAGGACCTCGTCGATCAGCCCCGCCGCCGCGACAACCTCCGCCTGCGCACCATCCAGGTCCGCTACGTCTGGGACGAGGCCGTCGACGCCATGGTCGACGGCGACGAGGCGAAGCTGGAGGAGATCTGGGACGACGTCATCGCCGACCTCGACTCCGACTGGGGCGCCTATACCTACGTCTCCCACATCGGCCTCGGCGCCTGAACACCACCACCTCAAGCACTGATGGCAGTCCCCGAACGGCCACCCGCACTACGGAGCCCCAGGTAGCCACCCCACTACAGTTCCGCCCCGTGACCGGTACCCTCCGCCGCACCGCTGCAGACGACGACGCACTCCTGGAACGGCTGCACGACCTCGCGCGGGGCACCGGAACCACAGGCGATCCCCACGGCTGTCTCCCGGACCAGCCGTTCCCCCGCTCACGAATGCCGAGGTCGAGCAGGTGGAGCGGCAACTCGGCTACGAGCTGCCGCCACAGCTCCGACGCATCTACACCGAGATCGGCGACGGGGGATTCGGCCCGGAAGGAGGCCTCGCCTCGCTGACACCGCGCCGCGTCCCGTACTGGCACAGACCGGACTGGCCCCGCAACCTCCCTCCACACGCGAGGGCCAAAGTACGGGCGGCCGGCGTCATGGCTCTTCCTGACAGGCGGCTGCAGCATGCTGGCACGTCTCGTTGATCGCGATCGACAACCCCGTCCTGCTCTGGGACGCCGACGGCTGGGAACCCGACTGGGGCGAAAACCTCCACGACGGCCTGTGCTACGCCGCACCGTCACTGCGCCAATGGCTGTGGACCTGGGCGGACGGAGGCAACGTGTGGGACGAAGCACTCAAGATCATTTAGGTGCTGCGGCCACAAGCGGCTTGACGATCTTCCCCACCAAGCACCGCACGTCCCGGCCGGACAGACGGGCCCATCCCCGCCAACGCCCCACCTCGTCCCACCCTGCCGCTGCGCCCCACACCCCGCTGCACCGCCCCTTTCCGGGAAGGCCAGAACGCGGCCCTCCGCGTACCCCCGCTGCGCCGACCTGCCCAGGCCGGCGCAACGGCGCTCCGGTGCAGCACCCCGGAGCCTGCCGGGACGGCGGCTGCGCCGCTTCTGGGACAGCTGTCCGAGCGGTCTGCCACACTCGGCCCGTGGCGGTGGATCCGAAGAAGCTGCGAGAAGCGGTCAGCACTGTCGTGCAGGGGCTCCATTCCTGTACCCACCGGGAGTTGACCGAGCTGGGGCCCGAGCTCAGGCTACCGATACCCGCGGCAGACACAGGCTCGAAGAGCCAGCGCCTGGAAGCCTGCCTCAAGGCACTCCCGGACGACGGCGGCCTCCTCCAGGCCGCGCAGCGCCTCCTTGACTCCCCGCAGGTGTCCGTCCGCGGGAAGGAGCGGTTCGCCCTCGAGGACGCCGTCTGGGACGCCGGAACGGTCATCGAGATCCCGGGCCGGGTGCGGCGCGAGCTGGCCGCCGCGATCAACCTCGACGAGCTGCTCTACCGCGAGGACGGGTTCGAGCGCGCACTGGAACGGTTCTGGCACCTGGACGACGACCCGATGGCGCGGTGGACGGGATCGTCGACGACGAGCCTGCGGGCCCGGATCCACCAGCACGTGTTCCGCAACCGAGAGGACTGGTCGGCGGAGGAGCTGTTCGAGCAGCTCGGGGTCTTCGAGGCCGGCTCCGCCAGGTTCACCCGCTTCCTCGAAACCCTGGTCGACCCGGCAACCCTCCCGGACGCTGGCGCCCAAGTCCGCCTCGTCGAGACGCTCAACACGGCGCTGGCACCGACCGCAATCCGCCTCGAGCAGACCGGCGAGCGCGACGGCTACCCACACTTCCAGCTCCTGCGCACCGGCCCCGGCGCCGCCCGCCGGCCGAAGACCCTGATCTTCGCCACCACTGCCAAGCCCGACATCCGCTTCCTGAGCGTCGTCGACAACGATCTCGAAGTCCTGCAGGGGATAGACCAGGTCCTCGTCTACGACCGGCCCATCGGCCCGGACGGCATCCGCTGGTGCGACCTGCAGCAGTGGTGGCAGGAGAAAACCGGCACCGACGACACCGAGCAGGCCAAGAAGGACCTCTACAACCGCCTGCTGGCCTCCATGCCCAGCGAGGACGTCTCTCCCCAGCGCGACCTCTACCGGCTCTATCACTGCATCTACGGCGCCCGCGCCTGGACCCTACCCGCCCTGCTCCCAGAGGTCTGGCTGCACTGGGACCACAAGACCGTCCAACAGCGCGGCGTCGAAGCCCTGCTGAACCACCGTATGGACTTCCTCATGCTCCTACCGGGCGGCCACCGCGCCGTCCTGGAAGTCGACGGCCGCCACCACTACGCGACCGCCAAGGCGTACGAGGACACTGTCCGCGGCGACCGCGACCTCAAGCTCCGCGGCTACGAGGTCTACCGATTCAGCTCCACCGAACTCAGCAACCGACACCACGCTGGCCCCCTCCTCGAGCAGTTCTTCACCACCCTCTTCACCCACCACAATCTCACCATCCCGCCGGCGGAGCCCCACCACACGACCCCCAACACCTGACGCCCGAACCCGGCCGGGAACCTGGGCCAGGCGCACCCACTGGCTGGGCCCGCGTCAGCCCTCAACGCCAAGCAACTGCCCACGAGTTCATCACGGCCGGGCAGCCGTGTGCGATACAGAACCCGCCCGGTCGATCAGTTCTGTATCGCCGAAACCTTGCCTCAGTGGCATTACACATGCGTATCCGCAAGCCGTCGACATCCCGTTACATAACATCGGCCGACCAACTCTCATTCTCTAGTTGCCAAGTAACATGGTCTAAACCAAAGAGAAAGGTTTAGACCTGACTTGAGCCTAACCAAGGGTCACGAAAACCTCTGCAGCAGAGGAAACGGCATCGCCTGGCTGCCCCTCACAGACCGCTCGTTCCGCCGGAGGCGGAACGAGCCCGGAGGGCGCTGAGAACGCTAGAATGAGGCCGCACAGCAGCCACGAAACACCCGGCCCAAGCCGGTCCCCATGAAACTAGCAGGTCAGAGCCAGCTCTGAGCGAACCATCCGCCCGAGGAACCTGGTTCGCATTACAGAGATCAGAATCGGGCCGGCGGTGACCGCCACCACCCACCGCGTCGAGCCGTCCGACTCCACGCCGCCCCAGCCAGCTGGCGTCGCGGAGCGACGCCGCAGCATTCCGTCACGGTAGTGACGGCGCGTCATGTCTCCGGAGGAGACGGCGCG
>NZ_JBIUYD010000055.1:0-8843 GCF_044744345.1 Kitasatospora sp. NPDC087315 | reverse complement strand
ACAGGTCGTCGGTCTTCACGTAAAGTGCGGTCGCGAGGGAGTCCAGGTCAGGCGTCACAACAGACCTTTGGACTCCCTCGCTTTATGTCATGCGTACCGGCGAGCCCTTGGCATCAATCATCTAGGACGAGAAGTTGTGAGCTCAGTAGGGCGCCCCGGTGTTAACGTCGATCTCATTATCTTTCGAGTCAAATGCCGTCATGTAGCCCGCGAGACCTGGAGATACGGAAGTGTAGTCCGCTCGATGTTTGACTTCTCCAGGATGGGTCGGCGGCCCCTTGAAAACTATAGTCAGAGTCTCTCCCGGCTCGATCTCATAAATAGCTCCCATCGGCTCGAAGACCACAGTCAGACGGTCGGATTCTGCCGCCAAGACAGTCCGCTCCTCCACCCATGAAGCTTCTCGAGCCCGCTGCCTTTCATGGCGTCGATTGCGAATCCAAGAGAACATGTCGTCATGATGCCTCATGGTGGCGGTTTTGCCAAGGCCCGCGATCCATGCTTTGAACTGCCCATCGACCCCTTGGCTGAGCCCTTCCGTGCGACGGCGCGGAATGACGACAATTGAACTGCCATCATTCCGCGCCATCAGCTATGCAGAGGCATTTCCACTTTGTTTAGCGGTATTTCCCCTTGATGTAGTACCTCATCAACTCCGCCCGCTCTTTGGCATTATAGTTATTCTGTCCCCTCGCTCGGGAAATATTGTCGATTTTTTTGAAATACTTCTTCACTGTCCTGAGTTCCCGATTCGTGAAGCGCATTCGGACCTCTTTGCGCTTTTCGGGATTCATGAGTGCGCGATTCTTGTATACGTTCGGCCGGTCAGTGGCCCACAGGGGGCCGTCCAGATCGTTCTGCTGCTTAAATCCATGCTGCTTGACGATCTTATCAACCTTGCTGTAAAGCCGATTGTTCTGCGTGCGAATGTTGGGGTATTTGACCGTTTTCGTGAAGCTGTTTGAAAGCTTTACGGCGCGGGCTGCCTTGACCGTCGTGACAGCTGCCTTCACGGCGACACCTGCGCCCACTGCCGCCGCTGCCACCATGATCGTCATTTCGGCGGCCTTTTCCCAGTTACCGGTGGCGGCATAGGAGACTGACGAAACGGCGGCGGCTATGGAACCAATGGGACCCGGTACGACGGTGGCGACCACCTCGGCGACCTTGGCGACGACTTCGACCGTCTTCTTCAGCCACTTGGGCATGCCCCAGTTGCCGTCGAGGTCGGTGCAGTTGACGGGGTCGCCGGTGCAGTAGTCGTAGGCGCTGGCGTTGCCGCCGGGGACGGGGTCGATCTGCAGGAACCGGCCGAGGGCGGGGCTGTAGAGGCGGGCACCCATGAGGATGTCGCCGTCCTGGGCCTCGGCGGAGCGCTGCTTGCCGCCGAGCCAGCCGTAGCGAACGCCTGCCTGGCCGTCCTGCGGGATGCCGAACTCGTCGAAGTCCAGCACCACCGGTGCGGTGAGCGCGGTGTCGGTGGTAATGACGACCGAGCCGAACAGGTTGGTCAGCTGCAGCCGGACGTCACCGGTCCTGCTGGTAGTGGCGACCAGGTCGGCGTCCGGGCCCGAGACGTTGCGAGTCAGGGTGCCCTGGGCAGTGTCCTCGACGGTCCAGCGGACCTCGTCGCCGTCGTCGCCGTAGTGGTTCAGCTTGGAGGTAGCGCCAGCCCAGGATCCGTCGGCCTGCTTCTTGCTGGTGGTGAACGCGGTCAGGCGGTGGGCCGCGTCGACGGCCCACTCCTGCTTGGTGTCCCCCTTCTCCTGGGCGGCGACGCGGTCGTTCGCCCAGTAGGTGTTGGTCGCGCCAGTCGCCGTCTTCACCGTGCGCCCGAAGGCGTCGTAGAAGAAGCCCGCATCCGTGAGGCGGTCGGCGCTGTCGTAGGTGTGGTTCTCCGCCGTCGCCCCGGCGGTGGCGCACTCGCCGGACGCCCCCTTCGGGGACGTCTGCTTGGACAGGCGGTTGGAGTGCGCGTCGAAGGCGTACTGACGGGTGACGCAACCGGTGGCGACCGTGGACTGCTCGGCCTTCACCAGCCGGCCGAGCCGGTCGTACTGATACGTGCGGGTGGCGGTGGAGCTGGTGTCCTTCGCCACCTGCCCCTGGGTGGAGATGTCGGTGGTCTGGGCCCAGATCACCTTGTTGTCGCTGGTGCGAGTGTAGGTGCGCCCGGTGGCCTCGCCCACGGCGTTGGTGGTGTCCTTGCGAACGATCCCGCCGGGGTAGGTCTGCTCGACCAGCTGGCCGTCCGGACCGTACTTGGCGGTGAACTCGCCGGCCACGCTGTCGTTGACGGAGGTGACCAGTCCGCGCGGCTCCTTCGCGCGGTCGTAGGTGTAGGTGGTGAAGCCGGTCGGGTCGGTGACCTTCACCGGCTTGCCGAACCGGTCGAACTCCGAGGTCGTGGTGGCCCCGTCGGCGTCCGTGTAGGAGATCAGTCGGCCGAGCGCGTCGAAGACGCGGGTGAGCGACTTGCCGCCGGCCGTCGTCTTCACGATGTCACCGGTGGCGGGGTCGTACTCGGTGGTGACCTTCGGGAGCGGCTTGCCCTCGTCCGACGTGATCTCGATGGAGACGATCCGGTCCACCTCGTTGTAGACGGTGACGGTCTTGCGGGACTTGCCCGCGTTGGTCTCTGTCACCTCCTCCGGCTCGGCGAACGGCGAGTAGCGGGTGACCCGCTTGACCGGCAGGGTGGTCGGCATCCGCGCCGCGTCCGCACCGGTGATCGCACCGCCCGGCCCGCTGACGCACGGCAGGCCCGCCCATTCCGGACGGTTGCCGCAGGCCGCGTCGTCGGGGTTGGCGCCAGCGGTGTAGTACACCGCCTTGACCGTGCCAGCATCGGTCCCGGTGGAACCCGGCTTGCGGGACTCCAGCGCACGGCCCTTCGCGTCGAACTTGACGACAGCCGTCAGCTTGGCGCCGAGCGCGTCGGTGGTGACCGAGGTGGGGGTCTTCAGCGTCCAGCCGGAGGCGCCGCCGATCGGCGTGTCATAGCCCTGCTTGGTGACGCGCAGTTCGACGTCGTCGGCGTAGCCATCGACGCGGGCACCGTCGGTCTGGGTGGTGACCAGGTGGTAGGCTTGGCCGTCAGGCTTGTTCTCGTCGTAGGTGTTGGTGTTGTGGTCGCGGGCCACCACCGAGGTCCCCGCCGGGAGGGTCGGGTTGACGGTGGTCTTGGTCAGCGTGACGGTGTCCAGGCCGGCGTGGAAGCGCTCGCCGGAGCTGGCGGTGTTGGTGCCGGTAACCGTGACCTTCAGCTCGTGGTCGCCGCGGGCGAGGTGGATCGACTGGCCTACGGTGTACGGGGCGATCGAGCCGGCGGGGTTGGAGTCGAAGGTGTCGATCGGCTGGCCGAGGTTCTGGCCGTCGATCGCGAACTGCACGATGCCGTGGTCGTTGAACCGCGTCAGCTGCCCGGAGAGCTGGTAGTCGCCCTCCTCCGGCACGCTCACCCGCATGGTGTCGAACGCACCGGCCTGGGTCCCGGCCAGGCTGAGCTGCGCTCCGCCGGACCAGATCAGGCCGTTGTTGTTGTTGATCACCCGCACTGGCGCGCTGGCGCCGAGTTGGGGCAGCTTCTCGGCCTCCCAGGTCGAGGTGACCGGGGTGCTCTGGCCGTTGACCTGTTCGGCGAGCGAGGCGCGGTAGACCGGGCCTAGCGTCTCGACGATGTCCAGGCCGTCGGGGCTGTAGGTGGTACGTGAGTCGAGCAGACGCGTCCGCGACGCGGAGTCCGCGGGCAGGTTCAGCTCGGCGGCGAACCGGTCCGCCTCGGGGTGGGTCCCGAGTGCGATGGCGCGGTTGGTCGCCTGCAGGGTTCGGACGGCGTGGCCGTAGCGGTCGTACTCGGTGGTGTCGATGTCACCGCCGGGGGTGATGGACGGGGCGGCGGTGTTGACCTCGTTGCCGGAGGCGTTGAGGTAGTGGACGGTGGCCGGCTTGTAGCCGTCCTTGCCGGGCTTGGCCGCCGTGGCGGTGTTGGTGCCCGGGTCGTCCTCGGGGCCGAAGACGGCGGTCGCGTCGGTGGGAGCGTCGGTCTGCGCCCACTTGGCGACGTCCGCGCCGCCCATGTCGTACGGACCGCCGGCCGTACCGCTGGTCAGCGGCACGTCGTAGACGACCGTGGTCGCGATCTCGCTGTTGACCTGGTCCTTGCTGCCCTGTGCCAGGGTCGGGCGGCGGACCTTGAGCAGGTGGCCCGGGTCCTGGTCGGCCGCGGCCTTGCCGTAGTCGAAGTTCCACGGCAGCTCGCCTGCGGCACCGATCTTGGTGACCCGGCCCGCGTCGTCATAGCTGTACGTGATCTTCAGCGGCTGCGCCAGGCGCGGGTCCCAGACCTGGGAGAGGCGCCCCTTGTCGTCGTAGGCGTAGTGGGTGACCTCGACGGCCTCCTGCTGGGAGGTCGCCGGGTTCCACGACCACACCTTCGCCGCACGGATGTGGTCCAGGAAGTCGCCGGGCGTCGTCGTGGTGGCCGTGGTGACCTTGGCGTAGTCGTACTCCATGACCTCGCAGCCGCGCGGCAGCGGGTTGACGGTGCAGTGGTTGGCGTCGTCCACGCCCGGCTCGACCGGCGGGATGACCCGCTTCACCAGCGAGCGGCCGTCGGTGGTGTCGTACTGGTAGCGGGTGGCCGAAGCGGCCTCCGGCCCCAGGTCACTGATCACCTGGTAGATGCTGGAACCGGCCTGGCGGGCGAAGACCGTCTTCGAACCGTCCAGCTCGGACAGCTCGTAGGTGGTGCCGGCGGTCTGCACGTCCCAGACCTGGTTCGGGCCGCGCCAGCAGACCCAGATCGTGCCGCCCTGGTAGGCGTCCAGGCACTTGGACGACTGCTGGTTGACGATCTGGCCGTCGGCCAGGACCTCCCACTTCTGGTTGGTGCCCACGTTGCAGTCCCAGAGCACGATCCGGGTGTTGTCGGCGCTCACGCCCCAGGGGTTGTCCAGGCACTTGCCGAGGATCTGGAAGCGCTGCTGGTCGTCTCGGGTCCACTGCTGGTTGGCGCCACCGGTGCACGGCGCCGCCTGCAGGTTCGCGCCGTTGCCGGCGGCTCCGTTCGGGACCTCCAGGCACTGCCCGGTCGCGGCCAGCACGAGGGCGCCGCTGGTGGCCGGCACGGCCTTCAGCGACAGCGACTCGGCGCCCGGCTCCGGGAACAGGGTGCCGTCGGTGCCCTTGGCGAAGGTGAGCGTGCTGTCGTCGTTGTTCTTGATCTCGACCAGGTCGGACTGCGGGAACGACAGCGACCGGTAGTCCGAGCCGGCGCCCGCGTCGGGGCCGCCGGCCCACTGCGGGCCGAACGGCGCCACGATCTCCTTCAGCGACAGGTCGTCGAAGAAGACCTCCTTGTCCGCCGCGGCAAAGCCGTTGATGAGCCGGAACCAGGCCTCGGTGGCGTCCTTGGGGACGGTCATGTCGACGGACAGCTGCTGCCAGCCGTCGGTGAACGACGCCTTCGGGGAGAGCACCTCGCCGTACCCGGCCGCGGTGCGGTGGACGCCCTGCAGGCGCAGGCCGATGTCGGCACGGTCCGGGGTCAGCCCGGTCGAGCCCGGAACGTAGATCCAGCCGGTCAGCCGGTAGGTCCTCCCCGGCTGCATGTTCTGGCCGAGCGTGTAGCCCGGGCCGATCTCCACGTAGGAGTTCGGGTTGCCGTTGGGCTTGACGAGCAGCGAGTCGGTGGAGCTGTCGTGGCCGCGGACCGTCGAGCGGCTCAGCACCGCCGGACCGGGGGTGAAGCCCGCCGTGTCGGTGCCGATCTGGCGCTGGTTGGCCGCCAGGCGCTCACCCTGCGGCTGCCAGCCCCGATCCGTGCCGCGCGAGGAGGAGGTGCGGGTCACCGACATGCCGAACTCATTGGCGTCCGTGACGTCGGTGGAGAAGTCACCGGTCAGCAGGTTCACCGAACCCGGGCCGATGCCCGCCGCGGCCGCGCCGTCGGCGTTGCGGTCCACCGTGATGGTGTTCCAGACGGTCGCGTAGCCCGCGCCCGAGCCGTCCTCGGGGAAGAGCTTGGCACGGATCTGGACGACGCCGCCGACGTTGCCGAGGGTGTCCAGGACGTTCCAGTTGGCGTGCGGGCCGAGGTCCGCGAGGCGCGGCTTGTCCTCGGCCACCGGGGTGTTGTCGGCCTTGGTCAGATTGGTCCGGGGCACCGCGTACTCCGTGGCACCCGGGCCGCGACGGTACTCGTAGACGACCCGCTTGAACTGCGTCTGCGCGTCGACGGACAGCTTGACGCGCTTGGCCGACTGGGTGCCGTTCACCGGCGAGCTCAGACCGGCCTGGCCGACCTGGAAGGTGTAGACCGTGGGCGGGGAGAGGTTGCCCGCGCGGTCCTTGGCCTGCACGCTGAGTACGCGCCGGCCCTCGGTGGCCGGGGTGATGCTCGTGGTCAGTGCCGCAGTGGCGTTGACCGTCACCGGCGTGCCGCCGTCGAGCGTGTAGACGTACGCGGCCAGGTCGTCCGTGCCGGCGGCCGGGGTGATGGTGAAGGAGCCGGCCTGGTTCGCCGCGCCGTGCCAGAGCCCGTCCGACGGGTAGTCCGCGGAGGTGACCGTCGGGGTGCCCGGCTTCACGGTGTCGGCGACCAGCGTCGTCCCGGTCCAGCCGGAGCGGGACTTGCCGTCGTCGAGCATCGCCCAGATCGAGTACTGCACGCCCTCGTCGAGCCGGGCGATGCCGTAGTCGGACGCACGGACGGTGGCGACCGCGCCATTGGGGGTGTCCTTGGCGATACTGCCGAGGAACGTGCCCCCGCGCCACAGGTCGAAGTAGACCTTGACCTGGTCACCGTCGGCGTCGGCCGCCTGCACCTGGAAGCGCGGGTTCGCGTCCGGGGTGTAGGCCGGGTTGCCTGGCTGCGAGGGCTGCACCTGAACGGCGGCCGGAGTCGTCGGCACCGTGTTGTAGGTGATCGAGATGTACGGCGGGGCGCCGCCCTCGGCGGAGCTGAACCGCTTCCACGAGAGGCTGCTGCCCTCATCGGCCGCCTTTACGGCCATGCCATACTCGCTGTAGCCGAAGCCCGCGGCGTACTGGATCATCTGCGTGATGTCGGCCTTCGCCCACACCGAACCGTCGGGGCGGGTGCAGTGATGACTGTCGTCCGGATCCTCGTCGAACGTATCGTTCGACGTCGCCCACTTCTGCTCCAGCGCAGGCTGGTCGTTCCAGCGCGTCCACCAGCCGGCGCCGCGCGCGCTCCAGACCTCCCACTGCTTCGCGATGCAGGAGGCCGAGTGGTAGTTGTACAGATTGAGCGTGGCGCTCAGGATCTGCTTGCCATTGAAGTCGGCACCCGGAATCGTCAGGAATGAGCGCGCGACGACCGAGCCGTTGTAGCTGCCCAGCTTGAGATCGGTCGACGACGAGGCGTCGAAGTTCTCGTTCGTCTGCACGTATGTGTCATAGCTCGTGCCGACGTCAACCACCGGGTCGATGGTGACCGGGAACTGGGTCTTCGCGTCGGCCAGGAACGCCGCGTCCGGAGTGAACACCAGCTCGGCGTCGGTACCCTGACCGCGCACCTGCATCGTCACCGGCGCACGGTTGAGGTGCTCCTGCGAGGCCGGGTCCACTGCCGCGTCCCACATCACCGGCGCCGGGATCCTGACGGCCGGCTTGCCGGTCGTCTTGTCCAGTAGTTGGACCGAACCGTCCTGCTGCGGCGCGATCTCAAGGCCGGTGGTGTCGATCGGGATCGTGACCGATCCGGCCTGTACAACGGCGGAACGGTCCTTGACAATCAGGAACTGCTCGAAACCGGTCCGGGTCGCCTGCAGCACCAGGTCCACGCCCGGGCGGGCGTCGACGTAGGTGGCCTTGCTGCCCTCCAGCTTCGGCTGCGGCAACCGGCCCAGCCAGCTGAACGAGACCTGCTTGCCATCCGAGCCGATCGTCACCAACGGGCGCTTGGCCGGCTTGGCCTCGGGAGTAGCGAGCGGATTGGCGTACGGAGTGGTCGGGGCGGCCGAGGGCGTCGCGGTGCGGGCCGCAGCGCGGGAGGCGTGCTCAGAAGGCGTCGGTGTGGCCGCCAGATCCGGCGTAGCGGAAGAAGTCAGGGAAGGGGCCGATGGGGTTGCGGGCACACTGTCGCCGACCGTGACCCCGGCATCGCCGCCTTGGAAGACCAGGCCCTCCGGGTGCGCCTTCGGCGCGACCTTGCCGTCCGGGGTCTGCACCAGCGTGGTGTCGACCGGCACCCAGGTGTCGCCGACCTTCATCCGGATCGGGCCTACAGACCGCTCCGAGGTCAGCGTCCCTTCCGGGTTCGCCCACAGGGTGACGAACTCGGTGCGGGCCTTGGTGACCTCGATGCGGCGGCCCTGCAGGCGCGCAGCCAGCAGAGCCGACGCCTCGTCGGGCGCCTCGGTCGAAGGGGCCACCGGAGCGGCCTGGGGTGTCTGTGGCGCGGTACCCGCGCCGGACGGAGGAGACGCCAGAGCGTCGGCGACCACACCGGTCTGCACCAGCAGACCGAGCGTCAACGCTGTGGACAAGCGGCGTATCCAACGCATCGAAAAGGCCCCGCCGGTGGAACCAGACGAGGCCAAAGACCGTCGTTTCATCAGCACTCTCTCGAAGAGATGACACGTACTCAAATGGTTCGCTCAGAACCGAGTCACAACCTCTCACTCTCAGTGAAATCAAAGGAAGCCCACAGGGTAACGATTAAGTAACGGATTCAACACTCGCGGTTATCGAAAGTCCATTCAATGGCAATTGTTGTTCAATTGCACCCTTTTTCCAGGTTGCCCATCAGGTGGGGAGTTCACATATTTTGACGTGTTGTCATGCAATTCCCATGCCATAATCAGTCGCTGATGCCA
>NZ_JBIUYD010000054.1:0-8970 GCF_044744345.1 Kitasatospora sp. NPDC087315 | reverse complement strand
ACGGCCATCCGGCGACCACGCACGTCCGCCAGCGGAAACCACCAGTGAGCGGCCACGAATTCACCCGAAATCGCTCACCCGAATGCCACCGGTGGATCCAGGATGAAATGGCATCTGGCGAGCGGCGTCTCCTGTCAGTACGCGCGCGCCCGGCGGGTGCACCTGGACGACCAGGTGAACCAGGTACTGGAAACGTGCGAGAACCAGCTGGACCAGGCCGCCGAACTGACGCTGCACCGGCGGCAGCCCGACCAGGTCGTCGGCCGACTGCGGCAGGTGTGCGCGGCACTCACGGTCCTGCGGGCCCTCACGGCCGCGGCCCCGCCCTGATCGGGCCTCCGCCGCCCGGGCCGGGTTCCGGGCGGCGAGCCGCCCGGCCCCGGATCCCCCGGACCGGACCATCCCACCCCGTCAGCGCCCGAATGCGGTCAACCCATCGTCACATCACGCAAGTGACCGCACCGTTCGCAGCAATCGGCGGTTCTACCCGGTTCCCGTTCTTCCCAGCCGACAAGCCGGCCCACGGCCGGTGTGAACCCCGGAGCCCACTCCGGGGTTCACACCCACAGAACTGACCTACTCGGCAACGGGACCGCCGAACCTGCCAGGCCCCCGGGCACTGTGGCGAGCTCAGACCAACGGGGACCGGTCGAGCGCTTTCCACAGCGGCCCGGAGCCCGGCCAGCCGGGAGGAGCCGCAGTCCCGGAGAGCACCCCGGAAATGAATGTGGAGAAGCAGCCTTGGTAGAGGCGGACGCAGCCGAATTGGCGAAACTCCACCAGGATGTCCCAGGCCTCCTTTCCTCTCGGCACGAGGCAGCACTGGTCCCCATCCCAATCAGAATATCCCCATGGAATTACGGAGTCGACGTCAAAGCGCGGAGACCTGGAATCTCCGAGGTAGTGATGAGCCACACTCCGGAGAGATTCCCGGCCTCTCTTCATGAAATCAATCAGGGGCTCTGCACCACATGGATGCGGCACATAGAGGTGACCCCGCACAATCCCGTCCCCGTAGAGGTCCACGAATTCCTTGAAGTCACCTGGAAGCCCTCCCCCTGCCCACTCCTCAATACCCAACCACACCTCGACGGGAGTCGGGCTAGACCATGAGTCAACATCAATCATTTCGCGAAAATCAACCCGTCTCATCTCACCATCCCAAGCTACAGGAACCACAGACAGGTTTACTTTTTCCTTTGGTTCGTTATTATTCATCACCAGACAGTCCACATTGAGACCGAGCATGCCGTGCGCCTCAATATGAATAGATTTGGGTACTCCCGACTTCTTCCCGTCATAGATGGCCAGGACTTCATATTTCACTTCCTGTCCACCCTCCTTAATCACTCCGGCCACATCCATCTCGACACCCTTCATGACGTCGCGGTTGGCGATCGCCCAGAGCGGCACCAGATTGCGCAGATTATCACCCGAACCACCATACTGCCTGCCCATCAGGTGGCCACGAGCTCGCCGCCCTTCGGGCAGTGTCCAAAAATCCGGAGGAGCCACCATAGGCCTCTGCGGAAGATTTCTCCACGCCGCGCCTGTATCGTCCTCCATATCTTGCGCTCCCGAAAAGTAGCCTACTGCGCCAGTCGCCCTGCACCCATCAAGACCAGGCCTGAAGCGCTCCCTGGGAAAATAAGTGATATTCCCATGCGCATTTTGAGCGGTGTCTCTCGGGCCATCGTCGCAACGATCCTCAGAGCCCGGCTACTGGGGCCAACAGCCGGAACCTCCTGATCCTCGGCCTCCACATCGGGAGTGGCATTCTGATCCGAACTCGTCGCGATCAGGGAACTGCCGAGCCACGCCCACATCAGCGTCACCGCCACGGTGTACGCCCACGTCCGCCTCCGCCTCCGGCGCCAAGCCATCGACCTCCTCGGCCGCGCACTCGGCAAGCCCGCGCAGGCTGCCACAGACCCTGCCGACGGTGACGGCCCGCCTGCTTGTGCAGCTCCCGTCCGCTGACGTTGCCGTCAGCTACTGCCGTCAGACGCCACAGAGGCCCCGCGGGAAATAAATCCAGCGGGGCCTCTGTCAATCCTTCATGAAGCTAACAATCCCTATAGTTCCCAGGCTCCTACAAGCTGTGGCCTGGATCCATCGACGAGCTTCGCAAAGAATTCGTCGGCACAGCCCGAATATGCGAATACCGAAGAATCCATTCCGGCAAAGAACTTGCCGGAAGGCGACATGTAGATAGTGAAGTGAAACCCATCAATTCCCAATGGGCACAGCGATCCACCGGCCACCCTTGAGCATAGGGTTGCAATTCTCGCATCGCGCTCAGTGCATACCCGCATCGGATCGAATTCGGTCCAGCAGAATATGTCTTTGCCGTCTATGTTGATGCTTGGCAGATGCTCGATCCGCAGGCGCCAGAACACTTCTAGGAACCTATGCGCTGCAGTTGATACGTCGAAGCCAACGCGTCTCATCTCATGGATAAGTCCAGAGATGTCGACCGCGCGCTCCGGGCTCCAGCCTGCTGCTTCAGCCAGGCTGCGACCTCGACCGCGGACAGCGAAGTCCATGCTCACCCTCTCGATAGGTCGGTCGCGCCACGCCGCACAAGCGCGCTCTGACAGGATAGGCATGCTGGCTCTGGTGCGCCAGTAGAGCTTCTGACCGTCAGAAATTCGATGTCACTGAGTTGTAGCGGGCGCCCGAACGCTTCCTCGAAATCTGCTGCATGATTAGCAAAAAGGGCACTGCACGCGCGCATCTCCGCGCAGTTTGCCGCGTCGCCCCCGAACATCTGCCCGCCGTCGGCGGCGGCCTCCTCGATCTCAGGCTCAAGAAAAGCAGGACGAGAGGAGGGTCCGGAGTAGCCGGGTTCGGTGATGTTCGTGTTCCTCCACAGGCCGACGCCGGACAGATCACCGCCAACTACGCCGAACGGGAACCGGAATACGGCATCCAGACACACCGTGCCGAAGTCAGCACCCGCTTCTCACACTGGCTCAGCAACCAAGCCCGCCGGCACGCCCTGCCCGTAATCGACTGCCGCCCCTGGGACAACCTGCCCAACCGCCTCCACACCGCCGGCTGAAGCCTGCGGGCTGAAACTGCCGGGTGAAGCCACCGAGTAGGGCCGCCAGGTGAAGCCGTGGCCGAAGCGGTGCTCCGGAACGCGGCGCCCGGAAGCCGGTGACCGGAACGCGCCGGCTGCGGCCCGTTGGCGCGGGGTCCGGGGGTTTTGTTCGCGGGGGTGAACGCGAGGGTTCACCGTCCGGTGGCGCGGAGGTCTTTCGTGGGCGATTGGCTTCGGTCGGCCCGGTGATCATGGACCCGGGCCCCGCCGTTCGCGGCGGCCACCGGGTGCGCCCTGCGCGCGTGCCCGGCGGCCGCCGCACCCGCAACCGTCCGAGGAGCTGAACCCCCCGATGCCACCCCCCGTCACCGGCACGCCCCGGTCCCGCCGTCCCGCCGCCGTGCTCGCGCTGGGCGCGCTCCTGGTCGCGGGCCTGCCCGCGCTCGTCCCCGCCACCGCGCACGCGGCGCCCGCCGTCTCGGCGGGCACCCCGGAGCTGGTCCTGGACCGGCCGGGCGAGTCCGTCGTCACCCGGCGCGAGGTCACCCCGGTCGCGCCGGGCCTGACCATGACCTCCTTCGACCGGCTCGGGGCCGGCGGCTGGATCCGCGGCAAGGTGCTGGTCGCCGACCTCACCACCCAGGGCCTGAGCGTGGACTACCTGTCCTCCGGCAAGGTGACGACCCGCCAGGGCGTGACCGAGATGGCCAGGAACGCCGGCGCGGTCGCCGCGATCAACGGCGACTACTTCGACATGAACGCCTCCGAGGCGCCGCTGGGCGTCGGCGTCTCACGCGAGGGCGGCCTGATCCACGCACCCGTCGAGGGCTGGAACCAGGCCGTCACCGTCGGCACCGACGGCCTGGCCCGGATGGCCGAGGTGTTCCTGGCGGGCCACGCGAACCTGCCCGGCGGCCGCGAGGTGACGCTGGCCGGCGTCAACACCTACGGCCTGCCCGCCGACGGCGTCGGCCTGTTCACCCCCGCCTGGGGCAACGCCTCGCGCGCGAACTCCACCGGCGGCTCCGGCGAGGTCGCCGAGGTGGAACTGCGCGAGGGCAAGGTCACCGAGGTCCGCGACCACGTGGGCGCCGCGGTGCCCGAGGGCGCCACCGTCCTGGTGGGCCGCGAGGCCGGCGCCCGGGCGCTGCGCGACCTGAGGCCCGGCGACCGGGTCGACGTCGGCTACCGCCCGCGCGCCTCCTTCGGCGAGGTCGCCGTCGCCATCGGCGGCTACCAGGTGCTGGTGGCCGACGGCATCGCCCGCCGCCCCGGCGACAACGACGGCAACGAGCTCAACGCCCGCACCGCGGTCGGCTTCTCCGCCGACAACAAGCGCATGTACCTGGTCACCGTCGACGGCCGCCAGGCCGACAGCCCGGGCATCAGCCTGCCCGACCTCGCCGTGCTGATGCGGGACATGGGCGCCCACAACGCGCTCAACATGGACGGCGGCGGCTCGGCCGCGATGGCCGCCCGCCTGCCCGGCACCGAGCGGGCCGGCACCGTCAGCAGCCCCTCCGACAACGGCGGGGAGCGGGCGGTGGCCAACGGGCTCGGCCTGTTCAGCGCCCCCGGCTCCGGGCAGGCCCGCGGCCTGCGGCTGCGCCCGGCCGAGGCCGTGTCCACCGCCACCCGGGTCTTCCCCGGCCTGCACCGCACGGTGCGCGCCCTGCCCCACGACGAGACCTACGGCCCCGTCACCGGCGCGGCGCCCGCCGTGCGGTGGTCCACCCCCGACGGTGCCAGGGCCGCCGTCGACGGCCGGGGCACCGACGCGGTGGTCACCGGCCGCGCCTGCGGTCCGGTGACCGTCACCGCGAGCGCCGACGGCGCCGAGCCGGCCGCCCTGGCGCTGACCGTGCTCGGCGCCCCGGTGCGGATCACCGCCGGCACCGACCCGGTCGCCCTGGAGGCCCCCGGCGCCACCGCCTCCGTCGCGGTCACCGGCTTCGACGCCCAGGGCCACGAGGCGCCCGTCGAGGCCGCGGACCTGACCGTCACCGGCGGCGAGGGCGTCGTCGAGGCCACCCCCGCGCCCGACGGCACGCTCACCCTCAAGGCGCTCGCCGACGGGAGGTCGGCCACGCTCAAACTGACCGCCGCCGGCCTGGAGACCGCCGTCGCCGTCACCGTCGGCATGGCCGAGAAGCCGTTCGCCGACTTCTCCGACGCCGCCGCCTGGACCTCCGGCAACGACCGCGCCCCCGGCGGCGGCGTCGCCCCGGCCCTGGGCCACGACGGCACCGCCGGCCTGCGGATGACCTACGACTTCACCCAGTCCACCGGCACCCGCGGCCAGTACGCCATCGCCCCGCAGGGCATCACCCTGCCCGGCCAGCCGCGCTCGCTCACGATGTGGATCGAGGGCGACGGCAACGGCGCCTGGCCGCGCATCCAGTACCGCACCGCCGCCGGCGTCACCGCCAACCTGGACGCCCCGATGGTCACCTGGACCGGCTGGCGCAAGGTCGAGTTCCCCGTCCCGGCGGGCGTGCAGTACCCGCTGACCTTCCAGCGCTTCCGGCTGATGGAGACCGGCGCCGGCCGCTCCTACACCGGCGCCCTCACCCTGTCCGACCTGCGCGTCAAGGTCGCCCCCGACGTCGAGCTGCCCGCGCGCCCGTACGTCACCGACCCGGTCGTGCTCACCAGCGGCACCGTGGACCACAGCCCGCTGCGGGTGGCCGTCATGTCGGACGCCCAGTTCATCGCCCGCAGCCCCGACAGCGACATCGTCCAGGCCACCCGCCGCACCCTGCGCGACATCGCCGCCGCCAAACCCGAACTCCTCGTCATCGACGGCGACTTCGTCGACGAGGCGGCCCCGGCCGACTTCGCCCTGGCCCGCACCCTGCTCGACGAGTTCGACCAGCTCACCGGCCACAGCGTCCCCTGGCACTACGTGCCCGGCAACCACGAGGTGATGGGCCCCGGCACCATCGACAACTTCAAGGCCGCCTTCGGCGACACCAAGCAGGTCTTCGACGTCAAGGGCACCCGCTTCGTCACCCTGAACAGCTCGCTCGGCAGCCTGCGCGCCGGCGGCTTCGACCAGGTCGCCGGCCTGCGCTCGGCCCTGGACGACGCCGCGAAGGACCCGGACGTCACCGGCCTGCTGCTGTTCGAGCACCACCCGACCCGCGACCCGCTGCCCGACCAGGGCAGCCAGCTCGGCGACCGCAAGGAGGCCGCCCTCGTCGAGCAGTGGCTGGGCGACTTCCGGGCCGCCGGCAAGTCCGCCGCCATGGTCACCGGCCACGTCGGGGCCTTCCACGCGAGCAGCGTCGACGGCGTGCCCTACCTGATCAACGGCAACGCGGGCAAGGGCCCGGCCTCCGAGCCCGGACGCGGCGGCTTCACCGGCTGGACCATGCTCGGCGTCAACCCCGCCGCCGGCAAGGTCACCGACCCCTACGCCGTGCCCGACGACGCCTCCGCGTGGCTGCGCGCCGAGGTCAGGGCCCGCGCGGACGCCGTCGCCCTCCAGGCGCCCGCCGCGCTCGGCCTGCTCGACAGCGCGCCCGTCACCGCGACCCTCACCCAGGACGGCGACCGCACCGTGCCGGTGGCCTGGCCGGTCACCGCCCAGTGGGGCGGCGAGCGCGTACACATCGGCCCCGCCGCCGGCGCCCCGCGCACCGCCGTCGCCGCCTACGACCCGGCCGCCCGCACCCTGACCGGGCTGCGGCCGGGCACCGCGACGCTGACCGTCACCGTCGGCGGCATCACCGCCCGCCAGGACGTCACCGTCGGCACCGCGCCCGTCTGCACCACCACCGTGCGCGGCACCCGGAGCAAGCCGCTCGCCGTCACCTCCGGCGTCACCTGCCTGGACGGCGCCACCGTCACCGGCCCCGTGCTCGTCCAGCCCGGCGCCGCCCTGGTGGCCACCGGCTCCACCGTCGAGGGCCCGCTGTCGGCCCGCGGCGCGGCCGCCGTCGTGCTGAGCGACACCCGCATCACCGGACCGGTCTCGGTCAGCGGCAGCACCGGACCGGTCGCCGTCCTGTGGTCCACCGTCACCGGACCGGCCCACCTGGCCCTCAACCAGGGCACCACCCTGCTCGCCGGCACCACCGTGAACGGACCGCTCGACTGCTCCGGCAACACCCCCGCCCCCACCGACGGCGGACACCCCAACACCGTGCACGGCCCCGTCTCCGGCCAGTGCGCGGCACGGTGACACCACCCGCGGCCGGCTGAGAACGGCCCGCCACCACCGAGGCCCGTGCGGGCGCCGTCCCCCGGCACCCGCACGGGCCCCGCCCGTTCAAGGACCGTACGGGCCCCGACCGTTCGGGCCCCGCGTTCAGGCCCCGCCCGTTCGGGCGACGACCCCGGCGCGAAGGGAGCGGGGGTCACAGACCCCAGAAGGAACCGGTCAGCCCGACCGAACGCAGGTAGCCGGCCGCGGCGGCGGGTTCACGGCGCACGTACGGGCTGTGGAGGCGGCCCTCGTACCAGTGCGAGGCCAGACGCCACAGGGTGGGCAGGTTCAGGACGTATCCGCGGTCGCGGCCGGTGGCGGCCAGCCAGCTGTCGACGCAGTCGGTGGAGCAGAAGAGACGCTGGTGGGCGCAGGTGTGCCGGACGTCGTCCCACATCCGGGTGGTGGGGACGAGGAAGTGGGCGACCTGGTCGCCGGCGGGCGGGGCCTCGCGGGTGACGGTCCAGGCATGGGGCCGGTCACAGGCCGGACAGGTGGTGGCGACCAGGGCCGGGGAGGCGCCGCGGACCAGGTGCGGCAGCGCGAAGGCGTCCCACGCGCAGCCGCCCCACCACAGGGTGGAGCCGCTCATGACGGAGAAGGCCGTCGGGACCGCCGAGAACGGGTGGGCCATCACGATCTCGTCGCGCTCGTCGATCACCAGGTGCCGGGTGAGGGCGAGTTGGCGCAGCCCGTTGCGCAGGGTCGATGAGTTCAGCCCGAGGGTCCTCACCAGTTGGTCGGGCTGCGGAGGGCGCCCGGTCTCGGCGAAGGTTCGATAGATGCTCTGGCGCAGCCGTTCCAGTTCCACGGCGCCAGCATGCCACAGGCGTGGCAGGCGTGGTGACAGTTCGTCAGAGTGTGTGGTCTCCGGCGGGGTGGACATCGGTACGGGTGGGTGTCTGCGCGAACGCGCTTGGGTGGGCGGGTGGTTGCGGCGGGGCGCCTCGGGTCTCCGGGGTCCTGGCGGGCGGGTGTCGGAGCCGGAGGTCTGGGCCTGCCGTCCCCCTGTCCCCCGCCGGCGGCGGTGGCCGCTGCCTCCTTCGACACCGGTCCCGTGCATCCCGATCGTTCGCAGGACCCCCTGTGCGCACAAAGCGGCTGCGCCGTGTATCGGCGCGGCAAGCATAACGGGAACTGGTTAGCAGGCAGAAGGGTTCTCATCAGAATCCTTGTATTCCAATCCAGTTGACCGATCTGGGGGCACCTGGACGGCATCAGGCACTTCACCGCAATGCCCGATATTGACCGATGATCCCCCTTGCTCCGATTGTGGATCTTTGACCGCCGGCCAGGCAAAGTGACTCTCCTTCACATCCGTTAGGGGGCTTGCCAGGTGATCTAGACTTTGGCCCGGCATTACCGACTTGATGGATCAGGCCGACCGGAAGGGCAGGAAGGTGCTGGAGAGTTCGCTTCACCATGGGCGGCTTCCCGGAGCGTCGGTGAGAGCCCCGGAAAAGCCCCGGCCGCCGTCGTCGGACGCGGTGTCACCGGCTGGCCGAAAGCCTTCCTTCATCATCTGACTTCGTAGTCACTCTGTTTCTAGGAACTGAACTCATGCTTCGTAAGACCTCGTCCCACGCCCGCCGGGCGGGCCTGCTGGCCGCCACCCTTGGCGCCGGTGCCCTGACCACCTTCTCCGCCGTCCCGGCCGGTGCCGTCACCGGCGACGCGGCCGCCGACGGCGCCTACGCCTACACCGCCCGCCTGG
>NZ_JBIUYD010000053.1:0-9642 GCF_044744345.1 Kitasatospora sp. NPDC087315 | reverse complement strand
TTGGCCCGCGGGGGGGGTCTGGCCCCCCCCCTCCGCCCCCCCCGGCCCGGGTGGGGCGCGGCGCCCTGTTGGACCCCCCCGCCCCCCCCCCCCGTCCGGGAGGACTCGATCGCCGCCGATTCCCTCGGGGCCCGCCGCACCTCCGCCATGGCCCTCGCCGCCGCCCAGCAGGACGGCGTCCACTCCGTGCTGGTGCCGGATGACGAGATCGTCCGCGCCCGCCGGGCGCTGTGGGACCATCGCAAGGTGGCCGTCGAGCACGGAGCTGCCACCGCCTTCGCCGCGCTGACCTCACCGGACCAGCATGTCCCCGACCGCGATCTGCCGACCCGCCCCGCCACGGCGAGCCGCAGCTACCGGCCCGGAGGCGGCGAGAAGGTCTGTGTGGTCCTGTGCGGGTCCAACACCGATCCGGCCGACCTGGTGCACCGGGCCACTGGGGACTGACCAGCGCCCCGAAGGGGCAGTTGAGTTGATCCGCCCGACTGCCCCTTCGGGTGGGGCGATGGTTACTCCCTATCGTCGTGCAAGGCCGCCGGACAGGGCGAAGGGCCGCGGTGCGCTGGATCTAGGGGACACAGGCGATCAGGCCAGCCTCGATGAGGCTGGCTGCAATCGTGCTGTCCGCTCTCTCGGCTGGGTCGGACTTCGCCGCATGAACGGTGGTCGGGGAGTCTGCGTGGAGGTCCGCCAGGAGGGCCACAGCCTGCGTGCTGGCGCCGAAGACACCACCGGCTGCGGCGAAGACGATCTCTCCGCTTGACGCCGATCCGAGCAGCTCCACGCCACCTGGGATCAACGAGCGGACCCGGCCGACCTTGATCGATGGAACGGGTTCGGCTGACGGTCCGGTTCGAGCACGAAGCAGCTTCCGGTACGCCTCGTCGCTCGGGGGGAACTCGGCCGCGCCCAGATGGATCGGGACCTGGTCACGGGAAATCCAGTTGTGGCGGCGGAGCAGCGCGATGGAAAGCAAACCGCTGTCCTCGCCGAGCGGAACTGCCTGATGCGGATGTCCTTCCGGAAAGAGGAGACAGTCTCCTTCGTGAAGGACCTCGTCCAAGACCACTTGGCTGGGCGGGCCTCCCTCGGGGGTGTCCCAGTCTCCGAGCTGGAATCGCTTGCTGCCCCAGAGCATGAAGGCGATGACGTCCTGACGGTCCGAGTGCCAGCCCGTGATGCTGGTGCTCCCGGCGGAGACGAACAGCTTCGTGAAGACGTCGGCACCGGACACGGCGATGATGTCGTCCACCAGCTCGGCCAGTGACGGGATGCAGCGATCGAACTGGCGGATCCCGAGCGTGATGCCTTCGGTGAGAGCCCGCCTTACTCGGTGGATGTCCATCTGGAAGGTGTCGGAGTCGGGTTCCAGCCGGTTCCCGAACCGTTCTCCCGGGAGCTTGCCTTTGGCATCACGGAACTCCATGTCCGCGTTCGCCCCGGTTGTCGCGTTGGCGACCAGTCGGGGCTCCGCAGTGAGCCACCACTCGTACTGCGCACGCCCGCACGGCAGCGCAGCGGTGTCTCCCTTGGCAGTGCCGAGGGCCGGCTCGGTACAAGGCGCTGCCAACGCGGCCACCACGCGGTCGCCGAGCCGCGCCCGGAGCCGTGTGGCGGCATGCTGGACGGCGGCCTCGTTGGCTGTCCGTACTCGGGCGACGAGCTGAGGCGGGAGGTCGCCTTGCTGGACAGCAAGGCGGTCTACCTCGTCGAGTCGACGAACGGCGCGCGACGTCATCAGGATTGCTCCAGCGTCTTGAGCAGGGGGGCGAGACCGGCCGCGAGGTCCGTTTGCAATCCGGGCCAGGGCGATACACCGAGGCGGTGGACATGGACTCGGGAAACCAACTCCCGCACGATCCGGCGCGTGGCTGCCGGATCGGCTCCGGCATCACGCATGTGCTCCGCAAGCCAGGCCATGGACTCCTGTTCCGTGCCTGCCGCCTGCAGGAAGCCGGCGGGTACCACTGGGGCAGGTGTGAGTACTACCAGTCCAATGGGAAACGTCGCACCGAGATGAGTGGCCGAGCCGGCAGGGAGGGGAACGGTTGTGCGTTGGTCTCCCTGCCGGACGGCTTGGGCCAGCGGGACGCCAAACGCCACACCGGTCATCGTGTCGAGCAGCACGACTTCATCTGTGGCTGTCGCGGCGAGCCCTGTGTCTCGAGCCCAGCGGGCGGCGGTGGTCTTGCCGGCCTTCTGGTTTCCACACACGATCACGCTACGGCCGGACGGCATCACCAGAAGGGCCGCGTGGAGTGCGGAGAACCGTCTGCGGTAGGGAGGAGTGAGCAGCGGCGGCAGAGCAGGCAACATGCCGGTGTAAGGGCGCCATTGAGGGTCGCGGGGCATCCGATACTCGACGCCGGCCCGGTTGCCGCTGACCGAGCGGTGGAGCAGGTCGATTCGGACCCCCGGACGCAGCCGTAGAAGCACATCCGCGGTGCCCCGGAGTCGCGGGCGCGCGACATCGAGGTTCACCTGGAGGGTGTCTCGGTGGGCCTTGTCGTCTGCCAGGTATCGCACAGTCACGCCCCCCACTTCGACGTCGAGGAACGGGAACAGCCCCTCGTCGTCGAGATTGGACGTCGGGTGTGTCTGGATCTGCGACACAGCCACGTCGAATGCCGCTTGGAGAGGGATCGTCCACAGCTGGTCGTTCTGCCAGAGACGAGCACCGAGGGTCCCGTCGATGACGTACAGCATGCTTGTCCGGTTGTCGACCACCTCCCATGCCCCGTCCGACCGTTCCGCAGCGGCCCAGAGGGGTGAGGTCCTGTCAGTCATTGACGTTCCCCTCCTCAAGCCCGTCAGCGCTGTGCGTGGACATCCGCGAACGGAGAGCCCCGACACCGACCAGATACGCACCGTCGACCGATGCATCGAGGTCGGTGAGCGGTACGAGCAGGTCGTCGACGAGCGCCGGGCTCTGGAACACGCCGACGGACCGATCGGTCGCCAGCGCCACAGCTATGCGCTGGGCGTCCCGGCCACACTGGATCAGGGACTCCTCCCATGCGGCAGGGCCCTCCCCGTGCTGCTCCGGCACGAGCCAGACAACCAGGGAGATGCCCGCGGTCCAGGGCTGGCCGATGGCGGCACGCTGAATGTCCTCAGAGCTGGGAGCTTCCCCTATGCGGAGCAGCGTCCTGGCCCCGTCTTTCCGGTAGGCGCCGGCGTCGAGATTCCCGCAGGGCAGCAGGAGACTCAGCCGAACGCCGCAGCGCGAGTCGCGCAGAATCGGCAGCAGGGTGTCCAGGATCCTGGCCGGCACTGCCTGGTGAGTGAAGGAGCGGCTGGTACGACGCGCGGCCAGAGCTGCGGGTAGCGCTGACCAGGGCAGTGGTCCACCGGACGTGCTGGTGCTCGCCTTGTGTGACGTCGTCCGGGCCTCGCAGGCTGCGTCTGCGTGAACGAGCAGGGAGGGAAACCAGCTGGCGTTGATCCACGGCTGCGCTGCTGTCCACAGGGCCTCGGCCTGAGTTGCGGGGACGAGTGCACGCGCTGCAACCAGCACGGAGAGTTCGTCCTGTGATGCGCCGCTCTGGTCGCGGATGTGCGCGAGGGACGAGGGCCGGTCACCTCTCGCGCTCGGGTTTGCGTAGGCGAGCGCGGTTACCGCGGCCGGTGAAAGGGCGACGAGTGTCACGGGCTCCGAGTGGACCTGGGCGTACAGGCCGGTTGCCGCAGGGACAAGAGACAGGAACGGGTTGGTGCGGTACTCGGAGTCCGCGGGTGCGATGGAACCGGTTGTCGGCACCGGCCGGGCAGACACCTCGGCCGGTGCCGGCGTGGCAAGCAGCAGTCCGAGAATCGGATCAGTGCCGGTGAACGCTGGAATCGGCAACCAGGCCGTGCTCCACCCTGTTGCCTGAACTGCCATGTTCAGGGTCTCCACCACGTGTCCTGCGTCGATGAGGACTGGGCGGAGCGCCCGCACGTCGCGGTAGCGCCACATGGCGCGCTGGACATGGCTGGAGACGACGAAGGCGATGCCGAAGGGTGGCACCTCCGCCTCCATCGGGATGTCGGAGCCTGCAGGGACGAGCGTGTGCCGATCGCCGTCGTACCACCATGCGCCTTGCAGTTCGGCGGGCCATCCAGTACCGATGAGCACACCAAGATCTGTGGGATGCCGGGCCCCGCCGGACGGGCTGGTCTTGAGCACGATCGGTCCGTGCCGGCCCTCGCGGCGACCGGTGATCCGTCCGGCGGTCCCCAGCCAGGCCGCAAGAAGATCGACACCTGCATTCGCGGCCAACTGGCCAACCGGTAGCTCAGCCTTCGGCAACGTGGTCTGTGGTCCGGAGCGCGGTGTTGTAGCTGGAGGCGGTCCTGCGTGAGCCGCGTAGCCGTCCATGAGCGCGCGGTCGACCTCGTGGCTGGCCTCCACGCTGTAGTCGAGGAACGGGTAACCGAGATTGAGGCGGCGGTAGAAGGCGAGGAAGTCCTGGGCCGGTGCGGCCCCAGTCTCGTCCAGCGTCATTCCGAGGTGCTGGACCGCCGTGGTGAACTCGTCGCTCGCCTCGCGGCCGGGGCCTCGGGCGATCCACGAGAGCAGCGTGCACTCCCGGTCCTTGCCGGAGAGCATGTAGGCCTGGCGGGTGCCCGCGTCAACGGAGATCCACCGCGAATCGGCCTGGATCTGGGGGGCCATGGCTCGTGCCGGGAAGACTCGTACTCTGTCCATTGATCACGTACCTCGAGGGTCGCAGAAACAGGACCGGGCGGGAGGGCCCGCGGCGGGGATGCCTGTCGCGGGCCGCCGCATACTCAGGAGCTGTTCTGGACGAGGGCGCGACGGAAGAGCGGAACCGCCGTGTAGATGCCGGCGGCCGTTCCCGGCATCGAGAACCACACGGCCTCGTTGGCCGCCGAGCTCGTGGGGGCGGCGAACCGCTCCAGGTCTGAGCGGGTCAGCAGCCACCGCCGGTCACTGTCAGGGTCGGAGATCAGGATCGACTGATCGCCCGAACCAGCGCCCGGCACCACCGGCACCTGGTCGCACAGGGTCTGGGACGGCAACACGAACACGATGTCGGCCCCGTCGCCGGATTGGGCGTTGCTCAACTCGAAGTCCGCCAACGAGGACGGGTCGAGGATGTACGTGGTGTGCTTCTCGGGGTCCTGCACTGCGATTTGCACGGGCACCTCCCGTGGATCGGCCGTGGGCCTGGTGGGTCCAGGCGCACTGGGGTGTGGTTCTTGTGACGCGCCAACAGAGGGATGAACGACATCTCTGGTGCTCGATGAAGGCATGACGGGAAGCGTGCGGAGAGTCTTCAGGTCGGCCGTCGAGTGGGACCGCTCCGGTGGTTGGCCGGCCAGGCCGTTTGCATGGAGCAGGCCGTGGCGCTCCCTGGAGTGCCTACGTAGAGGTGGTCGATCGTCACTCTGAGGTTCAGACTCTAGTACGACCCGGGAGGCTCCGCGCAACCTTTTGGGCTCCGGCGTTCGCGTTGTCCGAAACTGCGTTGCTTCGCCGCGAAGTTGGTTCGACCCATCTACCGACTGCCCGCCAGGAAAAAGCAGAACGGTGGCGCCTGATCATCGCCGGGATGAGCAGGCGCCACCGCCATGAACTGTCCTGGCTACAGGAAGATTTCGTACGTAATGTCTTCCGAGTCAGCCGTCTCGAAGGTCACGTCGAGGACATGCCCTGCCGACTGGACGTCAGGGAGCACCTGGCGCAGTAGCGCCAACGCCGGTTCCGCCCCACGGGCGACTACCTTCGCCACGTCCGCCCGCATCGACAGCTGGGCGGCACTCTTCGCCTTCCGGACAGCCGCGATCGCCTCGGCCGCCACGCCGAGCAGTTGGGGATCGCCGACCGGCGCACGCTCCCGCAGCTCAACCGCGGTGGGCCACTGCGCGCGGTGGATCGAGCCGGTTTGCCACCAGCTCCATGCCTCTTCGGTTGCGAACGGCAGGAACGGTGCCAGGAGGCGCAAAAGTACTGAGAGCGCATGGGCGAGGGTGGCTTGGGCCGACGCTGCGGGCCCCTCTCCACTCTCACCATAGGCACGATTCTTGACCAGCTCGACGTAGTCGTCGCAGAACGCCCAGAAGCACCGCTCGACGGTCTCCAGAGCGCGGGCGTAGTCGTAGCCTTCAAGTTGCTCGGTGGCCTCGCCAACCACCTCGGCGAGGTGCGCGAGGAGCGCCTGGTCGAGGGGCCGGGTCACCAAGGCGTCCGGCTGGTCGGCGCCGAGGCCGAGGACGAACTTCGACGCGTTGAGGATCTTGATGGCGAGGCGGCGGCCGATCTTCATTTGGGCGATCTCGAAGGCCGTGTCGGTGCCGGGCCTGGCGCTGGCGGCCCAGTAACGCACAGCGTCCGAGCCGTGCTGGTCCAGGAGGTCGAGCGGGGTAACGACGTTCCCCTTCGATTTGGACATCTTCTTGCGGTCCGGATCGAGGATCCAGCCGCTGATCGCCGCGTGCCGCCAGGGCAGCTCGTCGTGCTCCAGATCCGCGCGGACTACCGTGGAGAACAGCCAGGTTCGGATGATCTCGTGTGCCTGCGGGCGCAGGTCCATCGGGAAGACCCGGTCGAACAGGTCGTCGTCGTAAGACCATCCGCCGGCGATCTGCGGTGTGAGGGAGGACGTCGCCCAGGTGTCCATCACATCGGGGTCTCCAGTGAAGCCGCCCGGAGCGTCACGCTGGTCTTCGGCGAAGCCGGGCGGTACCTGGCTGGTCGGGTCAACAGGCAGCGAGCCTTCCGCCGGAAGGAGCAGCTCATCGGTGGGGTTTCCAGCCGAATCAAGCCGGTACCAGACCGGCACCGGGACGCCGAAGAACCGCTGACGGCTGATCAGCCAGTCGCCGTTGAGGCCTTCCACCCACGCCTGATACCGGTGCTGCATGTGGTCTGGGTGCCAGCTCAGTTCCCTGCCGCGGCCCAGCAGCGTTTCGCGAAGAGCCTCGTCCCGGCCGCCATTGCGGAGGTACCACTGGCGGCTGGTGACGATCTCGAGAGGCTTGTCGCCCTTCTCGTAGAACTTCACCATATGGTTGAAATGGCGCGGTTCTCCGGCCATCGCACCGCTGGCACGGAGCATCTCCACCAGTCGCTCACGGGCGGTGTGCGGCGTCGCTCCGGCGAGCTGCGCGTAGGCCGCCTTGGCCCCTGGCGTGTCGAGACCGGCCGGCGGGTCCGGGAGGAAGCGACCATCGCGTCCGAGAACCGGGCGGGTGCTGAGGTTGAGCTCACGCCACCACACCACGTCAGTGGTGTCACCGAAGGTACAGACCATGACAAGGCCGGTGCCCTTCTCCGGGTCGGCCAGGCGGTGGGCGAGCACCGGAACCTCGACCCCGAAGGCCGGTGTGCGCACCGTAGTGCCAAACAGTTTCTGGAAGCGTTCATCGTCGGGATGCGCCACCAGCGCCACGCAGGCCGGCAGCAGTTCGGGTCGGGTGGTCGCGATCTCTACAGCCTGCCCACCGGGCGCATCGAAAAGCAGATGGTAGTAAGCGCTCGGACGCTCACGGTCTTCGAGTTCGGCTTGGGCGACCGCGGTTCTGAAGGTGATGTCCCAGAGCGTTGGAGCCTCGGCCTGATACGCCTCACCGCGGGCCAGATTGCGCAGGAAGGCCAGCTGCGAGACTGCCCTGGAACGACTGTTGATGGTCTGATACGTGTGCCGCCAGTCAACGGAGAGGCCGAGCCTGCGCCACAGACTCTCGAAGACCTTCTCGTCCTCAACCGTAAGCCGCTCACACAGCTCGATGAAGTTCTGGCGGGAGACGGGGATCTGCTGCTTGCCAGGGGTCTCGGGCGGGCTGAAGCCGGGGTCGTAAGGGAGGGACGGCTCACACCGAACGCCGAAGTAGTTCTGGACGCGACGCTCGGTCGGCAGGCCGTTGTCGTCCCAGCCCATCGGGTAGAAGACGTTCTTGCCCCGCATGCGCTGGAAGCGGGCAATCGTGTCGGTCTGCGTGTAGGAGAAGACGTGTCCCACATGCAGGCTGCCGCTCACCGTGGGTGGCGGGGTGTCGATCGAGTAAACCTGCTCGCGCGTGGCGGTGCGGTCGAATCTGTATACGCCCTGCTCGTCCCAGGTCCAGGCCCACTTTGTCTCGAGGCCGTCGAGCGTGGGCTTGTCCGGCGTTCCTGGGCGAGGGGATGCGGTTGTCATGGCAGTAGATGGTATCGGCCTCCGGGACATCTCAAATCCCGTGCAAGCAAGTCCAGTTCTCGGGGTGGGAGACTACATTCCGTGAGGCATCGTCATCAAATATGACACTAAGTCAGGAAGTGGTGCGCTCTCAGATGCTCGCGGTGGATGAGAAGGTGCCATCCCCTCCTGCCGCTCCGAACAGTGGCAGACAGGGGGCTAGACCGACAGTGTCGATCTCAAGCGTACGGTGGGCTTCCCATTGCTCTCGGGTCAGTCGCAAGCGCCGCATGATGGTGGCCTGGCCTCTGACGATTCGCCGTTCTGTGCCGTCGTGTCGGTAACCTAACTTCCTCGACACCGCGAGAGACGCCGTGTTGTCAAGAAACGCACCAGTGGTGGCCTCAGCAGCACCCAAGCCGGCAAACGCCAGGAAGAGGACGGCGGCCCGCATCTCAGTGCCAAGCCCGCGCCCCTGGTGGGGAAGTCC
Organism: Kitasatospora sp. NPDC087315; assembly: GCF_044744345.1. Taxonomy (NCBI): domain Bacteria; kingdom Bacillati; phylum Actinomycetota; class Actinomycetes; order Kitasatosporales; family Streptomycetaceae; genus Kitasatospora; species Kitasatospora sp. NPDC087315. Next base: position 1,029 of record NZ_JBIUYD010000053.1, on the reverse strand, counting down.
GAGCCATGATGCGGTGTTGACCTCACGCACCAGATCGAACGACCTCGCCGCGAGTGCCTGAGCTCCCACCACTCGGCCGTTCTTGAAGACCGCCAGGTTGAGCGACCAGTTGTCCGGGGTCCAGCTGCCGACTCTGAGGCAGTGTTGCTGTATCACCGCGCGCGCTCGGCCGACCGGGGGAAGGTCCGTCCACGCGCTGCTGAACGGCATCATCTCAGGGCCATGCACACCCGCTGCGGCGAGGTCGGCCAGTTCTGCCAGCTCATCCGAGTGCGGCAAACGGAGCTCTAGCCTTGGTGTACTCAGCCGCAGACCGAACAGTGGCCAGTGATCGATCAACACGATCAAGTGTGTGCACCATACCGACGCGTTCGCACGTCGTGGCACGCCGTCCGAGGTACCGTCGCCGACACTGCCCCTATGCGGTAAGGGCGACCGTCGTGCCGCTCGACACCGAGGAAACGGGACTGCCGCTCGGTAGCCTTTTGGCGCTACTGGGTGGCGCAGTGAAGAAGTAACGGGCGGAAGCGCTTCGACGTAGTCCGCGGGGGTGCCGGGCCAGGCCGAGGGGTCGAACAGCCATGTGGAGGTGGTGGTGCCGTCCGGCGGGGCGCCCGCCGGCCTCGGCGGCCTCGCGCGGCAGGCTCTTCGAGAGCTTGCCGCCGTCGCTGCCGAGAATCTGGGGGGTGAAGATCCGGACGGGCAGCGGCCCGGGCGGCCGGCCGATCGCTCGCTGGTCGGTGCGATAGGCAGGAATCCGAGGCCGGCCAGCTGCGCCGCCTTGTCCGGGTTGTCGCTCAGCGGGTCGATGCCGGTGGCGCCGAGTGCGGTGAGTATCTGGGCGGCGGCGGTGTAGTCGCTCCCGTCCTCGGGCGGGCCGCGTGCGGCGTTGAGGGGCTGCCCCCTTCCGTCTTGTCCCCGACCTGTGGAAATAGTCTGAGATGGTGAGTTACGTGCCCCGAGTCCGTCGGGGGCTGTTCGTGCTTTCGGCCTGTTCGTTCTGCGTTCAGACCACAGCGGTACAGACGA
>NZ_JBIUYD010000052.1:0-13915 GCF_044744345.1 Kitasatospora sp. NPDC087315 | reverse complement strand
GTGCGGTCAAGAGGGTGTTCAGGTCGGTCGTCACAAACTGATCTTGGACACCCTCTGCCCTTTGGCGGGCCAGAACTTCGGATCTACTCGTCTAGGGGGCGGATCCGGGTCCGGCTCCGGGATCGGGGCGCTTGACTTCACCGTCACGCGATATATCGTCTTTAAAAGAGAACGCGATACATCGTGAGTCGCAACGGGAGGCGGCAGAGATGAGCCAGTGGACGGTCGAGGGACCCGACAGGATCACCATCGACGAAGCGGTCCGCGCGCTGCACGTGCGGATCATCGACGGCACGGTGAACGTGGTGGCGGCCGAGGGGCCGGCCCGCCTGGAGGTCACCGAGCTCAAGGGCGAACCGCTGCACGTCACCCTGGTGGACGGCGTCCTGACGGTCACCTACAAGGACATCAGCGGCTGGAGCGAGTTCGGTGAGGTGCTCAAGTCGGTCGACTCGGTCAAGGGGTTCTTCGCCTCGTTCAAGCGCAAGCGGGTGGCCGGGATCACCCTGACCGTGCCGGCCGCCGCCGAGGTCAAGGTGGGCGCCGTCTCGGCGGACACCACCGTCTCGGGCATCGCCGGGCACGTCTCGGTGCAGAGCGCCAACGGCGACACCACCCTGGTCGGCCTGGCCGGCCGGACCGACATCAACACCGTCACCGGCGACGTGGACGCCCAGTCGGTGGCCGGACAGCTCCGGCTGAACACCGTCTCCGGCAAGCTCACCGTGGTCGCCGGCACCGCCGACAGGGTGCAGGCCAACGCCGTCACCGGCGCGGTCACCCTGGACCTCGACGCGGCCACCCCGACCGACATCAAGGTCACCACGGTCAGCGGCCCGGTCGGCGTCCGGCTGCCCTCGCTGGCCGACACCAAGGTCGAGGCCGGCACCAACAGCGGCGACATCTCCAGCACCTTCGAGCAGCTCAAGGTCGGCGGCACCTGGGGCGCCAAGCGGCTCTCCGGCCAGCTCGGCGACGGCAAGGGCAGCCTCGCGGTGACCACCGTCTCGGGCTCCGTCACCGTGCTGCGCCGCCCCGACACCGAGGAGGACGGCCCGGTGGTCGTCAAGGAGCTCCCGGCCGGCCCCGACCTCACCAAGGAGGCATGATATGAGCCCCGTCTTCGGCCACGGCCGGCTCCGGCTCTACCTGCTGAAGCTGCTCGACGAGTCCCCCCGGCACGGCTACGAGGTGATCCGCCTGCTGGAGGAACGGTTCCAGGGCCTGTACGCGCCCTCGGCCGGCACCGTCTACCCGCGGCTCGCCAAGCTGGAGCAGGAGGGCCTGGTCGCGCACAGCACCGAGGGCGGTCGCAAGGTCTACCGGCTCACCGACGCGGGCCGCACCGAGCTGGCGGCCCGCCAGGGCGAGCTGGACGAGCTGGAGCTGGAGATCCGCGACTCGGTGGCCCAGCTCGCCGGGGCGATCCGCGAGGACGTCCGGGACAGCGCCAAGGACCTGCGCGAGGAGCTGTGGAGCGCGGCGAAGAAGGCGCAGCAGGAGGCGCCGGAGCAGGCCGGGGGCGGGGACCCGTGGGCCGGACCGTGGGGGGACAAGGACGCCTGGCAGCGCGCCAAGGAGGAGTTCACCCAGTTCAAGAAGCAGGCGCGAGAACAGGCCAAGCGCGCCAAGGAGCAGGAGAAGGCGGCCAAGGCCAAGGCGAAGGCCGCCGAGGAGGAGGCCCGCCGGCTGCGCGAGCAGTCCCGGGCCGCGCGGACGGCGGCGCAGCAGGAGGCGCTGCGGATCAAGCGCCGGGTCGAGCAGCAGGTCCGTGACCACGCGGCCCGCGGCGACTGGCCGACCGGGCTGGCCGAGGGGCTGTCCGAGCTGACCAGGGGTCTGGCCGGGCTCGCCGACGCGGCCCGCTGGGGCCACTCGGCGGAGGAGCGGAGCGAGCAGGCCGCCGAGCAGGTCACCGTCACCCGGATCGACCTCGACAAGGACGGCACCGGCGGGCCCGCCGCCGTACCGGCCGACCTGCCGGCGTGGACGGCGACCGACCCGGCCGGTGACCCGGCCCGGGAGCTGGAGCGGCTGCTCGACCGCTTCCGCGACCAGGTGCGCGACGCCGCCCGGGACGGCGGGGTGAGCGCCGACCGGCTGGCCGAGGCCCGCTCGGTGCTGGGTACGGCGGGCGAGCGGCTGCGGCGGCTGCTGGGCTGACCCGCCACCGGGCGACGGCCGATGCGGCGGGCCCGGCACTCCTCGGGGGAGGTGCCGGGCCCGCCGCGTGGGTCGCGTCGGACCGGGCCGTCAGGGCGTGAGGACGATCTTCCCGAAGACGTCGCCCTTGGCGAGCCGGGCGAAGCCGTCCCGCGCCTCGGTGAGCGGCAGCACCGAGTCGATCACCGGCCGGACACCGGCGGTGGCGCAGAGCGAGAGCAGCCCGGCCAGCTCCTCCTTGCTGCCCATGGTCGAGCCGACCACCCTGAGCTCCAGGAAGAAGATCCGGTTGAGCTCGGTGGCGGTCGGGTTGGCTCCCGAGGTGGCCCCGGAGATGACCACGGTGCCGCCCGGGCGCAGCGACTTCACCGAGTGCGCCCAGGTGGCGGCGCCGACCGTCTCCATCACCGCGTCCACCCGCTCGGGCAGCCGGGCGCCGCTCGCGAAGGCGGCGTCCGCGCCGAGCCCCAGCGCCCGCTCGCGCCTGGTCTCGTCCCGGCCGGTGACCCAGACCCGCAGTCCGGCCGCCTTGCCGAGGACGATCAGCGCGGTCGCCACGCCGCCGCCGGCGCCCTGCACCAGGACGGTGTCGCCCGGCTTGACCCCGGCGTTGGTGAACAGCATCCGATAGGCCGTCAGCCAGGCGGTGGGCAGGCAGGCGGCCTGCTCGAAGCTGAGTTCGGCGGGCTTGGGCAGCAGGTTCCAGGTGGGGACGAGCACCTGCTGGGCGAAGGTGCCCTGGTAGCGCTCGGTGAGGATGGACCGCGGCTCGTCCGGGCCCACGCCGTGGCCGGTCTGGCCGATCACCGAGTGGACGACCACCTCGTTGCCGTGCTCGTCGACACCGGCGGCGTCGCAGCCGAGGATCATCGGCAGCCGCTCGACGGGCAGCCCGACCCCGCGCAGCGACCAGAGGTCGTGATGGTTGAGGCTGGCGGCCCGGACGGTGACCAGGCTCCAGCCGGGGCGGGCCTGCGGCTCCGGGAGTTCACCCGACTCCAGTCCGCTCAGCGGGTCGTCGGCGTCGATTCGTGCGGCGTAGGCGGCAAACATGGTCCGGACGATAGCCGCGACGGGCGGGGCCCGGTAGCCCTCTCCCCTCCCCCCGGGTCGCCTCCGGGCGCTCGGACCCGCCGCCGACACTCCTCACTCCGGCGCTCGTGCCTCGCTTGTCGCTCGTCGCTTTCGGCAGCGGGGCGCCCTTCGGCTCCCCGGGGAGCCGAAGGGCGCCCCGGGGAGCCGAAGGGCGCCCCGGGGAGCCGTTGACGCCGGGTCAGCGGCGGGCGACGCCCTCGGCGCGGGCGGCCTCGGCGACGGCCCTGGTGACGGCCGGGGCGACCCGCTCGTCGAACGGCGAGGGGATCACCTTCTGCGGGGTCAGCTCGTCGGCGACCACCCCGGCCAGCGCCTTGGCGGCGGCCAGCTTCATGCCCTCGGTGATCCGGGCGGCCCGGACCTGGAGGGCGCCCGCGAAGATGCCGGGGAAGGCCAGCACGTTGTTGATCTGGTTCGGGAAGTCGCTGCGCCCGGTGGCGACGACCGCCGCGTAGCGGTGCGCGACCTCGGGGTGGATCTCCGGGGTGGGGTTGGCCATCGCGAAGATGAACGCGCCCTCGGCCATGGTGGCGACGACCTCCTCCGGCACGGTGCCGCCGGAGACGCCGATGAAGACGTCGGCGCCGGCCATCGCGTCGGCCAGCGAGCCCTTGAGGCCGGCCCGGTTGGTCTGCGCGGCGATCTCGGCCTTGACGTCGGTGAGGTCGCCCCGGCCGTCGTACACCACGCCGCGCCGGTCGCAGACCGCGACATCGCCGATGCCGGCGGCCAGCAGCATCTTGGCGATGGCGATGCCGGCCGCGCCGGCGCCGGAGATGACGGCGCGCAGGGAGCCGATCTCCCGGCCGGTGATCTTGGCCGCGTTCCACAGCGCGGCGGTGGTGACGATCGCGGTGCCGTGCTGGTCGTCGTGGAAGACCGGGATGTCCACGGCCTCCTGGAGCCGGCGCTCGATCTCGAAGCAGCGGGGGGCGGAGATGTCCTCCAGGTTGACGCCGCCGAAGGAGGGCGACAGCCGGACGACGGTCTCGATGATCTCGTCCACGTCGGTGCAGGCGAGCGCGATCGGGACGGCGTCCACCCCGCCGAACTGCTTGAACAGGATGGCCTTGCCCTCCATCACGGGGAGCGAGGCCTCCGGGCCGATGTCGCCGAGGCCGAGCACGGCGGTGCCGTCGGTGACGACGGCCACCGTGTTGGACTTCCAGGTGTAGTCGTTCACGAGCTCGGGCTGTTCGGCGATGGCCGTGCAGACCCGTGCGACACCGGGGGTGTAGGCGAGGGACAGGTCGTCCGCGTCGCGCACCGGGACGGTCGCCCGGATCTCCATCTTGCCGCCGCGGTGGAGCGCGAAAACGGCGTCGACCGGATCGTCGGTGTCCTGGGTGCTGCTGTGGATGATCTCCGCTGCCACGATGACCTCTTCGTCATTGGTTCAGCGAGGACGCGTGACCGACGGGCGGACGACCCCGCCGGAAACCGGAAACCGGGTACGCCGAAGCGGACCCGGAACGGGGGTCGGGGCGCTGCCGTCGGGGCGGCGCCCTCGGATGAGGGTGTTCTGTCTTAATTTGTCGGCACTGTGCTTCCGGGCCGAGCGTAGGCCGGACGACGGCATCGCACCTATGCCTTTTCGTCCTCGTCACGTGCATTTCATTCGCCGACAGCCACCTTGACGGCGTCCGGCGTCGGAGGCACCGGGCCCCGGCGACGGCAATGGCGAACGAGTACCCACACCCGCGGGAGTGAACACAGACACGGAGGTGAGCCGGTGCCTCGGATACGGAGTCGACGTCGGAGACTTCCGTTCCTGCGCACCCCGAGCCTGTCGCGACTCGGCGGTCTGGGTTCGAGCATCGGGGGTCTCCCGGTACCGAATTCTGACACACCCGGTACCCGGCCCGGCAGGCCGGGAGGGCGGGACCGCCCGTTCCGCCCGCGTACGCCTGCGTACGCCTGCGCGGCGCTCCGGCAGCACCCCGCCCCTCCCGGCACGGCACGGCACGGCGAAAACCGCATACCTATACGGAGGGTGACAGGGACACGGTATTCGTCCGAATAGCGGACAAGGTGCACCCTCGTTATCCGATTTTGATCTGAATGAGGGCCACCCGGCCGTCGTCAGATGGCAGGATTCCCCCCATCTCGGATCGAGCCGGCCACTGGTCGAGGCGGTTCGGTCAACGTCCACCTCGGCGGAGGGTGGCGGAAGCAGTCCCCTGCACCACCCTGCGCGAACCCCCGCCCAGGCCATGCACGACCGGCACTGCCCGTACGACGACGCACAGCGAAATACACCCGGTACAGCGCCGAACGGCCTGCTGCCCCGGTGCGCCGCGCCCCCGCGGCGCGCTCCGCCCGACCTCTCCCTCAGGAGGAGATCCCCCATGACCGCCCGTACCCAGCGCACCCGCCTCCTCGCGGCCGGCGCGGTAGTCGCGTCCGTCTCGCTCGTCCTGACCGGCTGCGGCAGCAGCAAGTCCTCCTCCGCCTCCGGCGGTTCGGGCGCGGCCAACCCGAGCGCCAGCGTCGCCGCCGTCACCGCCGACCCGGCGCTGGCCGCCCTCGTGCCGGCCGACGTCAAGTCCTCCGGCAAGCTGGTCGTCGCGGCCGACGCCTCCTACGCGCCCAACGAGTTCAAGGACGACAAGGGCAACATCGTCGGCATGGACGTCGACCTGGCGAACGCGGTCGCCAAGCGGCTCGGCCTGACCGCCGACGTGCAGAACGCCGACTTCACCTCGATCATCCCGGGTATCGCGGCCAAGAAGTACCAGCTCGGCATGAGCTCCTTCACCGACACCAAGGAGCGCGAGCAGACCGTCGACATGGTCACCTACTTCACCGCGGGCAGCGCGATCGCCGTGAAGAAGGGCAACCCGGACAAGATCGACCCCAAGGACCTCTGCGGCAAGAAGGTCGCCGTCCAGACCGGCACCACCCAGGCCGACGAGGTCCGTGACACGCGCAACCCCGACTGCGCCAAGGACGGCAAGCCCGCCATCCCCGGCGACGGCGACAAGTTCTCGCTCCAGACCGATGTCACCCAGGCCCTGGTGGCCGGCCGCGACCAGGTCATGATGGCCGACTCCCCGGTGATCGACTACGCGCTCAAGCAGACCAACGGCCAGCTGGAGAAGCTCGGCGACACCTACGACAGCGCGCCCTACGGCATCGTCCTGGAGAAGGGTTCCGGGCTGACCAAGGCCGTCCAGGGCGCCGTCCAGTCGCTGATCGCCGACGGCACCTACAAGCAGATCCTGCAGAAGTGGGGCGTCGAGGCGGGCGCGCTCGGCACGTCCGAGATCAACGCCGCCAAGAGCTGACCTCCGCCGAACCACACCCCCTGAGGCGACCTCATCGTGAAAACTTCCGACCAGGGGCAGGTGACACCGGGACGGTCCGAGACCATCAAGGCCGTCCCGGTCCGCCACCCCGGACGCTGGGCCGGAGCAGTCGTCATCGTCGTCCTCCTGGCGATGCTGCTCAACGCCCTGATCAACAACCCCGCCTTCCAGTGGGACGTCGTGGGCGACACCCTCTTCAACGACCAGATCCTGCACGGCGTCGGCGTCACGCTCGAACTGACCGCGCTGGCCATGGTGATGGGCGTGATCGGCGGCGTCGTCCTCGCGGTGATGCGGCTCTCGCCCAACCCGCTGCTCTCCGGCACCGCCTGGCTCTACATCTGGATCTTCCGCGGCACCCCCGTACTGGTCCAGCTGGTCTTCTGGAACTTCCTCGCCGCGATCTGGCCCAAGCTGTCGCTCGGCATCCCGTTCGGGCCGGCGTTCTGGTCCGAGTCGACCAACTCGCTGATCCCGGTCTTCACCGCGGCGCTGCTCGGTCTCGGCCTCAACGAGGCCGCCTACATGGCGGAGATCGTCCGCGGCGGCCTCCAGTCGGTGGACGAGGGCCAGACCGAGGCCGCCCACGCGCTCGGCATGAGCCGCGCGGCCGCGCTGCGCCGGATCGTCCTGCCGCAGGCCATGCGGGTGATCATCCCGCCGACCGGCAACGAGACCATCTCGATGCTCAAGACCTCCTCGCTGGCGAGCGCCATCGCGCTGGAGGAGCTGTACCAGGCCGGCCACAACATCTTCTCGCGCACCTTCCAGACCATCCCGGTGCTGATCGCGGTCTCCGTCTGGTACCTGTTCCTGACCTCGCTGCTCACCACCGGCCAGTACTACATCGAGCGGCACTACGCCCGCGGTACCAACCGGACGCTCCCCCCGACCCCGGTCCAGCGGCTCCGCCGCCTGTTCGCCGGCAAGCCCGTGCCGAGCGGGAAGCACGACGTGGTTCCCGGCCTTGAGGGAGGTGGCCACGTATGACCGATCTGACCAAGACCCCCGCGACCCCGGCCGACGCCGGCACCGACGGCCCGATGGTCAGGGCCGAGGGCGTGCGCAAGTCGTACGGCCTGGTCGAGGTGCTCAAGGGCATCGACCTGGAGGTCAAGCAGCGCGAGGTGTTCTGCCTGATCGGCCCCTCCGGCTCCGGCAAGTCGACCTTTCTGCGGTGCATCAACCACCTGGAGAAGATCAACGCCGGCCGCCTCTGGGTGGACGGCGAACTGGTGGGCTACCGGCAGAAGGGCGACCGGCTGCACGAGCTCAAGGACCGCGAGGTCGCCCTCAAGCGGCGCGACATCGGCATGGTGTTCCAGCGCTTCAACCTCTTCCCGCACATGACCGCGCTGGAGAACGTCATCGAGGCGCCGGTCCAGGTCCGCAGGGAGGCCAAGGCGTCCGCCAGGGAGCGGGCGATGGCCCTGCTGGAGCGGGTCGGCCTGGCCGACAAGGCGAAGAGCTATCCGTCCCAGCTCTCCGGCGGACAGCAGCAGCGCGTCGCGATCGCCCGCGCGCTGGCCATGAAGCCCAAGCTGATGCTCTTCGACGAGCCCACCTCGGCGCTCGACCCGGAGCTGGTCGGCGAGGTGCTGGACGTCATGCGCGGTCTGGCCGACGAGGGGATGACGATGATCGTCGTCACCCACGAGATGGGCTTCGCCCGCGAGGTCGGCGACGCGCTGGTCTTCATGGACGGCGGTGTGGTGGTCGAGTCCGGCACCCCCCGCGACGTGCTCACCGACCCGCAGCACGAGCGCACCCGCGCGTTCCTGTCCAAGGTGCTCTAGGACGCTCCCGTCGGCGCCCGGCAGGCCGGACCTGCCGGGCGCCGACGCCTGCCCCGCCCAGGTAATAGGCTGGAGCCAGTCAGCCCGTTACCGATTCTGGAAGGACCACCGTGGAGCTCGCCTCGTACGCCGACCTCGCCGTCCGGCTGGTGAACACCGAGGAGCCCGAGCGCGGCACCGACACGCTGACCTCGGTCGACGCCGTCCGCGGCCTGTTCTCCGAGAACACACGTGCCGCCGCGCTCGCCGACGAAGCCGACCTGCCCCGGCTGCGTGCCGTCCGGACCCGGCTGCGCGGGGTCTTCGAGGCCGCCGCCGAGGGGGACGAGATCCGGGGTGTCGACCTGCTGAACAGCCTGCTGATGGAGTACCCCGTCAGCCCGCTGGTCTCCGGCCACGACTACCTGGACGACGCCGGGCGCCCGCGCTGGCACCTGCACCTCGCCGACAACTCGCCCACCGCCACGGCCCACTTCAGCGCGGTCGCCTGCATGGGCCTGGCCGTCCACCTCACCGAACTGGGCGCCGACCGGCTCGGCATCTGCCAGGCCGCGCCCTGCCGCAACGCCTACCTGGACACCTCCACCAACCGCTCCCGGCGGTACTGCTCCGACCGCTGCGCCACCCGCGCCAACGTCGCCGCGTACCGGGCCCGCAAGCGCCAGGAGGCCGCCGTCCTGGCCGGGCAGGGCTAGCGGCCCTCCGGGCTAGAGATCCTCCGGTCGGACCCAGACGCCGAGCCGGCGGGCCAGGCCCGGCACCCGGACCAGCGGGCCCAGCAGCAGGCGCTCCAGCCGGCGGCCCGGGGCCAGCCAGGCCGGCCGGGGGCGCAGCCGCAGCAGCACCCGGCCGAGCACCAGCTCGTCCGGGACGGCGCCGTAGCTGCGGCTGTCGCTGTCGACCAGCCGGTTGTCGGACAGCAGCCACCAGCCCTTCGGGCGCCGGCCGTCGGCCCGCTTCACCACGAGCAGGTCCTGCTGCAACGGGTGGCGGACCACCACCACGGCGCCCGGCCTGATCCGCGCCCCGTACCGGACCAGCAGCCGGTCGCCCTCACGCAGCGTCGGCACCATCGAGTCCCCCGCCACGTCGATCAGTCCGAACGGTGCGGCACCCCCGCGGGTGCCGCCCTCCGGTTCCGCCATCCGCGTCACGACTCCTCCTCCCGGCTCGCCGCGTCCCAGTCTGCCGTACGGACCGTCACCCGCCGGTGTCCGGATTCACCCGGTTCCGGGTCCGCCTTTTGCCCTAGGCCCACCGACCGATCGCGAAACCCCGTGACCGGAAGGGTAATCTCGGGCGCGGGAAGACGATCTAAGGAAGGACTCCCATGTTCTCTCGTCTGTTTGCACCGCGTGCCACCGCGCACGCCCACTGCGACCTGCCCTGCGGCGTGTACGACCCGGCGCAGGCGCGGATCGAGGCCGAGTCGGTCAAGGCCACCCAGGAGAAGTACCAGGCCAACGAGGACGCGCACTTCCGCGCTCGCGCCGTCATCATCAAGGAGCAGCGCGCCGAGGCCGTCAAGCACCACATCTCGGTGCTGTGGAGCGACTACTTCAAGGCCCCGCACTTCGAGAAGTACCCGCAGCTGCACCAGCTGATCAACGACACCCTGAAGGCCGCCTCGGCCGCCAAGGCGTCGACGGACCCGGCCACCGGCCAGGCCCTGCTCGACCTGATCGCCGAGGTCGACAAGATCTTCTGGGAGACCAAGCAGGCCTGACCGCCGCTCGGCCTCCGTCGACCGCCCCCGCCCGGACCACCACACCGGACGGGGGCGGTCGCGCGTTTCCGGGACATGCCCGGCGGCACCTGTAAGGGTTGCCTGGCCTTAGCGCTTGTTATGCTGCCAGGGCGTCCCATGGGGGAAGTCCGGTCCGAATCCGGCGCTGACCCGCAACGGTGGACGGGGCCCCGGCCCCGTGAGCCCGATCGCCCTGGGGCGCCGACCTCCCGACAACTCGCCGTGGAATGCGAGGGGATGGCGCCCCGGCCCCGCCACGGCCCGGGCGCTTCGCCCCGCGCCGCCCACGGCCCGAGGCGAAGGCGCGCCCCCCTCGTGAGCACCGCAGTGACCGCACCGGTCCGTCGAATACCCGCCGCGCCCCTGGCCGCCGGCCTGGCCGCGGCCCTGCTGCTGTCGCTGGTCTGCGGGGTCGCCCTGGGCTCCTCCGACCTCGGCTGGTCCCGGGTCCTGCGGCTGCTGGGCGCCGGGCTGACGGGCGGTCGGCTGGAGGCCGAGGAGGCGGCGGCGTACGTGATCGTCTGGGAGATCCGGCTGCCGCGCACCGTACTGGCCGCCGTGGTCGGCGCCGGGCTCGCGGCCACCGGGGTCGCCGTGCAGGCCATGGTCCGCAACGCCCTGGCCGACCCGTTCGTCCTCGGCATCTCCTCCGGCGCGGCGGTCGGCGCCAACGCCGTCCTGCTCCTCGGCGCCTTCGCCTCCCTCGGGGTCTGGGCGCTCTCGGTCTCCGCCTTCGGCTCGGCCCTGCTGGCGATGCTGCTGGTGTACGCGGCCGCCCGGACCGCCTACGGGCTCACCCCGCTGCGGCTGGTGCTCACCGGCACCGCGATGTCCTACGGCTTCTCCGCGGTGACGGCGCTGATGGTGTTCGGCGCCGCGCGCGGCGAGGCGGCCCGCAGCGCCATGATGTGGCTGCTCGGCAGCCTGGGCGGGGCGACCTGGGGCTCGGTGCCGATCGCCGCCGTCACCGTGCTGGCCGGCCTGGCCTGCCTCGCCCTCTCCGCCGGGCGCCTCGACGCGCTCGCCATGGGCGACGAGACGGCGGCCTCGCTCGGTGTGGACCCCGACCGGCTGCGCCGGCAGCTGTTCGTGGTGACGGCGGCCGTCACCGGCACCGTCGTCGCGGTCAGCGGCGCGATCGGCTTCGTCGGGCTGATGGTGCCGCACCTGGTGCGGATGCTGGTCGGCGCCGGCCACCGCCGGGTGCTGCTGGTCGCGCCGTTCGCCGGGGCGCTGCTGCTGGTCTGGGTGGACATCGTCTCGCGCACCCTGCTGGCGCCCGCCGAGCTGCCGGTCGGGGTGGTCACCGCGGTGCTCGGGGTGCCCTGCTTCCTGTTGCTGATGCGCCGCCGCGGCTACTCCTTCGGAGGCCGCTGATGGGCACCGGCGCGAACGCCGACCCGAGCACCGACACCACGGACACCCCGGAGACCGCCATCGAGACCGCCCTGGACATCGCCGTCGACGGGCTCTCGGTCGACATCGCCGGCGCCCGGCTGGTCCACGACATCACCCTGGACGCCGCCGCCGGACAGGTGGTCGGCCTGGTCGGACCGAACGGCAGCGGCAAGTCGACCCTGCTGCGCTGCGTCTACCGGGCACTGCGGCCCGCCGCCGGCGCCGTCCGGCTGGGCGGCGAGGACCTGCACGCGCTCACCCCCCGCGAGGCCGCCCGGCGGGTCGCCGCACTGCCGCAGGAACACTCCGCCGAGTTCGACTTCACCGTGGCCGAGGTGGTCGGCATGGGCCGGCTGCCGCACCGCAGCGGATTCGCCGGCCCGACCGGCGGGGACGACCGGCGCTGCGCCGAGGCGCTGGCCCGGGTCGGCGCGGACCACCTGGCCGGGCGGGGCTTCCTGAGCCTGTCCGGCGGCGAGAAGCAGCGGGTGCTGATCGCCCGCGCGCTCGTCCAGGAGCCCCGGGTGCTGGTGCTCGACGAACCCACCAACCACCTGGACATCGCCCACCAGTTGGAGGTGCTGGCGCTGGTCCGGGCGGCCGGGCCGACGGTGCTCACCGCGCTGCACGACCTCAACCTGGCGGCCGGCCACTGCGACCTGCTGTACGTGATCAGGGCCGGCCGGATCGTCGCCTCCGGACCGCCCGTCGAGGTGCTGCGCCCCGCGCTGCTGGCCGGGGTGTTCGGCGTCCGCGCGACCCCCGTACGGCACCCCGAGACCGGCGCCGTCCAGCTGCTCTTCGACCGGCTCCGCTGACCCCGCTTCCCCTCCCGCCCTTTCCGCCCCCTCCCCCCGACCCGAGGAACTCCCATGCGCACCAAGGCCGTCGCCGCCACCGCCCTGCTCACCCTCGCGCTGACCGCGTGCGGGGCCGAGATCGCCCCGAGCGGCGAGGCCGCGGCGGGCTCCGACCACTACCCGGTGACCGTCGACAACTGCGGCACCAAGGTCACCTACAAGGCGAAGCCCGCCCGGACGGTGACCAACGACGTGGGCATCACCGAGCTGATGCTCGCGCTCGGCCTCACCGACCGGATGGCCGGCTATGTGATGCCCGACGAGAAGGGCGACCTCGCCAAGGTCCCGTGGAAGGACGGCTACCAGCAGACCGCCTGGCTCTCCAAGCAGCCGATCACCAAGGAGCTCGTCCTGGACGCCCGGGCCGACCTGGTGTTCGCCGGCTGGCACTACGGCTTCGGCGAAGCCGACGGCTTCACCCCGCAGGTGCTGGCCGGCCTCGGCATCGACTCCTACGTGCTCAGCGAGTCCTGCCGCAGCGGCAAGGGCCCGGAGCGCGGGGTGATGTCGCCGCTGGACGCGCTCTACACCGACCTGGCCAACCTCGGCGAGATCTTCGACGTCCGCGACCGGGCCGACAAGCTGATCGCCGACTTCCGGGCGCAGGTCGCCGCCGTGCCGCAGCCCGAGCACCGGCCGGGCGTCTTCCTCTACGACAGTGGTGAGGACAAGCCGTACACCTCGGGCAGGTACGCCGCGCCCGAGGAGATCATCGCCAAGGCCGGCGGGCGCAACGTGATGGGCGACGTCGCCGACTCCTGGACCACCGTCGGCTGGGAGAGCGTCGTGCAGCGCGACCCCGAGGTGATCGTGATCAACAACTACGGTGACACCGACGCCGAGGCGAAGCGGAAGTTCCTGAAGTCCTTCCCGCCGCTGGCCGGCGTCGCCGCGGTCAGGAACGACCGGATCTTCGTGCTGGACTACGTCGACCTGGTGGAGAGCCCGCGCAACCCCGCCGCGATCACCGCCCTCGCGGCCTATCTGCGGTCCACGCCGGCGGCCTGAGCACGGGCCGGTCCGGCCCGGCCCGGCGGGCGTACGCTCGGAGTACGAGCCCGACGGAATCCGACCGGAGGAGCGAGAACATGAGCACCATGGCGGCACCTTCCGACTTCGACACCGCCGCCCTGCGCGAGGGCATCGAACGCGGGGACGCCGAGACCCTCCTCGCGCTCTACGCCGACGATGCCGAAGTGCGCATGGTCGACCACAAGACCCAGCCCAGCCATCCGCTGGTGATGCACGGCCGGAGCGAGATCGGCGCGATGCTGCGCGACATCTACGGCCGGGAGATGACCCACACCCTGGAACAGGTGGTGGTCCAGGGCGACCACATCGCCTTCATGGAGGCCTGCCAGTACCCCGACGGGGTCCGGGTCCTGGCCACCTCGGTCGCCGACCTGCGGGACGGCCGGATCGTCGACCAGACCTCGATCCAGGCCTGGGACGAGGCCTAGGCCCAATGCCGGTGACTTTGTGGTCGGTGTCTCGTTGGTTGTGGTGTGGCGAGGGTGGGGCAGGTCAAGTCGCCTGCGGATGAGCGGA
>NZ_JBIUYD010000051.1:0-15725 GCF_044744345.1 Kitasatospora sp. NPDC087315 | reverse complement strand
GTGGCCGAGTAGCCGAGCGGCGCGGTGCCACCGGTGGCCGTGATCTGCAGGTTGGCCGAGCCGTTCAGCGCGGTGGACTGGTTGCCCGGGTTGGTGACGGTGACGCCGCCGCTGGGCACGGAGCCGACGTTGACGCCCGCCCAGGCGGTGGCGACCGCGTTGTACTCGGCGCTGCTCGCGCCGTACAGGTCGGTGGCCGCGCTGAGCGTCGCGGTGCGCGCCGCAGCGTAGTTGGTGGTGGAGGTCATGTAGACGGTGAGCGCGCGGTACCAGACCGCCGCCGCCTTGTCCCGGCCGATGCCGGTGACGGTGATGTTCCCCTGGGTCGGCGAGTTGTAGCTGACGCCGTTGATGACCTTGGCGCCGCTGCCCTCGGAGAGCAGGTAGAAGAAGTGGTTGGCGACGCCCGAGGAGTAGTGGACGTCCTTGTTGCCGACTGTGGAGGACCAGTAGTCGGCCGAGGCGCCGTCCTTGGAGGGCTTGTCCATGTAACGGAGCGGCGTGCCGTCCCCGTTGATGTCGATCAGCTCGCCGATCAGGTAGTCGGGGTTGTCGGTGGGGATGTTGGCGGAGAACTCCACCATCGTGCCCATGATGTCCGAGGTGGCCTCGTTGAGGCCGCCGGACTCGCCCGAGTAGTTGAGGTTGGCGGTGGCCGCGGTGACGCCGTGGCTCATCTCGTGGCCCGCGACGTCGAGTTCGGTCAGCGGGTGGGTGTTCCCGGAGCCGTCGCCGTAGGTCATGCAGAAGCAGGAGTCGTCCCAGAAGGCGTTCACGTAGTTGTTGCCGTAGTGGACGCGGCTGTAGGCGCCGACCCCGTCGTTGCGGATGCCGTTGCGGCCGAAGGTGTTCTTGTAGTAGTCCCAGGTGGCCGCGACACCGTAGTGGGCGTCGACCGCGGCCGACTCGCCGTTGGCGGCGGTGCCGTCGCCCCAGCTGTCGGTGGACTTGCTGTAGAGGGTGCCGGTGCCGGACGTCCCGTGGTTCAGGTTGGTGGTGTACATCCCACCGCGGGTGGCGTCCTTCAGCTGGTAGGTCGAACCCGACTGTGTGGTACCGATGTTGACGTTGCCGACGAAGACGCCCTTGCCGGTGCCGGCCTGGATGCCCTCGAACTTCTGGATGACCTGGCCGGTGGTGGCGTCGGTGACCACGTGCAGCTTGCTCGGGGTACCGTCGGACCCGGTGGAGGAGACCACGGTCTCCCAGGCCAGTCGCGGGCTTTCACCGGCGGCCCACACGACCAGACGGGGCGCGGTGTCCAGTGCGGAGCCCGACTCGGCGGCCAGCGCGGCGGACTGCGCCGTGGGCGCGGCCAGCTTCGGCGAGGTGCTCACACCGGTCAGCGCGGCGGTGCTCGCCCGGTCCACGCCCTTGGTCGCGCCGCTCGCGCTCTGGTGCACCACCAGATCGCCGCCGAGTACCGGAAGGCCGTTCAGGGTGCGCTCGTAGCGCAGGTGACGGGTGCCGTCCGCGTCCTGGACGACGTCCTTGGTGACCAGCTTCTCCTCGCTGCCCAGGCCCAGGGTCTGGGCGAGGGTGGCGGACTGCTGGGTCGCGGTGGCGATCAGCTGCGCCCGGTTCGCCACCGACTGCGGGCCGGCGGCCGGCACGTCGGGGGTGGCCGCCTGCGCGATGACCGGGATGCCGGTCACCAGCAGCGCGGTGGTTGCGGCCATGACAACCGCTGCCTTCCGGGCCTGGGTGTAGCGGGACATGCGGACTCCTTTTCCGACCGGCGCGGGGTGCGCGCCCGGTGGAGAGAACCTGGCCGCGGGGTTGCGGCACAGTGGGGGCCCCCGCCGCCGGTGTGCGGCGCGGGTGCGGTGACGGAGCGAAGGTGAGTTACAGAGGGGGATGCGCTGTACCTGACCTGGGACAGCTGCACCGGGGGGTGGGGCCCCCACGTCTGCAGCCGGAGGAATCGTGGCAGCAAACGAGCCGTTAATGACAGATGCATGCCAGGGATTGGCCGATTAGCAACTCCGCCCGTTCATCCACCGAACCGCCAACTGTGTTACGGGTACGGGAACTTACGACGATGGGTTTCATTACCACCGAAAGAGTTCGATCACTTCCGGCGGGCACTGACCAGCACTCCGGGCCCGATCCGGGTCCGGATACTGGACAGCGGTGCCCGGGTCGCGCGGCACCTCGCCTTTCCGGCCGTGCCAGTGACCGCTTTCGGCCACCGGCCGTCCGGAAACGCACCGGGCCCCGCACCGCCGAGGTGGCGGCGCGGGGCCCGGTGCCGGCGGTCCGTCAGCTCTGGACGAACACCGCCACGGTGCGGCCCGGCACGGTGAAGGTGCCGGTCGCCGGGTCGAAGCCGGACCGGCCGACCACCTGGTCACCGCCGCCCGCCTGAACCGGGTGCAGGGCCTGGGCCGTCCCCCTCAGGGCGGCCACCGTCTGGCCCTGCGCGGTGGGCGTGGCGTTGAACACCACGGTGACACCCTTCTCCGCGCCCTTCAGCCCGGTGCCGTCCAGGTGCAGGGTGATCACCCCGGGGGTCTCGCCGGGCGTGCCGGAGAGCGGGTAGGAGAGCCGCCGCTGGACCTCGGCGAGGGTGGGCAGCGAGAACAGCGGCGAGGACTGCTTGATCCGCAGGAACTGCTGGTACTGCGCGGTGGCCGCCCGGATGTCGGCGGCCCCCACCGTCAGCCTCGGGTCGGCCAGCAGGGACTTGGCGGTCGGCCACATCTCCTGGTTGTCGGCCGCCATCGGCACGCCCCGGCCCCAGCCGTTGCCCTGGGCCGGGTCCCAGTGGATGGCGTTGAACCAGTCCCCCGAGTCGTAGGAGTTGGCGTCCAGCGACTTGGAGCGCAGCAGGTCGCTGCCGGCCTGGGCGAAGCCCGGGCCCTGGGTCAGGGCGGTCAGCGACAGCGCGAGCGCCTGCATCCGGGCCCGGTCGGCGGGCGCGGTGCCCACCGGGAGCTTGTACGCCAGCGCGTCGAACAGGTCGGCGTTGTCGTGCGCGTCCACGTACTCCACCGACTCGCCGGGCCTGGCCGCGTAGCCGGTCGGGGCGCCGTTGTAGTCGACGCCCGCGCCGGTGACGGCCCGTCCGGAGCTGTCGGTGAAGGAGTAGCCGGCCAGGTTGCCGGTGAGCGCCACCTTCAGCTGGTCCATCTGGTGCAGCAGCCGGGCCTTCTGCTGCTCCGCGGTCCCGTTGTCGGGCGAGCCGTTCGGGTCGGTGTACAGGCCCGAGGCGAAGCCCTGCTGCGGGGCGGAGGAGAGCTGGAAGTTGCCGCCGCGCGCCGCGTCCCGGATCCGGTCGTCGAAGGTGGCGATGCCGGTGCCGGCCATGTTCAGCTGGGTGGCCTGCTCGAAGCGGGCGTTGTTCGCGACCGCGCCGAAGTTCCAGCCCTCGCCGTAGAGGAAGACGTTCTTCCCGTCGACGCCGTCCGAGTCCGGCGTCATCCCGCGCAGCGCGGCCTGCACGTCCAGCATGGTGGACTTCGGGTCCAGGCCCATCAGGTCGAAGCGGAAGCCGTCCACCTTGTACTCGCGGGCCCAGGTGGTGACGGAGTCCACCACCAGCCGGTTCATCATGGCGTGCTCGGGCGCGGTGTCGGCGCAGCAACTGTCCGTGGTGACCTTGCCGTTGGCGTCGAGCCGCTGGTAGTAGCCGGGGACCACCCGGTCCAGCACCGAGTGCTCGGCCTGCCCGCTCGCGGCGGTGTGGTTGTAGACCACGTCCAGCACCACGCGCAGTCCGGCCGCGTGGATCGCCTGCACCATCTGCCGGAACTGCACGGTCCGGGCGGTGCCCCCGGGGTCGGTCGCGTACGAGCCCTCCGGCACGTTGTAGTGCAGCGGGTCGTAGCCCCAGTTGTAGGCGTCGTCGGCGGCGACGGCCGCCACGCACTCCTGCTGCTTCTCGCTGTCCGCCGCGAGGGACGCGAGGTCGCAGGCCGGCAGCTTCTGCTCGGCCCGGTTCTCCCGGATGGTGGCGATGTCGAAGGTCGGCAGCAGGTGGACGGTGGTCACCCCGGCCTTGGCGAGCTCGCGCAGGTGCCGCATGCCCGCCGACTCGGACTCGGTGAAGGCCAGGTAGGTGCCGCGCTCGGCGGCCGGCACGGTGGTGTCCTCCACCGAGAAGTCCCGGACGTGCAGTTCCTGGATCTGCTGCCGCGCGGGCGGGACGGCCTTCGGGACGGCGTGGTTCTCCCAGCCCTGGGGCTTGAGCTCCCTGGCGGCGAGGTCGGCGACCAGACTCCGCTTCGAGTCGGCGGCGAGCGCCACCGAGTACGGGTCGGTGACGGTGTTGGTCACCAGCCGCTGGACGGACGGCGCCCAGACCTTCACCTGGTACAGGTAGTACTTGCCGTCCAGTTCGGCCTTGTCGCGGACGAGTTCCCAGACCCCGGTCTCCTCGTCGAGCTTCAGCGGCACCGTCTTCGGGGTACCGCCGGCCGCGCTGTCGAAGAGCTGGACGGAGACCTCCTGCGCGGTCGGCGCCCAGACCGAGAGCGCCACCTTGCCGTGGTAGTACGCCGGGCCGAAGTCGACCCGGCCGGTGCGGCGGGCGTACAGGTCGTCCAGGACGCCGGGGATCTGCACCCCGGTGGCCGCCAGGACCGCGCCGCTGGGCAGGTGCTCGGTGAAGAGCAGCTGGCCGCGGAGCGCGACAGGGACCCGGGCGGCGTCGCGGGCGTCCACGGTGAAGGCCCGGTAGCCCGCCAGATGCGGGTACTTGGCCTTCTGCGCGTCGGTGAGACCGCCCGCGGCGGGCTCCAGCCGGATCCACCGGCCGGGCCTGGTCAGCGCGCCCCGCTCCGCGCGGATGCCGCCCTCGGGGTCGTACACCAGCTGGGCGCTGGTGCCGCCGGCCAGCGCGGCGTCGTTGGCGCCGTAGCCGGCGGGCACCACCACCGTCCTGGCGTCGATCCACTGGGCCCTGGCGGAGCCGAGGTCCAGTTGCGCGGAGGCGGCGGCGTTCTGCGGCAGCAGGTAGCCCTCCCGGCCGCCGAGGATCCAGACCTCGCGGCCGTTGACGGCGAGGTCCAGCGACTGGTCGTTCGGCAGGTCCTTGTCGTTGCCCCGGTGCAGGATGTAGCTGAGGCTGGTAGCGCCGGGGGCGAGCGGCACCTCGAAGACGGCGCCGAAGGCGTCGCGGCGCACCGGCAGCAGCGGGTTGCCCCAGTCGGTGGGCTTGGCGGCGCCGGTCCAGTCGTGCAGGCCCCAGCCGTCGTAGTCGCCGTCGGCCCGGTTGTAGTGGATGACGGCGGTGTCGGCGGGCTGGGTGTCGACCGGGCCGGGGTTGGCGGTGCGGACGGTCGGGTCGCCCTCCTTGAGCCAGATCTCGCCGGTGGCGCCGACATCGAGGTGGCGGTCGGCGTCCACGTCCTTGACGCCGTCCTTCTCGACGACGAAGCCGACGTCCGAGGCACCGCTGCGCAGCTTCACGTACGCGAAGGCGCCGTACGCGTCACGGCCGGTGAACCCGTGCCCGGCGGGCCACTGGGTGGCCTCGCCCTCGGCGAGGTCGCCCCAGGCGTAGAGGTTCCAGCCGTCGTAGTCGCCGTTCTTGCGCTGGTAGTGCACGACGGCGTACGGGCGGGCGGTGGCGCTGGGCACCGGCGTGGGCGCGGGGGCGCCGGTGGTGAAGGCGCCGGTGGCGGAGCGCAGATGGCCGCTGGAGTCCTGCACGACGGCCTTGTAGCGGACGACGGTGCCGGGCGGCACGGCGCCCAGGTCCTGGGTGACCCGGAAGAGTCCGCCGCCGGCGGAGCCGGACGAACCGCTGTCGGCGGTGCCGAGCACCTGCCAGGGCGCGGTGCCGACCTGCGCGGCGAAGGTGACCCGGTCGAAGCCGCCGCCGTCGGCCGCCGCCCCGATGGTGACGGTGCCGCTGGAACCGTCGGCCGGAGGTGCCAGGGTGAGCCGCGGGGCCGCCGCGACCGGGGCGATCCTCCCGGCCGCCTTGAGGACGACCGAGGAGAGCGCCGGGACGGTGACGGTGACCGTGCGGTCCGCGCCGCTGGTCAGCCGCTCCCCCGCCGCCGGGTAGATCCGGTCGAAGCCCTGGCCGGCCGAGAAGGTGTCCAGGGTGACGGTCTTCGCCTCGGTGGCGTTGTTGACCGCGACCAGGTACTCGACCTGCTGCCCCGCGTCGATCCGGGAGAAGGCGTACACGCCCGCGCCGTCGGCGGCGTACCGCTCGATCTGGGCGCCGTCGGCGAGCGCCGGGTGGTCGCGGCGCAGCTTGGCCAGGCCGGCGATGCCCTGGTACAGCTCGCCGCCCCGGCCGTAGCGGTCGGCGGAGCCCGCGGTGCCGCCGAGCACCCGGTCGCTGTTGTAGGAGGGGGTTCTGGAGGCGAACAGGTCCTGCCGGGCGTCCTTGTCGCCGCCCGCGCCGGTGAAGCCCTGTTCGTCGCCGTAGTAGACGACGGGCTGGCCGCGGGTGAGGAACATCAGCTCGTTGGCGAGCCGGTCCTTCTTCAGCAGGGCGGCCTCGCCGGCGCCCGGGTTGTCGCTCTGCAGGAAGGAGCCGAAGCGGCCCATGTCGTGGTTGCCGAGGAAGGTCGGCAGCTCGTAGGCGTCGGTGTCGGCGGTGGTGTAGCGGTAGTCCTGGCCGTAGACGTCGGCGAGGTTCTTCGCCGAGCCGCCCTGGGAGACATAGGAGCGGGCGGCGTTCTGGAACGGGAAGTCCAGCGTGGCCTGGAGCTTCCCCTTGGTGACGTACGGCGAGGTGACCGCCGGGTCGCCGGAGTAGACCTCGCCGAACATGAAGAACTTCTTGTTGCCCTGCTTGGCGGCGAAGTCCTTGAGCGCGGGCGCCCACTGCTGCCAGAAGGCCATGTTGACGTGCTTGACGGTGTCGATCCGGAAGCCGTCCACGCCGGCGTCCTTGACCCACTGCTGGTAGACCTTCTCGAAACCCTTGACCACCTTGGGGTTCTGGGTGTCGAGGTCGTCCAGGCCGGAGAAGTCGCCCTCGGTGGCGGACTCGCCGACGAAGGTGGAGTCGCCCCGGTTGTGGTAGAGCGAGGGGTCGTTGAGCCAGGACGGGGTCTTGGCGGTGGCGTCGGCCGGGTTGCGGAAGACCGGGGAGTAGGGGAAGGAGTCCTTGGTCAGCTTCGGCCAGGGGGCGCCCCGGTCCGCGACGGCGGTCTCGTCGACCGGGTTGCCCTCGGTGTCCAGCACCGGGTAGGCGCCGGTGGAGCGGTAGCCGTACTGCTTCTGCTGGTAGTCGACGACGTCGGCGGTGTGGTTGGTGATGACGTCGAAGAAGACCTTGATGCCCCGCGCGTGCGCCTTGGCTATCAGCTCCTTGAGCTGGTCGTTGGTGCCGAAGTGCGGGTCGACCTGGGTGAAGTCGGTGATCCAGTAACCGTGGTAGCCGGCCGACGCTCCCCCGGGGTCGCCGGCGCCCTGGACCGGCTTGTTCTTGAAGATCGGGGCCATCCAGATCGCGGTGGTCCCGAGGTCCTGGATGTAGTCGAGCCGCTGGATCAGGCCGGCCAGGTCGCCGCCGTGGTAGAAGCCCTTGTCGGCGGGGTCGAAGCCGTTCTCCAGCCGGCCGCCGACGATGCCTCCGGTGTCGTTGCCCTGGTCCCCGTTGGCGAAGCGGTCCGGCAGGACGAAGTAGAACTGCTCCCGGGTGAGGTCGTGCCGCCCGGCGGTGGCGGCGAGCGCGGCGTCCGAGGGCGGACCGGGCGGGGCCGCGGCGAGGGCCGCGGGGGTGCCGCCGAGGGTGGCGGCGGTCAGCGAGGCGGCGAGCAGCGCGGCCGTCCGGCCGGGTCTGCGGTGCGGGGTGGTGCTCCGCCGGCGGCGGGGCGGGACATCGGCCACTGAGGGCTCCCTTGCGAGGGAAAGGGGTGATCGAGTTTCCAGGACGCTAGCGGCCTGCAATATGTTTCAGCAAGATGCAGAAACCGTTTCGTGCTGGGAAACCTGGCCTTTCGCGCCGTGTCCGGACCCCCGACTGCCCGGTCCGATCCGGTCGGCGTGACAATGGGACGCATGCCCGTCCCACCGGTTCGCACCAGACCCGATCGCACCCCCCGTCCCGGTGGGATCCGCCCCCTAGCCCTCAAGGGGGACAGCTGGTGAAGAATCCACTTCCGGAGGATGAGCAGACGGCTACGGGACGTCTGGCAGACTTCTCGTCCATGGGGGAACCGACCGAGATCCAGCAGAGCGGCGCCGAGCGCGCCGGTGCGGCGCGCGGTGGCGGTTCCGAAGCGGGCCAGGCCTCATCCGGCCGGACTCCCGACGGAGCCACCCGACCGCCCCAGTCCCGTACGGCCGCGCTGCGCGGCCGCATCCGCGAGCAGCGCCGGTCGCCGGCCCGCCCGCGGATCTGGTTCGAGCTGGCACTGATCGGGATCAGCTACTGGATCTACTCCCTGGTCCGCAACGCCGTCCCCGAGCAGGCCACGGTCGCCCAGAAGCACGCCGGCTGGATCTGGGAGTTCGAGCAGAACCTCGGCATCGCCGTGGAGCGCTCGGTCAACCACGCGGTGGACAGCGTCGGGTGGCTGATCGTGGGGATGAACTACTACTACGCGACGCTGCACTTCGTCGTGACGATCGGCGTGCTGGTCTGGCTCTACCGCTGGCACCCCGGCCGCTACGTCGCGGCCCGCACGGTGCTGTTCGTCACCACCGGCATCGCCCTGGTCGGCTTCTTCTTCTTCCCGCTGGCGCCGCCCCGGCTGATGACCGACGGCGGTTTCATCGACACCGTCGCCGTCCACCACACCTGGGGCTCGATGGCCTCCGGACCGGCCAAGCACGTCTCCAACCAGTTCGCGGCGATGCCCTCGATGCATATCGGGTGGTCGATGTGGTGTGGTCTGACGATCTTCTTCCTGGCCCGGGCGTCCTGGGCCAGGGCCCTCGGCCTGCTCTACCCGATCGCCACCCTGGTGGTGATCGTCTCGACCGCCAACCACTTCTGGATGGACGCCGTCGGCGGTGAGATCTGCCTCATGATCGGCTTCGTCGCGGCCCGGCTGATCTACCACGTCTGGCCCTACCGGCTGCCCAGGGCACCGGCCCGGGAGACGGTGGAGGCACCGGTCACCGTCCCGGAGCAGTGGAGCGAGCCCGCCATGAGCGCCCGGCGGTCCTGACCCCGGTCCTGGCCCCGGTACGAAGGGCCCGCGGAGATCCGTCTCCGCGGGCCCTTCGCCGTCCCGGCGGCCTCCTCGCGAGGCCCGTCCCGGCCCGCGCCGCCTCAGCCGTAGAACAGCCGCTCCACCACCGCCCGGGCCCGCCGGGTGGTGCGCCGGTAGTCGTCCACCAGCTCGCCGCTGTGCCCGGCCCCGTACCCGAGGTAACGGGCCACCCCGGCCAGCTCGCGGGCGTCCCCGGGGAAGCTGTCGCCGGGCCGGCCGCGCACCAGCATCACCGCGCCGCGCACCCGGGAGGCCAGCACCCAGGCGGCGTCCAGCACCGCCGCGTCCTCGGCCCCGACCAGCCCCGCCCCGGCGGCCGCGGCCAGCGCCGCCCTGGTCCGGGTGGTGCGCAGCGCCGGCACCCGGTGCCCGTGCTGGAGCTGGAGCAGCTGGACCGTCCACTCCACGTCCGCCAGACCGCCCCGGCCGATCTTGGTGTGGGTGGTCGGGTCGGCGCCGCGCGGCAGCCGCTCGGTCTCGATCCTCGCCTTGATCCGGCGGATCTCCACCAGGTCCCGCTCGGACACCCCGGTGCCCGGGTAGCGCAGCGGGTCGATCAGCTGCCGGAACCGCTCCCCCAGCGCCTCGTCCCCGGCCGCCGGCTCGGCCCGCAGCAGCGCCTGGCTCTCCCAGGCGTGCGACCAGCGCCGGTAGTACGCCGCGTACGAGGCGAGGGTGCGCACCAGCGGGCCGTTGCGGCCCTCCGGGCGCAGGTCGGCGTCGACCAGCAGCGGCGGCTCGGTGGACGGTGCCCCGAGCAGTGTGCGCAGCTCGTGGCAGATGCTCTGGGCGGCCCGGGCCGCGTCGTGCTCCAGGGAGCCGAGCAGCGGCTCGTGGACGAAGAGCACGTCCGCGTCGGAGCCGTAGCCCATCTCGTGCCCGCCGAACCGGCCCATCGCGATCACCGAGATCCGGGTCGGCAGGGCGCCGTGCTGGGCCTCCCAGCCGGCCACGCAGGCGCGCAGAGCGCCCTGCAGGGTGGCCGCGTTGAGCGCGGTGAGCGCCTCGCCGACGGTGTCCAGGGCCGCGCCGGGGTCGTCGCCGAACCGGCCGAGGACATCGGCGGCGGCGGTGCGGAACAGCTCGCGGCGCCGGACCGAGCGGGCGGCGGCGACCGCCCCGGCGGTGGTGCCGGCCCGGCCGACGGCGGCCAGTATCTCCTGTTCGAGAGCGGGCCTCCCGCGCGGCACCAGGCCCTGCCGGTCGCCGAGCATGGCGACCGCCTCGGGGGCGCGCAGCAGCAGGTCGGGCGCGAGGCGGCCGGCCGAGAGGACCCGGGCCAGCTGCTCGGCGGCGGCGCTCTCGTCCCGCAGCAGCCGCAGGTACCAGGGGGTGCGGCCGAGCGCGTCGGAGACCTGACGGAAGTTGAGCAGCCCGGCGTCCGGGTCGGCGGAGTCGGCGAACCAGCCGAGCAGGACCGGCAGCAGGGTCCGCTGGATGGCCGCCTTGCGGCTGACGCCGGAGGCGAGCGCGGCGAGGTGGCGCAGCGCGGCGGCCGGGTCGGCGTAGCCGAGCGCCTCCAGCCGGGCGCGGGCCGCGTCCGGGGTGAGGCCGGCGGCGCCGGGCGGGAGCTCGGCGACGGCGTCCAGCAGCGGGCGGTAGAACAGCTTCTCGTGCAGCCGGCGGACCTCGACGGCGTGCCGCTTCCACTCGCGCTGCAGGGCGGCGACCGGGTCGGTCCGGGTGTCGCCGTTGATCAGCGGGGCGAGGGAGCGGGCGAGGCGGCGCAGGTCCTCCTCGCCCTTGGGCATCAGATGGGTGCGGCGCAGCCGGTGCAGCTGGATGCGGTGTTCCAGCGAGCGCAGGAAGCGGTAGGCGGCGTCCAGCGAGGCGGCGTCGGCCCGGCCGACGTAGCCGCCCCGGGAGAGCGCGGCCAGCGCCTCCAGGGTGTTGCCGCTGCGCAGCGCCGGGTCGGTGCGGCCGTGGACCAGCTGGAGCAGCTGGACGGAGAACTCGACGTCCCGCAGGCCGCCCGGGCCGAGCTTGAGCTGGCGGTCCAGCTCGGTGGCGGGGATGGAGTCGACCACCCGGCGGCGCATCTGCTGCACGTCGGCGACGAAGTTCTCCCGGGCGGCGGCCTGCCAGACCAGCGGGGCCAGCTCCGTCAGGTAGGCGAGGCCGAGTTCGGCGTCCCCGGCGACCGGGCGCGCCTTGAGCAGGGCCTGGAACTCCCAGGTCTTGGCCCAGCGCTGGTAGTACGCGAGGTGGCTGGCCAGGGTGCGGACCAGCGGGCCGTTGCGGCCCTCGGGGCGCAGGTTGGCGTCCACCGGCCAGATGGTGCCCTCGCCGGTGGTGTCGGCGCAGAGCCGGGTGAGGGCGGCGGCGAGCCGGGTGGCGGCCTTCACCGCCTCCTGCTCGTCGACGCCCTCGCGCGCTTCGGCGACGAAGATGACGTCGACGTCGGAGACGTAGTTGAGCTCCCGGCCGCCGCACTTGCCCATGCCGATGACGGCGAGCCGGCAGGCGCGGGCGGCGTCCGGGTCCTGCTCGGCGGCGATGTCGAGGGCGGTCTGCAGGGTGGCGCCGGCCAGGTCGGCGAGTTCGGCGGCGGTCTGGGTGAGGTCGGTGGTGCCGGTGAGGTCGCGGGCGGCGATGGCCAGCAGGCAGCGGCGGTAGGCGATCCGCAGCGCGTCCGCCGGGCTGCCGCCCTCGTTCTCCCGGACGCCCTGGTGGAGCGCGCGCAGGAAGTCCTCCGGACCGGGGTGCATGTCGCGCAGCTCGAAGGTGACCAGGGCGTGCCAGTCGTGCGGGTGCCGGGCCAGGTGGTCGGCGAGCGCGGTGGACGCGCCGAGCACGCCGAGCAGGCGGTCGCGCAGCGGCTTGGAGGTGGCGAGGGTGTCCCGCAGGGTGTGCCGGTCGGTGGCGTCGGCGGCCTCCAGCAGCCGGGCCAGCCCGAGCAGCGCGAGGTCCGGGTCGGCGGTGGCGCCGAGCGCGTCCAGCAGCAGCGGGTCGTCGGCGAGCTCCTCCAGCCCCGGCCCGGCGAGCAGCCGTACGGCCTGCGCGGGATCGGTGAACCCGCGCCGGACCAGTCTGATCTCCGGCCGGCTGATCCGGCTCCCGGCCCGCTGCTCCTCCACCGTCATCGCCCCTCCGGCTCCCGGCTCCGACCTGCTTCAGCAGGTTACGCGGCCCGGCCCCGCCGTGCCGCCGACGGCACCGGGCCGGCCGGTCCGGGCTCCGGCCGGCCCGGCCCGCCCGTCCCGGGCTCAGAGCACCTGGAGGTTCTTCCGCAGCTCGAACGGGGTGACCTCGGAGCGGTACTCCTCCCACTCCTGGCGCTTGTTGCGGAGGAAGAAGTCGAAGACGTGCTCGCCGAGGGTCTCGGCGACGAGTTCGCTGCGCTGCATCAGGTCGATGGCCTCGCCGAGGTTCTGCGGCATCGGCTGGATGCCCAGGGCGCGGCGCTCGGCGTCGGTGAGCGCCCAGACGTCGTCGTCGGCGCCGGGCGGGAGTTCGAGGCCCTCCTCGATGCCCTTGAGGCCGGCGGCGAGGGTGACGGCGTAGGCCAGGTAGGGGTTGCAGCCGGTGTCCAGCGAGCGGACCTCGATCCGGGTGGAGCCCTGCTTGCCGGGCTTGTACATCGGCACCCGGATCAGGGCCGAGCGGTTGTTGTGGCCCCAGCAGATGTACGACGGGGCCTCGCCGCCGGCGCCGGCGGTGCGCTGCGAGCCGCCCCAGATGCGCTTGTAGGAGTTCACCCACTGGTTGGTGACGGCGGCCGTCTCGGCGGCGTACTTCAGCAGGCCTGCGATGAAGGACCGGCCGACCTTGGAGAGCTGGTACTCGGCGCCGGACTCGTGGAAGGCGTTGCGGTCGCCCTCGAAGAGGGAGAGGTGGGTGTGCATGCCGGAGCCCGGGTGGTCGGAGAACGGCTTCGGCATGAAGCTGGCGTGCACGCCCTGTTCCAGTGCGACCTCCTTCATGACCAGGCGGAAGGTCATGATGTTGTCTGCGGTGGAGAGCGCGTCGGCGTAGCGCAGGTCGATCTCCTGCTGGCCGGGTGCGCCCTCGTGGTGGGAGAACTCCACCGAGATGCCCATCGACTCCAGCATGGTGATCGCCTGGCGGCGGAAGTCGTGGCCCACCCCGCGCGGGGTGTGGTCGAAGTAGCCGGACTGGTCGGCGGGGATCGGCGCGGTGCCGTCGCCGGGCAGGTTCTTCAGCAGGAAGAACTCGATCTCGGGGTGGGTGTAGAAGGTGAACCCGAGGGCGGACGCCTTCTCCAGGGTCCGCTTCAGCACGAACCGGGGGTCGGCGAAGGACGGCGAGCCGTCCGGCATCAGGATGTCGCAGAACATCCGGGCGGTCCCCGGTGTCTCCGAGCGCCACGGCAGGATCTGGAACGTGGTCGGGTCCGGCTTGGCGATCATGTCGGACTCGTAGACCCGGGCGAAGCCCTCGATCGCCGAGCCGTCGAAGCCGATGCCCTCCTCGAAGGCCTGCTCCAGCTCCGCCGGCGCCACCGCGACCGACTTCAGGAACCCCAGTACATCGGTGAACCACAGCCGGACGAACCGGATGTCACGCTCCTCGAGCGTACGAAGCACGAACTCCTGCTGCTTGCCCATGGGGACAGTCTCACCTCTGCTCTTTACGTTCGCGTTACGCCCGGAAGCCACCCGGGAGCGGCTTCCCCCATCATGTCCGATCACCGCGCGGGAGGGCAGTGGTGACCCCCCGGCGGAGACATTGCGTCAGATCGACGATTACACTCGGAGCCATGCCCAATCTCCGTCTCGCCCTGAGCCAGATCGACCCGTGGGTCGGTGACATCGCCCGCAACAGCGATGAGGTGGTGCGCTGGACCAGGCAGGCCGCCGACGCCGGTGCCCAGCTGGTCGCCTTCCCCGAGATGGCCCTGACCGGGTACCCGGTCGAGGACCTCGCCCTGCGCCGTTCGTTCGTCGAGGCGTCCCGCTCGGCGCTGGTCGGGCTGGCCGCGCGGCTGGCCGACGAGGGCCTGGGCGAGGTGCCGGTGGTGGTCGGGTACCTCGGACGCTCCGAGCACGCCTCGCCGCGGTTCGGCCGGCCCGCCGGGTCGCCGCAGAACTGCGCGGCGGTGCTGTACCGGGGCGAGGTGGCCACCCGGTTCGCCAAGCACCACCTGCCCAACTACGGCGTGTTCGACGAGTACCGCTGGTTCGTCCCCGGCGACCAGCTGCCGGTGCTGCGGCTGCACGGGGTGGACGTGGCGCTGGCGATCTGCGAGGACATCTGGCAGGACGGCGGCCGGGTCACCGCCGCCCGCGAGGCCGGGGCCGGCCTGCTGCTGGTGATCAACGGCTCGCCGTACGAGCGGAACAAGGACGACGTCCGGCTGGAGCTGGTCCGGCGCCGGGCCGCCGAGGCGGGCTGCCCGCTGGCGTACGTCAACATGGTCGGCGGCCAGGACGAGCTGGTCTTCGACGGCGACTCGATCGTGGTCGGCGCGGACGGCGAGGTGCTGGCCCGCTCCCCCCAGTTCGAGGAGCACCTGCTGGTCCTCGACCTCGACCTGCCGGCCTCCGGCAGCGACCAGACCGACGGCCTGCTGCTCAGCGACGGGCTGCACCTGGTCCGCACCGAGCTGGCCGGCGAGCCCCGGCCGGCCCCGGCCATCAAGGTCCCCCCGGCCGAAGGGTGGGAGACGCTGACCGCCGAGGTGGCGCCCCGGGTCTCGGACGAGGCGGAGATCTGGGCCGCGCTGGTCGCCGGCACCCGGGCGTACGTCACCAAGAACGGCTTCCGGTCGGTGCTGATCGGCCTCTCCGGCGGCATCGACTCGGCCCTGGTGGCCGCCATCGCGGTGGACGCGATCGGCGCCGGGAACGTGTACTGCGTCTCGATGCCGAGCCGCTACTCCTCGCAGCACTCCAGGGACGACGCCGCCGAGCTGGCCCGCCGGACCGGGCTGCACTTCCGGACCGTGTCGATCGCCCCGATGTTCGACGCCTACCTGGCGGCCACCGAGCTGACCGGGCTGGCCGAGGAGAACCTGCAGTCCCGGCTGCGCGGCACCCTGCTGATGGCGATCTCCAACCAGGAGGGGCACATCGTGCTCGCGCCCGGCAACAAGAGCGAGCTGGCGGTCGGCTACTCCACGCTGTACGGCGACTCGGTGGGCGCGTACGGGCCGATCAAGGACGTCTACAAGTCGCTGATCTTCCGGCTCGCCCGCTGGCGCAACGAGGAGGCCGAGCGGCGCGGCGAGGTGCCGCCGATCCCGGAGAACACCATCAGCAAGCCGCCGTCCGCCGAACTGCGGCCGGACCAGGTGGACAGCGACTCGCTGCCCGACTACGACCTGCTGGACACCGTGCTCGACCTGTACGTCGAGGGCGACCAGGGCCGCGACGCGATCGTGGCGGCCGGCTTCGACCCGGCGGTGGTGGACCGGGTGGTACGGCTGGTCGACACCGCCGAGTACAAGCGCCGGCAGTACCCGCCGGGCCCGAAGATCTCCGTCAAGGGCTTCGGCCGGGACCGCCGGCTGCCGATCACCAACCGCTGGCGGCGCGGCTAGGGACCGTATCGGGTTGTGATCAAAGGGCAGTCTGGGTGAGGTCTTTGATCCAGATCATCGAGGCGCGGAGGTGGAGGCCGGCGAGGTAGCTC
>NZ_JBIUYD010000050.1:0-16555 GCF_044744345.1 Kitasatospora sp. NPDC087315 | reverse complement strand
CCCTCAAACGCGCCCAACACCGCAACTGGCCACCACCCCAACCAGCCACCGTCACGATCACCAAGCGAGACACGAATTAAGTCACCGGCATTGGGGCTAGCCTTGGTGCCATGTTCGTTCTGGAGCTGACCTGTACCGCTTCCCTGGATCGCGTCGACGCCGCGCTCGCGCGGCACGTCGACTGGTTGCGCGAGCACTACGAGGCGGGCACGTTTCTCGCTTCCGGCCGTAAGGTGCCCCGTGATGGCGGTGTCATCATCGCGGTCGGCGGGGACCGGGCGGCGGTCGAGGAGCTCACCCGCACCGACCCGTTCGCCCGTGAGGGCCTGGCCTCGTACCGGGTCACGGAGTTCCTCGCCACCACCACCGCCCCCGCCCTGGACGCCCACCGCCAGCAGCCGCCCGCCTGACACCCGCCCGGACTCTGCCCGGGCCCCGTCCGGACTCTGTCCGGGTCCGGGCCTGGTGTGCTGTGGTGCCCCGTGCGTTGGGCGGGGTCGTGTGCTGGTTACGATCGGTGAGCGCGGGGGAAGGATGCGCGGGGCCGTGGGGGCCACGCGTGCGGGCAGGGAAACTGGCGGGAGAAGACGTATGGCACACGCACGGGCCGGACAGCCGGCGCAGCCGGGTGATCTGGTGGATGTCGCGCGGCTGGTGACGGCGTACTACGCGTTGCATCCGGATCCGCAGGAGCCGGGGCAGCGGGTGGCGTTCGGTACCTCGGGGCACCGCGGGTCGTCGCTGGACGCGGCGTTCAACGAGGACCATATCGCCGCGACCACGCAGGCGATCTGTGAGCACCGGGCGGAGCAGGGGGTCAGTGGTCCGTTGTTCCTCGGTGCGGACACCCACGCGCTGTCCGAGCCGGCGAGGGTGACCGCGGTGGAGGTCCTGGCGGCCAACGGTGTGAGTGTGCTGCTGGACAGCGCGGACGGTTACACCCCGACTCCGGCTCTCTCGCATGCGGTTCTTGCCCACAACCGCCGCCATCCGCAGGCGCTGGCGGACGGTATCGTGGTGACGCCTTCGCACAACCCGCCGCGTGACGGCGGGTTCAAGTACAACCCGCCCAGTGGCGGCCCGGCGGGCTCGGAGGCCACCGGGTGGATCCAGGACCGTGCCAACGCCCTGATCCGTGAGGGTCTGCGCGGGGTCAAGCGGGTGCCGTACGCCCGCGCGCTGGCGGCGGCGACCACCGGCCGCTACGACTACCTCACCGCGTACACCGAGGATCTGGTGTCGGTGCTGGATCTGGACGCGGTGCGGGCGGCGGGCCTGCGGATCGGTGCGGACCCGCTGGGCGGGGCGTCGGTGGCGTACTGGGGGCGGATCGCCGAGACGCACCGCCTGGACCTGACGGTGGTCAACCCCCTGACGGATCCCACCTGGCGGTTCATGACGCTGGACTGGGACGGCAGGATCCGGATGGACTGCTCCTCGCCCTTCGCGATGGCCTCGCTGATCGGGCGCCGTGACGAGTACGCGATCGCCACGGGCAACGACGCGGACGCCGACCGGCACGGCATCGTCACCCCGGACGGGGGCCTGATGAACCCCAACCACTACCTGGCGGTGGCCGTCGACTACCTCTACCGTCACCGCGGCGAGTGGCCCTTGGACGCGGCGGTCGGCAAGACGCTGGTGTCCTCCTCGATGCTCGACCGGGTCGCCGCCGACCTGAAGCGCGAGCTGGTGGAGGTGCCGGTGGGCTTCAAGTGGTTCGTCGACGGGCTGCTGGAGGGCTCGATCGCCTTCGGTGGCGAGGAGTCGGCCGGGGCGTCGTTCCTGCGCCGCGACGGCGGGGTGTGGACCACCGACAAGGACGGCATCCTGCTCGCGCTGCTGGCTTCGGAGATCACCGCGGTCACCGGCCGCACCCCCAGCCAGTACTACCAGGACCTGACCGCCCGTTTCGGTACCCCCGCCTACGCCCGGGTGGACGCCCCCGCCGACCGCGGGCAGAAGGCGCTGCTGGCCCGGCTGTCGCCGGAGCGGGTACGCGCCGGTGAACTGGCCGGCGAGCCGGTCACCGCCGTCCTGTCGCACGCCCCGGGCAACGGCGCGGCCATCGGCGGCATCAAGGTCTGCACCGAGAACGCCTGGTTCGCGGCCCGCCCCTCCGGCACCGAGGACGTGTACAAGATCTACGCCGAGTCCTTCCACGGCCCCGAGCACCTCGCCCGGGTCCAGGACGAGGCACGCCAGCTCGTCGGCGAGGTCCTCACCGGCCCCACCACCTGACACCCCCCCCGCCCGGGCCGCCGAACCGGGCGGCCGCCCGCACGGGACGCCCGGCCGGAACCCCCGGCCGGGCGTCCCGTGCCCGTGGCGGGGCGGCCTCGCCCGCTCCTGCCGGAACCGCCGCGCGGGCAACAGCCCGCGGTGGCGGCCGACAGGTGTCGTACCCCCGGGTCCCATGCCCCGTGGGCGGCCGGCACGCCCGGGTCCCGCGTCCTGCGGTCGGCCGCACGCCCGTGAACACCCCCGGTCGGCACACCACCCCGCCGTCATCAACCCCCCGTCATCACCTCCCCGGTGACCGGCCCCTGTCGGCGGCCCCGGTCCGGTCGCCGTCACGGACCGCACCCCCCGCCCCCCGCCGCCCCCCCGCTGTCCTCGGCCACCCCTCCCGGCGTCGTGACGCAGATCACGGCGGGCGCAGAACCCGCGCGCCGTGTCCGGCGTCTGGCTGGTGTGAGATCACGCAGGAGAACACCGGACGGGCTGGACGAGGAACACCTCTTGCGGCTGGTGGCCAGAGGCGACCGCGGGGCGTTCGACGAGCTGTACCGGCGTACGGCGCCGTGGCTGGCGGTGCGGCTGCGCCGCCGTTGCGCGGACGAGCAGATCGTCGCGGAGGTCATGCAGGAGACCTATCTGGCGGTGTGGCGCGCGGCGGGCGCGTTCGCCGGCAGCGCGGTCGGCGGGTCGGCCGTCGGGTGGCTGTGGACGATCGCGGCTCGCCGTCTCGTCGACGCGTTCCGGCGCCGCGCCCACCACGCCGAGCCGCCCGTCGCCGCCGCGGAACGGGCGGTGGTGCCCGCGGCGGAGGAGGAGGCACTCGCCAAGGCTGTCGGCGGCGACGTGGGTGATGCCCTGCGGCGCCTGGCGCCGGAACTGCGACAGGTACTGCAGGCCACGGTCCTCGACGGGCTCTCCGTCCGGGAGACCGCGGTCCTGCTCAGACTGCCCGAAGGCACGGTCAAGACCCGTGCCCGCCGGGCCCGGATCGCGATGCGGGAGGCGCTGGCATGAGCGGGGAACACGCGTCGGGGCGGCTGATCGACGACTACGCGCGCGGTGACACGGCGATGGCCGCGGACACGGTCTGGGCGCTGGAGGCCCACCTGGAGACGTGCGCGCCGTGCCGTGGCCGCCTGGCGGCCTGCGTGGCCACCGGGGTACCCGGCGTCGCCGCGCTCGTCGACACCGTCCGGGCCGGTCTGGAACCGCAACTGGACGCGGCCGTGCCGGCACCCGCGCGCCGCCGCCCGAGGTGGGTGTCGGCGTGGCTGACACCGGTGATGACCCCGTGGCTGGCGATGACCGCCGCCGTCACCCTGATGGCGCTGCTGCTGGACGCGGTCGCGCCGGCGAGGGTCTTCGGCGACGCCTCACCCGTGCTGCTGATCGCGCCCGTGCTGCCGCTGTGCGGCGTCGCCGCCTCGTGGTCGCGCGCCCTGGACCCGGCACACGAACTGACGGCCTCGACCGCCCGGGCCGGCCTGCCCCTGCTCCTGCGGCGCACCACGGCGGTCCTCCTCGTCGTCCTGCCCGGGCTCCTGCTGGGGGGGTGGCTGACCGGGACCATGACGGCCGCCCAGTGGCTGCTGCCCTCCCTGGCCTTCACCTCCACCGCCCTGGCCCTGGGCAGCGTGATCGGCCCCGCCCGCGCCGCCACCGCCCTGGCGGCCGCGTGGGGCGCCGTCGTCGTGGCACCCGCCTGGGCCACCGGCCGCACCCCCTACGTCCTGCAACTCGCCCTGCAGCCGGACCGGCTGCCCGTATGGGCACTGCTCCTCGCGCTGGCCACCGCCGCCGTGATCGCCCGCAGGAACGCGTACTCAACGCTGTGAAACCACCGCTGACCCCCGAAAGGCACCACCGCATGACACCCGTGACGAGCGCGGCCGACACCGCGCCGAAGACCTACGCCTGGGAGATCCGCGCCGGCGCCCTGAAAGTGCGCGCCGCACGCAAGAAGACGGCCGTCGACGGGCTCGACCTCTGCCTGGGCACCGGTACCCACGGCCTCCTGGGACCCAACGGGGCGGGAAAGACCACCCTGATCCGGGCACTGGCCACCGTGCTGCCCCCCGCCGGGGGCGAACTGGAACTGCTCGGCACCCCGGTGGGCCGGGTGGGCGACCACCGGGCCCTGCGCCGCCGCATCGGCTACCTGCCGCAGGACTTCGGCTACTACAAGCGCTTCACGGTACGCGAGTTCGTCGAGTACATGGCCTGGCTGAAGGAGGTCCCGAAGACGGACATCCCCGCGGCCGTCCAGCGCGCCGTGGAACGCGTGGGCCTGGCGGACCGCGCCGACCACCGGATGAAGACCCTGTCCGGCGGCATGGTGCGCCGCGCCGGCATCGCCCAGGCCATCGTCAACGACCCCGCCCTGCTGCTGCTGGACGAGCCGACGGCCGGCCTGGACCCGGCACAGCGGCTGCGCTTTCGCGAACTGCTGCAGGAACTGGGCCGCGAGGCCTGCGTGGTCGTCTCCACCCACCTGGTCGAGGACGTCGCGGCGGCCTGCTCCGACGTGGTGCTCTTCGCCGACGGCCGCCTCGTCTTCCAGGGCACACCGGACGATCTGGCCGCGGCGGGCGGCACCGAGCACCCGGGCGACAGCCCCCTGGAGCGCGGCTACTCGGCGCTGCTGAGCACCCGCGGCCGGCAGGCAGGCACCTGGTGAACACACGTGTCCTGCGTACCGAGCTGAAACGCTCCGTCGCCCCGTGGGCCGGCGTCGTCGTCCTGGGCGGCAGCCTGGCGTTCCTCTGCCTGATCGACGGAATGTGGTGGCGGGGCGCCGCCGCGTGGACGGCCCAGTGGACGTCGATGGCGCTGACGACCCGGTGCATGCTGGCCTTCATGTGGCCACTCGCGGTGGGCTTCGGGGCGGTGCACGGGCTGCGTGATTCCCGCTCACGGATGACCGAACTGCTGACGACCACACCACGGCCGCCCTGGCACCGCGCGGCACTGCCGGCCGGCGCGACGGCGATCACACTGGCGTCGGGCTTCGGCCTCCTCGTCCTGGTGGGCGCGGTCCAGGTGGCGCTCGGCCCTGCCACCTACACGCCGCCGTCCTGGCCGGTGATCTCGCTGGTGGCGGTGCTGGCCCTGGTCGCGGGGGCCGTGTTCGGCATGGGCGTCGCGCGGGCCCTGCCCTCCGTGTTCACCCCGCCGCTCCTGGTGGTGCTCTTCCTGGCGGCGACCGTCTTCCTGCGGCTGTTCACCGACGGGGCACTGCCGTCGGGTCACCTGCCGAACCGGCTCTGCCTGCTGTCCCCGGTGACCGAGATGCCACGGCAGATGCTGCTGACCCTGTCCGGCGCCGTGGACCTCGGCCAGACGCTCTGGCTGCTCGGCCTGCTCGCCACCGGCTTCGCACTGCTGATCGCCGCGACCCGCCGGGCCCGGCTCCTCGCGGTGGCCCCCGTCCTGGCCGGCGCGGCCCTGGCCCTGCTGATCCTCCCGGCGGCCGCGCGCGACACCTACGTCGTCGACAAGGCCGCCGCCACCCTGGTCTGCGACGGCCCGGTGTGCGTGACGCGGGCGCACCGCTCACACCTGCCCGAACTCGCCCCGCGCGGCAGGGAAGCGCTGCGCGTGCTGCACGACGCCCTGGGCGACCGGGCGCCGGTCTCGGTGCGGGAGGAGACCACGCTGCGCGCGATCGCCGGCGAACGCGAACTCTCCGGCGACGTGGTGCTGATCGACTTCGACGACCCACTGCTCACCGGGGCGGCGGGGCCGGAACTGACCCGCCGGCTGGTCGCCCAGGGCCTGGCACCGAACTGCCGACCGCGTACCGTCTGGGAGGGCGGGGGGCTGGCCGGCGTCCCGGTCCAGAGCATCGTTGCGAGCTGGGCCCTCGGCGATCACGAGCTCCGGCCGCTGCGGGAGCCGGAGGCCGACGAGTACGCGCGCCGTGCCTGGGCGGACGCCGAAGCCGCCTGGGAGAAGCTGACGGCCCTGCCTCCGGCCGAGCAGCGCTCGCGGATCGCCCAGGTGCACGGCGCCGCGCTCTCCTGCGCGGACGCGCAGCTTGCGGTGCTGGCGGGGGAGGCGTCGCGATGAGGTGGCTGATGCTGTACGCGCGTTCACGGCAGGTGCCCGCCTCGGCCGCCGCGGTCCTGCTCGTCGCGTCGGCGGTGTGGGCCTTCAACCGGGGCGGCCCGGGCCCGATGGACCTGGGGATCGCGGTCCTGGTCCTGGCCGCGAACGTGGCGGCCGCCTCCGTCGGGCTCGGCGGGCAGGACGCCGCTCTGGAGCGGACGGCCGCGATCCGGTGGGCACCCCGGCGGGCGGCGCACGTGCTGCTGACCGGCGCGGCCGCCGGTGCGGCGCTGCTGGCGGTCCAGGCGGCGGGAGCGGAGCTCGCCCCCGCCTGGGTCGTCGTCCGAGACAGCGCGGGCCTGGCCGGCCTGGCCGCGCTCGGTGCGGTGCTGTGCGGGGCGCAGTTCGCGTGGACCCTGCCGACCGGCTGGCTCGCGTACGCCCTCCTCGTCCCGGCTCTGCGCGGCACCGCGGGAGAGGTGGCCAGCTGGATGATCTTTCCCTCCGGTACGGCGGCGGCCACCGGTACGGCGTGGGCCCTGCTGGTGACCGGCACCGCGGTCTACGCCGTGGCAGGACCGCGACGGTAACGGGCCCGCCCTGCGGCCCGGCTGGCCCGGCGCGGCCTGCCGGGTACCGGACGGTCTGCGGCAGCGGCACCTTTCCTCCAGCGGGGGGTGTCGCCTCTTGGGGGTCCGGCCGCCCGGCAGGCCGGTCCGCGGACGGACGGCCCCGCGCCGCCGCACGGCCGACCACACGGGAGGGGACACGGTGGGCCCTTCCCGGCAGGCGGTGCCCCGCCCCGAGAGGCCGCCATGACAGCACCCGGGGCGGGGGTTCGAGGGGCGGCCTCCTGAAGCCCCCCGGAGCGCGGACCCTGCCGGTCCCGCGTGGATCGCGACCACCCTTTATCCGTTCGTCCTGCCGGCGGGTGTCGGCGCAGTGCTCCAGCGAAGGGATTCCTGAGACCCGGTTCCACCGGGTCGAGGTGATACCGGGAGAGGGAGGCACGCGCGCCTCCCTCTCCCGTCGGCCGTCAGCCGACTCCGGCGTACGAATGCTTGCCAGTCACGAAGATGTTGACGCCGTAGTAGTTGAAGAGAATGCAGAGGAAGGCGACCAGCGCCAGATACGCGGCCTTCCGTCCCTTCCAGCCACTGGTGGCACGCGCGTGGAGGTAGGCCGCGTACGCGATCCAGGTAATGAAGGACCACGTCTCCTTGGGGTCCCACTCCCAGTACTTTCCCCATGCCGCCTCGGCCCAGATGGCGCCCGCCACGATGGTGAAGGTCCACAGAGGGAACACCACGGCGTTCATCCGGTACGAGAACTTGTCGAGGGTTGCCGCGGCCGGCAGACGTTCCCAGACATGTGCCGAAGTCCCCCATGGGCCGTCCGGCCGGCCGGAAGCGCGCCGACTCTCGTACGAATCCTTTCCCAGGAACAGTAACGTCGCCGCGAAAGCGGTGTAGAAGGCGCCGGCGCACGCTGTCGCAGCAGTGACGTGAATGGCCAGCCAGTAGGAGTGCAGGGCCGGTACCAGCTGCTCTGTGTCCGTGTACAGCACGGTCACCGCGAGGCCGAGGGTGAGGACCACAGCTCCCGTGACCGGCAGCCCCAGCCACCTGACGGGCTTCTTCGTGGCGAGGAGGCCCAGATAGATCAGCACGGTCGCGAGGGAGAAGGCACAGGAGAACTCGTACATGTTCCCCCACGGCCACCGCGCGGCCGATATGCCCCGGGTGGCAACCCCGCCGACGTGGAGCAGCGCCCCCAGCACAGCGAGGGAGACGCCGATCCGGCCGGCGAGGTCACCCCTGGCACTCGTCCCCGCCGCACCGGGCCCGTCTGTTCCGCCGCCGTCCCCTCGGCCCGATGTCACGCTGGCGGCTCCTGCACCGGCCAGAAGAGGGCGGACGAGGGTGGTGGTTCCCCCATCGGACGAGGCAACGGTCACCGCTACCTCGCGGCGCGCGGCCCTCTCCGGGGCGGTAACCGCGTCAGCGAGGCCGGTCTGCTCGGCCGAGCGACGCGCGACCGAGCCCGAGCTGCCGAAAGTCCACTCGAAGATGTGAGCAAACATGGCCAGGAGGTACACGGATACCGCAGAGTAGATCAAAACATTGGAAAAGCGGGCGAGTTGAAGGTCAACTGTTGCAGCCAAGCTCACCATAGGCTCCCTGAATAGCAGTCAAAGAGCGGGCAGGTCCAGGTGGTTGCCCGCCGCTCCGGGGTGATTCTTGCACGCACCCCCGGGTGCCCATGCGGCGCCTCCTCGTTCGTCGAAGATGCTCAACTCGTTGATGCTGTAAGATAATTGATTTTTACTCTGCTGATTCCGTGACCGGATCCGTCCGGCGGATCGTGCGGCCCGCCCTCTGTCGCCCCACCCGCCATGGGGGCTCGCCGCCGGAAGACGCCTGGGTCGGCGCGACGATCCGGATGTGGATCGCGACCGTGGAAGCGACCGGACCGCCCAGTACAGGAGCCGGGCCGACCTCTTCTCGCTCTACCCCTCCTGGCCCCGGGACCGTGTCCGGCGGCGTCTGAGCGCCGGCGGCCCGGGAAGCCTCCGGCCTGTCGTGCGGGGGCTTCCCGGGCCGCCCGGAACGGATCGTGAACCCCCGCCGCCCTGTCCTTCGGGCCGGCACGTCCCGGGGGCGGGGGCTCAGGGCCCGGTGAACGGGCCCTGCTCGACGAAGCGCCGCAGGCCGCGGGTGAACGCCTCGGCCTCCCCGGGGGGCCAGGAGGCGAGGGTGGCGGTGATCCGCCCGGCCAGGCGCCGGCGCATCACCGACACGGCGTCGTGACCGGCCGGGGTGAGGGCCAGCAGGGTGGCCCGCTGGTCGCCGGGGTCGGCCTCGCGGCGCAGCAGCCCGGCGGCCTCCAGGCGGGAGGCGCGCCGGCTGACACCGGAGCGGTCGAGGTCGATCTCGGTGGCGAGTTCGGCGGCGCTGCGGGCCCCGGTGCGGGCCAGGCCGCTCAGCACGGGGTAGGTGGCCTCGTCCACGGCCTCGCCCAGGCCCTCGGTCAGCTGCCGGTACAGGTGGGTGCGGGTGCCGCGCTTGAGCAGGACGGCGAGGGCGTCGGCGACGGTGTCCCCGGGAGTGGTCGAGGGCGAGGAGCTGGGGGAGGGGGTCCGGGTGCCAGGGGTGTGTGCGGGGTCCACCCCCCGATCGTAGCGTGCGTGGCGCACGCGTTCCTCGGGTAGGGTGCGAGAAGCGTGCGTAACGCACGCATTTTTCCGCCGTCCGCGCGCCCGCCCGCCGCAGGCCCTATGGCCGGGCGGCGGGGGCGGGGGTGGGTGTGGCCGGGGTGGAGGTGGACGGGTGGGTCTGGTTCTCTCCGCGGGTGGTGGCTGCGGCGGTGGCTGTGGCCGTCAGGGCGAGGGCGGTGGCCGCGAGCGGGAACCAGCGTTCGCCCAGTAGTGCGATGGACGCGCTGCCGGCTGCGCCGCCGGCGGCGGTGCCGAGGTAGAGGGCGCTGCTGTTGAGGGAGATCAGCAGGGGTGCGTTGGCCGGGTCGATCGAGGCGAGCCGGTGTGGCAGTGCCACCGACACGGCCCAGCCGGCCAGTGGGGTCACCGCCGCGTATGTGAGCGCGCCGGGCATGCTGGCCGACGCCCAGGGCAGTGCCGTGAATGCGGCTGCCGCCACCGTCGAGCCCCACAGCAGTACCCGCCGCACGCCGATCCGGTCCACCAGACGCCCGCCGAGCCAGCTGCCCGCCACCGAGGCCAGGCCCGAGACCAGCAGGACCAGGCTCAGCCGCTCGGAGCGCCCGCCGGTGGCCGGGGCGACGGCGGTGGCCAGGTAGATGTAGACCGACTGGAAGGCGAGGAAGAACACCAGTGTGGTCGCGGCCGCGCCCAGCACCCGGCGTTCGCCCAGTGGGGCCAGCCGGGCCCGCAGCCCGGGTGCGGCGGCGGGCGCGGGCAGGCCGCGCAGCAGCAGCGCCAGTCCGGCGAACGCGGCCGCCCCCAGTGCGGTGACCAGCCACATCGTCAGCCGCCAGTCGGAGCGCCCGACCCAGGTGCCCAGCGGCACGCCCAGCGCGGTGGCCACCGTCATCCCGCCCAGTACCGTGGCCAGTGCCCGCCCGCGCCGCTCGGGGCCCACCAGTGTGGTGGCCACCGCGTTGGCGGTCGGGGTGTAGAGGGCGGCCCCGGCCGCCGCCAGCACCCGGGTGGCCAGCAGGAACCCGTAGCCGGGCGCGAGCGCGCTGAGCGCGTTGGCCGCGGTGAACACGGCCAGCGCGCTCAGCAGCAGCCGCCGGCGGGGCCAGCGGGCGGTCAGCGCGGCGAGCAGCGGCGCCAGCAGCGCGTACGCGAGCGCGAACACGGTGACCAGCTGGCCCGCCGCCGGGACGGAGACCCCCAGATCGCCGGCGACCGGGCCGAGGATCCCGGCGATCACCATCGAATCGGTGCCCATGGCGAAGGTGCCGAGGGCGAGCAGGAGCAGGCGTACGGGCATGGGTTCCCCCCTGTTGGACGAACGGGCAACAGTTTGACGCTCGTCAAACATTAGGGATTGGTGGATGATTGTCAAACCATCGCGCACCACCACCGCGCCGCGGGGAGCCGCCGCAGGAGCCACAGGAGGACGACCGGCCATGGAAGACGAACGGCTGCCCCAGCCCGACAGCGACGGCATCGACCTGGTCGCGGTGCTGCACGCCCTCGGCGACCCCGTCCGGATGCGCCTGCTCGCCTCCTACGCCGACGGCGCCGAGCACTCCTGCGACCCCCGCCACCTCGGCCTGGACCACCTCCACAAGTCGACCGTCTCCCATCACATGCGGGTCCTGCGCGAGGCCGGCGTCACCAGCACCCGTGTGGCCGGGCGCAACCGTTTCGTCAGCCTGCGCCGCGCCGACCTCGACGCGCGCTTCCCCGGCCTCCTCGACGCCCTCCTGGCCTCCCTGGCACCCGCCGAACCCCCGGCCGCCGCCGAGCCCCCGGCCGCCGCCGAGCCCGCCGGGGAGCCCCGCACGCCGTGAGCCCCCGGCGTGGGCCACCGGTCAGGCCCGGCCCGCCGGCGCACACCGCCCCGCCCGCACACCGCCCCGCCCCCGGCCCGGCCGCGCGGGCCGGCCCCGCCCCCGGGGTGGCCGTCGCGCCGGCCCGGCGACGCCCCGCACCCCCTCGCATCGCACCACAGGCCTATGTCCCGGGTCGTACCCGCCGCCCCCGATCCCCGGCTGTGGCCGGACGCGCCCGCTCCCGTACCCCGGGCACGGTGGAACCCACACCACGCGCCAGCCACCCCGAGGACAGACGACCATGACGACCCGTCACCACAGGCCCGAGCGGACCCTGACCGCCGCCCTGCTCGCCGCCGCCGCCCTTCTGGCCACTCTCCCCACCACCACCACCACCGCCACCGTCGCCGCTGCGGCATCCGTACCCGCCGGGGCCGTGTCGATCCAGCTGG
Organism: Kitasatospora sp. NPDC087315; assembly: GCF_044744345.1. NCBI lineage: Bacteria > Bacillati > Actinomycetota > Actinomycetes > Kitasatosporales > Streptomycetaceae > Kitasatospora > Kitasatospora sp. NPDC087315. The sequence goes on along the minus strand of NZ_JBIUYD010000050.1, from coordinate 4,832 downwards.
CCCTGCCCCCGCCCACCGGACCCCACCCCGTCGGCACCACCACCCTGCACCTGACCGACCCCACCCGCCCCGACCTCTGGGCCCCCACTCCCCGGCCCCGCGAACTCAAGACCCAGCTCTGGTACCCCGCCACCACCACCGCCGGCCACCCCGCCGCCCCCTGGGCGACCCCCGCCGAAACGGCCCACCTGGAATCCGACTACCTCGGCGCCCCCGCCGGCCGCCTCACCTGGCCGCTCACCCACGGCCACCAGGACGCCCCCGCCGACCACACCACCCGCCACCCCGTCGTCCTCTACTCACCCGGCTCACGCGGCGACCGCGGCTTCGACACCGCCCTGGCCGAGGAACTCGCCTCCCGCGGCTACATCGTCGCCGCCATCGACCACACCTTCGACTCCGGCGAGGTCGAATTCCCCGGCGGACGCCTCGAAGTCCGCAACACCGCCGCCGTCCACGCCATGACCGATGCCGGCATCGTCGCCTACCGCGCCGCCGACACCCGCCTCGTCCTGGACCGGCTGACCGCCCTCGCCGCCACCGGCACCAGTCCCGACGCCGGCCACCGTCCCCCGCCCCCCGGCCTCGCCGCCGCCCTCGACCCCGCCACCGTCGGCATGTTCGGCCACTCCATGGGCGGCGCCACCACCCTGCAGACCCTCCACGACGACCCCCGCGTCCAGGCCGGCGCCAGCCTCGACGGCCCCGTCTTCGGCGCCCCCGCCACCGACGGCCTGACCCGGCCCGTCCTGCTCATGAGCTCCGCCTGGGACAGCCCCGCCCGCGACGCCATGTGGGACACCCTGTGGCCCGAACTCACCGGCTGGCGACGCCAGTTGAACCTCACCGGCTCCGGGCACCTGTCCTACACCGACTTCGAGCTCCTGCTGCCCCGGGCCCGGCCCGCCATCGCCTGGACCGCCGCCGACCTCGACCACTTCCTCGGCACCGGCGACGGCCCGCACGCCATCACCGCCCAACGCGCCTACCTGGCCGCCTTCTTCGACCTCCAGCTGCGCCACCGTCCAACCGTCCTGTTCGACGGCCCGTCACCGCGCTACCCCGAGATCGTCCTCCAGCGCTGAACCGGCCCGGGGCCGCCCGCCCGGACCACGGACGGGCGGCCCCGGCACACCCCGCTCAACCCCCGCGAACGGCTCGGCCCAGCGCCGCCACGTCCGCACGCAGCTGCGGCAGCGACGCGTACATCACCCCGCCCGGGCAGTCGGTGGCCAGCCAGTCCCGGTGACCGCTGATCATGTCCACCGGCCTGGTCACCCCGTTGACGGGATTGACGAACGTCGTGTGTGCCCGCGGGTCCAGCCCGTGCGCCCGGGTCAGCGCGCCCAGCAGCACCGTCAGCGAACGCCGGGCCGCTCCGGTCGGCGCCTGCCCGCTCAGCGTGCCCAGCAGCGCGATGCCCAGGTTCCCCGAGTTGAAGCCCGAGGTGTGGAACGCCGTCACCACGTTCCCGGCCGCGTCGTGTGCCGGGATGCCGTCATCGCCCGACCAGCGGCCCTCGTAGACCCGCCCGGCCTCGTCGATCAGGAAGTGGTAGCCGATGTCGCCCCAGTCCAGGGTCACCGCGTGGTACTCGTAGACCGCCCGCACACTCGCCGCCGGGTCCGGGTCGGCGTTCACGGTGTCCGTGTGGTGCACCGTCAGCGTCTGCAGCGGGTAGTACTTGACGGGGGAGTTCTCCACCCCGTCCTTGAACCGCTTCGACTCGTCCGCACCCCACGCCGCTCGCGACAGGTACTCCACCCCGCAGAACGACAGCGGACCGGCCACCGCACGGGCCTGCGCGCGCACCGGCCCGTGCGCCGTGTCGATCGCGGCGCTGCGCACCCGGGAGGCGCCGTCGGGCAGGTGCAGGTCGTAGCCGTCCGCGCCGCCGGCGGCGACCAGCGCGCCCGCGCCGGCGCTCTCGTGTCCGTCCGGGCCGCCGGCGCAGCCGGCCGGCAGCGGCTGCCACGGGCCGGCCTCGCCGGCGCGGTGGAAGCGGATCGAGGCGCCGCGGCGCGGCCCCTGCCAGCTCACGGCCGCGTAGCGGATCGGGAAGCCGGCCCGTACGCGGGTGGCGGCCGTCCCGGCCGGCGAGATGGCCCGGGTCTGCGGCACACCGCCCGCGAGCCCGCCGCCCGCGGCGCCCGGGGTCCCGGCGGCGGGGGCGGGCGCGGCGGCGGACACGGCGGGGGTGACGGCGAGGGCGACGGCGCCGGCGCCTATCGCCCCCAGGACGGTGCGCCGGGGCAGGGCGGGCTGGGCGTGGGTCATGGGCAGTCCTGTTCTGCGCGGGCCGAAACCGGCACGTGGGAGGCCACGGCCCGCAACCGGGGACGCCGTCCCCCCGGTGACGGTCGATCAGTACCCGAATCTATCCGCGGAAACGCTACTGCGGGTTCCGCTTTTCCGGACGTTCACCGAAGTGCCCCGTCCCCCGCTCCCGGCGGGGGCGGGCGGACCGTGCCGCCTGCCCCCGGGGGCACGGTCAGTTGCAGGAGGGGCAGGGCGCGCACCGCTGGACCTGGACGTTGTCCACGACCGGTCCGGCGGCGCTGTTGGGGGTGGTGCTGGCGAACGCCAGCGTGGTGGCGGCGCTGGTCGCCACGAAGGTGAACTGGCGGGTCACGTAGCCCATGGCGGCCCGGTTGCGGCCGGCGGTGTTGAAGGTGAAGTCCTGGAAGTCCTGGCCGTCGACGAGGGCCTGGCCGGTCTTCACCGCCGGTGCCGCGTCCGGGTTGCCCGCGAGGGAGTAGGTCACGGTGTAGGCCGCCCCCGGCACCGTGGTGAAGGCCTGGGAGACGGACCCGGGGGCGGAGCCGTTGAGGTCGACGGACTGGTCGCCCTCGGCGGCCTGCCAGAATCCGGCGCCGATCAGGTCGACCGATCCGCTCGTGACCTGCCAGGGCCCGATGGTCTGCCCCGCCACGAGCTCCTGGAAGGTGTTGGCCGCCACCTTGGGGGTCTCGAAGCTGCCGTCGTCGAAGCGGCTGAGGGCGGCCAGGCGGCCGCTCGGACCGGCGGCGTGGGCCGGCAGCGCCGTCGCGGCGGTGCCGGCGGCGAGCAGGACGGCGGTGACGGCAGCGGCGCAGGCGCGCGAGGTCAGCATGGGATCCTCCCAGGTGGAAGCCGTACGAGAGCCTGAAGTCGGCTGAACAGCGCACATCCTGCGGCCTGCCGGGAGACGGGGCCAAGACCGGTGCGCCGGCGCCTCGTGGTGCGGGGCGCCACCGGTGGGCTCTCACACGCCGGTTTGGCCACCCGCCGCCCGCCACCGGCGGCGCGGGGCCGGCGACCGAGGCCCCGGGGCGGGCGTTCTTCCGCCCGCACCACCGGGGCCCCGGTAGCGCGCCGGCGACGCGTACGCCCCGCCCGCGCCTCCAACACCCCCGGCCACGCGGACCGCGAGCCCCGGGAAGTCCCGGGGCCGGCGACGCCTGCCGGAACGCAGCGCCGCGGCCGGGCAGTGCCACGGCCCCCCGCGCCCCGGCCACGCGGGCGCGGTGTCCTGCCGGGCCGCGCCCGGTCCGTGGCCGGGGCGGCCCGTACCCGGGCCCGGGGCCATGTCGGCGCGTTCGGTGTGTTCGGTGCGCCCGGGGGCGGGCGGCCGTGTGGCCGTCCGCCCCCGGGCCTGTCGTGGGGCGGTGTCAGAGGGTGCCGGTGAGGGCGGTGCCGGTGTGGTTGCCGGTGATCCCCTGGAGGTTGAGGGCGGTGGCGGGGTTCCAGCCGCCGTCGGCGAGGCGGGCGGTGGTCAGGACGCGGTTGTCGTTGGTGACGACCGCGAACTGGACGTCCTGGTCGACGGGTGCCGCGCTGATGGAGGTGGCGGTGACCTGGCCCAGGACGCCGCTCAGGGAGCGGAAGGGCTGCCAGGTCTGGTTCGGGAACCAGATGGTGTGGTACTGGTTGGCGCCGTTGTCGGTGAGGACGGCGACGTTGACGGCGTCGCCCTGGCGGGCCATGGCGACGGAGGTCACGGGACCGGTGGCGCCGGCCTCGGAGGCCACTGCTCCCCAGCCGCTCCAGGTCCCGTCGCCGGTGCGCCGGGTGTGGTAGAGCTTCCCGTCCGCGACGGCGGCGACGTGCAGGTCGTTGCCCACGCCGGCGGCCGCGACGGTGGTGATGCCGCTCAGCGGTCCGGTGGCGCCGAAGACCGGGCCGAAGCCGGCCCAGGTCCCGTTGGCGAGGCGGACGGTGTGGAAGACCTGGCCGCCCTCGGCCACCACGACGACGTGCAGGTCGCCGCCGACGCTGGCGGTGGCCACCTGGGTGATGTCGTTGAGGTTGCCGGCGACGGTGTTGACGTCGCCGAAGGGCTGCCAGGTGCCGTCGAGGCGGTGGATGGCGTGGTGCAGGCGCCCGTCGCCGCCGAGGGTGACGATGTGGGTGTCGCCGTTGATGCCGGCCGTGGAGGCGACGCGCACGCCGCCGGTGCTGCCGGCCTTGGCCTGGACGTCCTCGAACGGGGTCCAGGAGCCGTCGTAGAGGCGGGTGGCCTGGTAGAGGCCGGTGTCGCCCTTGACCAGGGCCTGGGTCTTCCAGCCCAGCGCGGTGGCGCGGACCTGCTGCACCCAGCCGGCGACGTCGTCGGTGCGGGTGCTGGTGGCGCCGGTGCGGGTCTCGGTGGCGGGGGTGCCGAGGCAGCCGCCCTGCCAGGACAGGGAGGCGACGGCCACCAGCTCCGCCCTGCCGTTGGTCTCGCGGATGGTGGGGGCGCCGGTGTCGCCCTTGCACACGGCGGCGCCGTTGACCCCGGTGGTGTCGACGGCGGTCGGCTTGACGGTGTTGAGGGTGAACAGGCCGGAGTGCAGCTTGGTCGGTGCCCAGTC
>NZ_JBIUYD010000049.1:0-16606 GCF_044744345.1 Kitasatospora sp. NPDC087315 | reverse complement strand
CGGGCAAAGCTCGGCGAACGGCCTCGCCGTAGGCCCCGGAGCCGTCCCGGCACACGATCTCGACACCCGGGTGCTCGCGCAGCCACGCCTCCAGGACGTCGGCGCCCCTGCCGGGTAGGACGTCGATCCGCTCGCCGGTCTCGGCGTCGGTCAGCACGGTCGCGTAGCGGTGGCGGCGGCGCGGGGCGAAGTCGTCCACGCCCAGGACCCGCGGCACCCGTCGCGCGGGTAGGGGCACCCGCAACAGCATCCGCAAGGCCGTGGACCGGGAGGCCGGCGCGGCGAGCACCTCCAGGAGCCGCGACGCGGCCCGGCCTGCTAACTCCTTTACCACAGCACCGAGTTGGCTCGTGAGACGGTTCGTACGACGTTGGTAGCGTTCGAGCAGGCTGGGCACCTGCTCGCGGAACGTCTGCCGCCGACAGCCGAGTACCGGGCAGGCCAGGCGGCGAACGCGCACCGCCACGAGTACCCGCCGGCCGTCCGCCGGCACGTCCGCCACCGTCCGGTGATGGAAGCCATGCACCCGGTCCGTCGGCGCCCCGCAGGCCGGGCAGGGCACCGGACCGTCCTGGGTCCGGGCCAGCACCCGAATCACCTCGCCCTCGTCCACTACGTCCTCGATCACCAGCGGCGACAACCCGGAAAACACCGTGCCCACAAGCTCGTTGACATTTCGCATGACCTGCCAACGACACCCATCACGCTTCGTTACCACCGATTACGGGACAGAGCCGAATTCCTGATACTCCCCACCACTACAGCGAGATCGGCGAGTACAACCTGATGAGTATCCCGAGCGATCTCCTTTTTAGGCGGTTGCCCATGGAACGTGGCTGAGGGCTGAGGGCTGAGGGCTGAGGGCTGAGGCGGAAGGGGGACCGGTGGGGACCACACATTGCTCACCACTGCTTCTGAGTCACCTTTCGCGGAACGAAAAGCGCGGGCTGTCTACTGTCTGACGTGCAGAAATGGCTATGGCCGGGCTGGGGGTCAAGGGGTCGCAGGTTCAAATCCTGTCGTCCCGACCAGCGTTTTCGCAGGTCGTAGGCCGTTTCCACCGGATGGTGGAAGCGGCCTTTCTGTTGTGTCGTCATCTGGTGGTCGCAGTGTGGTCCCGGTGGGTTGGCCGGGGTGCTGGTTGGCGATGCTGTGTCGTTTTCCGTGCCTGGTGGGTGGTCAGGCGGGGGTTGTGGGGGATTCGGGTGGCGTGGTGGTCGTGCAGGGCGTTGTGGTCGGCTTGGTCGAGGGCGTGGTTGATGGCGTCGACGGCTTCGCGGACGGCCTGGATGGTCAGGTAGTGGTAGACGTCCACGGTGGTGGAGAAGGTGGAGTGCCGCAGTGTCTTGGAGACGATGGGCAGGGCACGTGTTCGTCCATGGCGGGGGCGCAGGCGAGGTGGCGCAGGTCGTGGACGCCGGTGACGGGGACGCCGGCTTTGTGGCAGAGGCGGTGGAACTGGCTTAGGACGTAGAGGGGTGGAGCGGGCGGCCGTGGCGGTGGATGACCAGGCCGTGTCCGGGGGCGGGGTTGGGGCCGCGGAGGGTGTCGGGGGCGAGACGGTGGGCGATCGCCGCGGTGGCGCGGTCGGAGAGGGCGACCCAGTTGCGGCTGGAGCGGGTCTTGGGTTCGGTGAAGGCGAGTTCGGTGTTGTCGATGGCCGAGAGCGTCCAGTGGATGTACATGAAGCGTTTGTCGAGGTAGGCGTCGTCCTCGTGGAGGGTCAGGGCCTCGCCTTTGCGGATGCCGGGGCCGATGAGGAGTTCGGTGAGGTCGGCGATCGGGGGGTCGGCGCCGTGGGTGTAGCGCAGGAACGTGGCGGCGTGGTCGGTGGTCCACTCGATGCGGTCGGCGTGGCGCGGCCGGCGGATGACCAGGGGGCGTCCGACGTTGTGGTGCAGGCGGCCGGCCGGGACGGCGTCGCCGAGTGCGCTGGAGAGTGTGCACGGCATGCGGTGGACGGTGGCCCTTCCGCGGCCGTGGGTGAGCTGGTGGTCGGCGAAGGTGCGGATGTGGGGTCGGCGGAAGTCGTCGAGGCTGATGGTGCGGAAGGCGGGGATGAGGTCGTCGTACACGTACCTGCGGTAGTGGGAGGCGGTGGTGGGAGGCGGTGGTGGGCTTCAGTTCGGCCTGTTTGGCGTGGAACCAGTCGTCGAGGTAGTCGGCGACGCTCTGGTCGGGGTCGCAGGGGATGCCGGTGCGTTCGCCGTCGAGGTGGCGGTGCAGGGCCTTTTTCGCGGCCTTCTTCTTGAGGTAGCCGCCGCGGCGGATGGTGTGGCGTGGCCGTCGACGGTGAAGGTCCAGGTGCCGTGGTGGGGGTCGGTGGCGAGGAGGGGGCAGCGGGCGCCGAGCTGTTTGCGGTGCTGGTCGCGGCAGTCGCACCGGCGGTAGACGCGGCCGCGTTTGACGGAGGAGCGCATGGTGATCACTTCACGGCGGGTCGTGGTCGTGCGGGCTCTTCCAGTCTCGTCCCGTGCGGGCGCACTGCGGCGGACGACGGGACCACCGTGCGACCACCGAAGGCATTTGGCGCCTCTGACCTGGTGTGATCCCTTGACCTGCGCTCAGATTGCCTGTGGCTCCCTTGAGCAGCTCGCGGCCTTGTGGATCACGTCCGGCGCCCCGGCATCCGGACATGTCGTCGTTGATGGCGACCGGACGGATGCGCTCAGGTGTGGGACGGCCCGGGGCGTGACGCCGACTGTGACGTAGCCGGAGGCTGGCTGCGAGTGGGGTCTGGGGGCTCTGATTTTATCGAATTCCTCCGGATATCGGCAGGGAATGGGGCCCTCATTCCTTGCCCGCAGGGCCGCTCGGACCGTTTCGGAGGGCGGTGGAATTGCGGCCCCTTCGCGGGGTTACGGAATTCCCGAACCTGATTTCACGCCAGGCCCACATTCCGCGGTGGTTACGCTGAGTAGTATCGGCCGGGGGTTGAGGGCGGGTGTCGACGGCTTGGGGTGAACGCGCGGTTGCCGACAGATCGACGGCCGACACGCAGAGTTGCCGAGAGGCGCGGTGCTCAGAGATCTCCGTTGTCACCCAGGGTGATTATCGAGGGGGCGCGTCGGGTTCGGGTGGGCCGGTCGCGGTGTCGGGCGGCGGTCTCGCGGACGAGCCGGGCGAAGCGTTCGCGGCTGTGGTCCTGGTGCCGCTCGGCGTGCTCGTCCCCGGTCCTCCGCCTCGTCGGCATTGGTGTCCTCGTCGTCGGGGTCGTCGTATTTCTCGTGGAGGAGCCAGCAGCCGTGGATGCAGGCGAGGAGGTCTTCGAGGAGGTCGCGGGCGGGGCGCCTGGGGTTGAGCGGGGTCAGGCGCAGGCCGGTGTCCTCTGGGTAGGTGTCCGCACCGGTGTCGCCCTCGCCTCCGCCGGCGCCGTCGTCGCCCTCGTCCCCCGCTCCGCCCTCCGCGGCACCGACCTCACCGGCGTCGCCGTCCGCCCGGTCGGCAGCGCCCTCGCCACCCGCCGCGTCTTCGCCGCCACCCGCGTCGGCGTCGACACCCATCCCCTCCTCCGCCCTGTCCTCGAAGTCCTCGCTGAAGCCGCACCGGAGGAGTGAACGGACGATCAGGCCACCGCCGAAAGCAGTGAGGCCTCGCCGAACCAAGGTTCGGCGAGGCCTCCTTGAGCTGCCGGACTACCTGCTGCTGACCGGTATCAGGACCATCACGAAGAAGGCCTGGACGCCTACCTGAATGGCCAGCATGGCTCCGGTGCCCACCGGCAGAATGAACACCACCGGCAGCATGAGCACCATGATGGCGACGGCTCTGAGGTCACCGGGTGAGGGGCTCCGCCGCAGCTTCGCCATCAGTGCCAGCAGAATCAGGGTGGAGCCGCCCACGAGGAGTAGCATGCCTGGCCCGTACTTCATGTAGCCCGTGAACGAGTTCCAGAGGTCGAGGCGACCTCCGGTCTCGCTCTGCGCCGGGTCGTACCGGCGGGGAGCCGTCAACGAGATCAGCGTCCACCCGATCATGAACACCACGGCGTAGCGGAACGCGCAGTCCAACAGCCAGAGCAACCCGGACCGGCCGGGGTTCCGCTCCGTCCGGACCGCCGTCAGCAACCTACTGTGCACGTGCCACCAACCCAGGTCTTGTCGATCTTGCCGAAGATGAAATCGAGGGGCGTTGCGTCCAAGCCCGATTCGGACGCCATTCTGTCCTGGGCGTGGAGGATGGGTTCGTGCCCCTGACGGTACTGGACGACCTCAAGATCAGGATAGGCGTCTCCCGAGCGGGTGACCTTCACCCTGCCGGTGTCGTCGAAGCCGACGCCCAGTTCGTTGTCCACGGCGAAGACCGGGAGCACGCTGTTGACGCCGTGCACCTTGACCTTGACGGCGGCCGCATCCTTGCGGATCGGGTAGAGCGTGTTCCGCCACTTGACCACGTCATCGAGCGATGACTCGCCCAGAATGAGTTCCTTGGCCGGGTGGAACTTGCTGCTGTCTGGGAGCGTGATGCCCCTGCTCCTGGCCCCGTTCTCCAGGATCTTGTCCATCGAAGTGGCAGCCTGCACCGAGCCGGTGACGGTGAGGGCGATGTCACCGGTTGCCGTGTTCCAGAACATCGCCATGCGGTAGGCGGCGTTCGGATCCGTCGACACTCCACGGTCGTCCCCGACCAGCAAGCCGAGCGCAGCATCCTTCGTGTGGATGTAGAACCGCGCCATGACGATGCCGCGGTCGGGTCCGGGCTGGCCGGTGAGGTGACGTCGCGACGAGCCGTTCGGATTCGCGCCGAAGCCGGCCTCCTTCGCCTTCTCGTACATGTCGACGGCCGGAGTGCGAGGGAAACCGGGGGTGCTGTCCTGGTGCCGTGCGAGGACGGCCGCGGACACCGGCGTCGCGGTGGCCTGGGCCGCGTTGGCCATGGTGATGCGGTTGCCCGAGCCGGAGCCGCAGTTGTAGAGCGTGCCGCACTCCGGGTTCCCCAGCCCACTCGGGTCCGAGCGGTTGACCGGGTTGTTGGTGCTGTAGGAGTAGCCGTTCCACTGCTGCGGGTCGGTCGAGTCGAACAGCGGGTCCGTGCTGAGGAAGCGGCCGGTGCTGGGCTGGTACTGGCGGGCGCCCAGGTTGGTGAAGCCGTTGAGGTCGTCCTTGAGGCCGCCGACGAAGCCCTTGTCGCCGGCCCACGCACTGGCGGGGGAGTCGGCGCCGCGGGAGACGCCGAAGGGGTCGACGGGGCGGCGGGTCTCGTTCAGCGTGTTGCTGTCGATGGACAGGGTGTTGGTGCCGTGGTGGTCCGCGAACTGATAGGTGAGCCTGGTCGGACCCTGGCGCACCAGCGTGGTGCCGCCCGGCAGGGCGTAGTAGCGGTTGCCGGTGGTGGTCTTGGCGCTGGTGTCGTACACGAGCTCGTCGCCGCCGCCCAGGTTGACCGTGGTCCGGCCCGGGTTGCGTCGCACCAACTGGTTGCCCTCGGCGTCGTAGACGTACGTCGTCGTCAGCGGCCCCTGGGTGAGCGAGGCGAGCTTGCCTTCGGCGTCCCAGGTGAGCGTGGCACCGTTGGCGGAGTCCTGCCAGTTCCAGGTGGCCGTTCCCCACTTGGAGGCCCAGCCGGGCGCGTAGACGACGAACTTGCCGTCGTCCTGGACGACCGCGAAGTAGCCGCTGCCGTTTCCGGCCCAGGTGTTGGAGGACCACAGCGCCACGTGTTGCGGGTCGTAGACGACGAAGTTGCCGTCGTCCTGCATGGTCGCCCAGGCGCCCGGGTGGTTCTGGGTGTTGGACGACCACATCACCGCGCCGCTGCGCAGCGAGGTGAGGACGAGGTTGCCGTCGGCCTGCATGGCGAGCTGGATGCTGTTGGAGCGCACCGTCTCACCGGATTTGAGGACGAAGCCGGCCTTCATCTCCTTGTTGCCGCCGGGGTTGGCGATCTTCGTGGTGTTGCCCGCGGCGTCGTACTGGTGCCCGCCCTGGTCGAGCGGGCTCCAGCCCTGGGTGTTCTTGCTGGTGGCCAGCGCGTGCGGACCGCCGGTGCCGCCACCGGTGTTGGCGGCGGTGGTGGGAGTGTTGCGGGTGCCCGGCGCCGGGAAGGTCTGCTCGGCCCTGAGGTCCTTGGCGGTGTCGCCGCCCGGGTTGCGGTGGACGACCTTGGTGCGGTTGCCCGTCAGGTCGTAGCTGTACTCCTGCCAGTAGGCCGCGCTGCCGCCGACGGTGGACTTCGCCGGTGCCACCGCGCCGCTGGTGGGCGTGGCGTTGGCGCAGGCGCCCTGGCCGCCGGTGGACGGGTTGGGCTGGTTGAGTTGACCGGTGTCGGTCCACGCGGTGGTGAGCCGGCCGAGGTGGTCGTAGCCGAAGCACTGCAGGTCGGTGGCGCTCGGGGTGTTGTTGGGGATCGAACGGATCGCGGTGATCTGCCCGGCCTGGTTGTAGGCGTAGGTGGTGTTCTGCACCGAGCCGGTGGTGGCGGTCTGCTTGTCCACGTACTCGGTCAGCAGGCGCCCGGTGGGCTCGTCGTACGTCTTGCTGGTGACCACCTGGATGCCCCACGGGTTCATCGTGGCGCGGATGTTGCGGCCGTAGGCGTCCCAGTCCGCCTGCCGCAGGTAGGTCAGGCCGGCGCCGCCCATGCTGTTGAGGGTGCCGTAGGTCTCGTAGTTGTAGGTGAGGTACTCCTGCACCAGGTTTCCGGCGGGCGCACGGCCCTCGGACACCATCGCGCCGCTGACCGGGTCGTAGGCGGCCGTGTACTCGAACGAGACCTGCCCGGTGGCGCCGATCTCGCTGCCGGGGATGGTGACGGTCGTGCGGGTCGCGCGATAGGCGACGTCGACCTCGGCGACCGCCTTGGTGAAGGCGTTGCCGCCGGCTCCGCCGACGTAGCGGGTGGAGCTGGTGGCCTGGCCCTTGGCGACGGTGTCGTAGAGGAATCCGGTCAGTTGGTTCGTCGGTGTGACCGTGCCGCTGTAGGTACCGGTCCTGCGGCCGAGCAGGTCGTAGGTGTTGGCCAGGGTCTGATTGCGTGCGTCCGTCGTGGTGGCCAGCCGGCCGCCGGAGTCGTAGGTACGTGTGGAGATCCCGGTGTCCGGGTCGTCGGCACGGACCTGCCGGCCACGCTGGTCATAGGCGTAGCTCCAGGTGTTTCCGGCCGCGTCGACGCGGGTGGCGTTCTGTCCGCTGGCGGTGAACGTGTAGCTGGTGACCTCCGCGTCGGCCTGGTTGCCGGTGGCGCTCGGTGTCCGGTACTGCCAGAGCTGCGTGGTCCGCCCGCGCGTGTCGGTGACCGTGCTGGTCGCGGTGTACCCGCTGGGCGGGCTCACGTCGACCCGGTCGGCGCCGGGGTAGACGGTGGCCGTAGTGTTCTGGAGGACGCCGAGCGCGATGAACTGTGCACTCACCGGCCGGTCCAGGCCGTCGAACGTCGTCACGCTTTGGTTCGGCACCGCGGCACCGTTGGGGATCCAGCGCACCGTGGTCGGGGCGTTGGTGTCCTCGTAGTAGGTGTTGTACGTCCGGTTGTTGCGCCCGTGCGAGTCGTAGAAGGTGTCGGTGACCATTCGCCCGTGGTACGAGGAGACCGCGGGGTCTTCCTGGGTCTGAACGGGACGACCGAGACCGTCGACGATCTGGGTGGACACCGCGTACGAGCCGTTGGGCCGCAGGCTGCGGCTGGTCACGGCGGACGGCTTGGTGGTGTCGTTCACCTCGTAGGTGAAGGTGAGGTTCGCGTCCGCTCCGGGGCTGCGTCCGGGGGTCCAGACCTGTGTCTGACGTCCGAGCCCGTCGTATTTCTGGGTGACTGTCCGACCGTTGGGGTCCGTGGTGGTCAGGGGGAGTGAACGCGCCGGATTCAACTGCACGGTGGTGGTGCGCGCAATGCCCTCGTCCGGCGTGCCGGCCGGGGCCGGAGTACCGGTGACGGTTCGGTTGGTCAGCTCGCCCGTGTTGGCCGCACTGTAGGTCGTCGTTGTCACGGCGCCAGTGGGATTCTTCGGGTCGCTCGTCGTGACATCCGTGACGCTGACGATGCGGCCGTAGTCGTCGAAGCCGGTGGTGCCGGTGTTGGTCCACTGGGGCGCGCCCGCGCCGTTGTAGCCGTCGAGGACCTGTGCCCCCGTCGGGTTGCCCTTGGCGCCGGCGCTGCGGTATGCGAGGCCGTCGAACAGGGTGCGGACGCCGGAGACGGTGTTGGCGGCGGCGGCCGTCGCGGTGCAGGCGTTCGCGCCGGAGACGGTGAGCACCTCGGACAGCAGGCCGGTCAGCTGGGGGTTGCCGGCCGAGGCGGCGTAGGCGTTGCGGGTGCAGACGTCCGGGGTGCCGTCGGCGGTGCTGAGCGAGGTCGTGACGCGGTTGCCGTTGTCCTGGTCACTCTCGACCACGGTCGTGGTGCTGCGGGTGCCGGTGGTGGTGACGGCGGTGCTGGTGCCGGTGGACTTCTTGGACGCGTAGCGGGCCTTGAGCGCGGGCAGGCCGCCACGCGCGTGTACGGCGGTCTCCTTCTCGCCCTCGCTGACGTTCACCGTCCAGCTGAGCGGGGCGCTCGCGCCGGCGTGCGGGTAGACGTCGGTCTCCAGGGCCTTGCCGGAGAGCCAGTCGTGGTCGGTGCGGGCGCCGCTCTTGGGGCCGGCGACGCTCACGGACCGGGTGCCACTGGCCTTGAGGTCGTCGTCCATGCCCTGGTGGTAGGTGGTGACCGTCTTGGACTTGGTCTCGGCCGGGTCGTTCGGCGCGCCGGTGACGGCGGTGACGGCGGCGTAGCCGCGGAACTGGTCCCAGGTGCGGTAGTCGTTCTCGACCAGCGGGCTGTCGTTGCGGTGCCAGGCGGCGTTGCCGTAGCTGTAGGAGACGACCTTGGCGACCGACCCCTGGACGAGGTTGGAGTTGGGGTCGGTGGTGACGGACGCGACGGGGTAGCGCAGGAACCAGTCGTCGACGGGTACCTGTAGCGCGGTGTCGAACCACTTGACATTGTAGCAGCTCAGGGTGTCGGTGTCGGCGGAGGCGGGCATCCGGTTCGCGGTGCGCGAGCAGGAGTCCTGGTGGTAGCCGACGAGGATGGTGCCGCCGGTCTCGGTGGTGACGGTGTCCATCCGGGGACGGTTGTAGCGGGGGCGGGCGGGCGTGAGCCCGTCGACCCGGTTGGGGAGCAGGATGTCGGCGAAGGTGACCTCGGGGAGGGCCTGTTCGGTCTGGCCGTCATAGGTGTCCTTGCCGATCCGCTTGACCGACTGCAGCCACGGGATCCTGTGGTTCTCGCCGGCGTTCTGCGGCGTTTTGAACACGTGCTTCAGCTCGTACCGGTCGACGGGGCGGTAGCCGCCGCCGGAGCGGATCGAGGTGGTGATGGCGTTCAGCCAGCGGGTGGACCAGTACGAGGGGCCGTAGTTGGTGCAGATGCCGGTCTGGGCGCAGTTCTTGTCGAGCGGTACGTCGGGCCAGTCGGCGGCGTTGGCCGGGGTGCGGTTCTCGGTCTTGCAGGCATCGGTGCCGGCGTCGCAGCGCTCGCCGGTCTGGAACTCGATCTTCGAGGCGGGCTGGTGGGTGCCGTTGGCGGCGATCTGGTCAGTGAGGCGCTGCCCGTAGGCGATGGTGGCGAGGGTGCCGGCGCGAGTGTAGTCGGTGTTGGCGCCGGTGCCGCCGTTCTGGCCGCCGCCGCGCGCGTACCAGTTGGTCTCGGGCGCGTAGGTGTAGGTGGTGAGGTTGCCGTGGACGTCGACGACGTGGTCGAGGTTCCAGCGCCAGGCGGTCCGGCACCACGAGGCCTTGCCCTTGGCGGCGTCGTAGCAGGGGTCGCCAGCGTTCGGCGAGTACACGGGAACGGTGTAGACCGACTTGTTCTCCGCGCCCAGGGTGGTCGGTGAACCGTCGGCCGCGGGGAGGTGGTTGAGGCCGAAGTAGTAGACGGTACCGGAGGTGTCCGTCACCTTGAGGTAACTGCCGTTCCAGGTGCCGTTGGTGGCGCCCTTGAGGAACTCAACCTTGGTGCCGTCGTCGTTCTTCGGCCGCCAGGTGCACTTGGACTGCTCGAACGCGGCGTCGCCGTTCACGCAGGAGGCGTCATGCGGGACGAGTTCGCCGGAGTGCGAGCCGAGCGACAGGGTGAGGTTGGCACCGGCCCAGCAGGAGTCGCCGGAACCGGCGATGCCCGCCTTGTCGCAGGGCTTGTAGGAGCGTTCCACGAAGCCGGAGTTGAGGTCCCAGCCGTCGCCGATCCAGGAGGCCTGGGAGTTGGTGGAGGCCATCCGCCCGTCCACCGAGGCGGAGTCATAGCCGAGGGCGACCGCGGGGGCGGAGCCACCGAGGGTCGGCGGCGACTGCACCGGGTAGCTGTACGAGAAGGAGCCGGAGGAGCCGCCGGCGGTCCAGGCCGCGCTGGGCGACAGTGGGGTGGCGCTGTAGGTGCCCTTCCCGCTGGAGGGCGTGGCCTCGACGGCGAGCAGCAACGGCGTGGGGGCGGCGGCCTCGGAAGACTTCGTCTGCGGGCCGCGCGGCGCGGCGTCGGTCCGGGGCAGCCGGACGTCGGCGATGAGCTTCTTCGCCTGCACGTCGTAGCGCGAGACGACTGGCGTACGGGTGAGGCAGCCCGCCGCTTCGGGGGTGGTGGTGGCGCAGGCGGGCAGGGTGACCAGGCGGGCGCGGTCGGCGAAGTCGCCGCCGTAGCCGATGCCGCCGAGGTCGATCGCGACCCGGACGGTGTCGCCGGTTTCGTCGGCGGCGGCTTCGTCGTCGGCGGATGCTCCGGCGTCGGCCGCGGAACCCCCGGCCGCGGGCGCGGCGACGCTCCCGGTGTCACTGCGGGTGAGTGACACCAGCAATCCGCCCGGCAGGCCGGCGGCCGCTGCCGTCTCTTCCTCGGCGACGGTGACCTTGACGGGCGTGCCCTTCCCAGCATCTCCCCGGGTGCCGCCGGTGGGTGCCACCGGGGCGAGCCAGACCGGCAGTTCGCCGACCTGCCGAGGTGTGCCGGCTGCGGGTTCCGGCACCTGTGCGCCGGAGGCGTCCGCCTGGGCGGACTTGCTACCGGCCGCCGGTGGCGCGTCCAGGGTGACCGAGGCGGAGCCGGTGCGGAGCTTCGGCCGGTCCTTCGGCGGCTGCCAGTCGGGCGAACCGGTCTTCGGCGCGGCCGACTTGGGCTGATCAGCCGAGCCGGGGACCGATGAAGTCCGCTGCAGCGGGGTGTTCGGTGGGGACCAGATCCGGTCCTCGTCCTTGCCACCGTCGGCGGCGAGCGCGGCGGGCGCCAGCGGCGGGACGAGCGCGCTCAGGAGCACCAGGGTGGACACGAGTCCGACACGGGTCTTCCTCCTTCGTGTTGGTGGCCCCTCCTTGCGTTCCGACCATGGCAAACGGGTACGACGAGTGGACACTGCGACCCCCCAGAAGATGACTGCACGTCATATCACTTGCAGACACAGGACTGTGGCGGAGAGTAGGGCGCGAACGGTTTCCAGTCGAGAGAAATGTCGATGTATTGCCGCAGTGAGCATCGTCACACCGGAGACCAACCGGCTTGCCTGCGGTGAAAGCGGACACGGTTGCAGATTAATGAAGTTGACGTTGCATTCTTCTGATGTGAGGTTGTCGGCGACCCCTGTGTTCGACCTTCACCGGCCGCGCACAGATCTGCGCGCCTCTTCCCGTGGGGGGAACTCCGTCATGCCTGCCGTTCCGTCCGGGCCCGTGCCCGGTGCGACCCGAGCCGACCGCCGCAGTCATCCCTCGCGGCGTACTGCGGCCGCCGCCGTCGGCCTCGTGCTCGCACTCACATCGCTCACCCCGGCGGCGTTCGCCGACAGCGCTCCGGCGGCGCCGCCGCCTGTCGCGGGCTCGCCGTCGCTCGCCGAGATCATGGCCGCCGCCGACGCGAAGCGGGCCGCCGAGAAGCCGGTGGTGACCGCCGCCGACAAGGCGAAGGCCGAGGCGAAGGCGACCGGGAAGCCGGTGCCGGTCCCGGAGCTGACCGACGAGTTCAGTGAGACCGTGGCCACCCCGGAGGGCCGGCTGTCGCGCACCCAGCACGTCGAACAGCAGCGGGTGAAGCAAGGCGGCGCCTGGGCGGCCCTGGACGCCACCCTGGTCGCCGATCCCGGCGGCGGCTTCCGGCCCCGGGCCGCCGCGTCCGGCGTCCGGCTGTCCGGCGGCGGTAGCGGGCCGTTGGGCACGCTCACCGGCTCGAACGGCGAGAGCCTCGCGATCGACTCGCCGTTCCCGCTGACCACCCCGCACCCGGACGAGGACGGCGACGGGCTGGTCTACCCCGAGGTCCAGCCCGGCATCGACCTGAAGGTCACCGCCTCCAAGCAGGGCGGCCTGAGCACCGTCCTGGTGGTGAAGACCGCCGAGGCCGCCAAGAACCCGCAGCTGAAGAAGATTCGTTTCGGCACCCGGGCGTCCGGCGTCACCGTGAAGGCGGACAAGGACAACAACCTCACCGCCACCGCGTCCGACGGCAGCCTGCGCTGGCATGCCTCGGCGCCGCGGATGTGGGACAGCTCGGTGACCCCGGCCCTGGCCGTGCCGGCCGCCGGTGACGGCGCAGCGGCGGCTGGTGCCGCACCGAGCGCCGTCGGCAGCAGTGTGGACGGTCCGGGCGACGGCGCCAAGGTGGCCGTCATGCCGACCACCGTCACTGCCGACGCCGTCGAACTGACGCCGGACCCGTCCGTGCTCGGCCAGGGGCAGGGCCCGTGGTACATCGACCCGGCGTGGATCCCGGACGCCCGCGAGGGCAACGCCTGGACCTGGACCCAGGAGGCCTACCCCAACTGGTCGAACTACAACAGGACCACCACCAACGGCGGCGACCAGTACTCCCACCCGGGCGTCGGCTACCAGGGCTGGCGCACCGAGAAGGGCCGGGAGCGGGCGTTCTTCCAGTTCAACACGGACTGGTACCACGACATCGTCATCAACAAGGCGACCATGACGGTGTGGCAGTACGAGTCCTCGGACTGGTCCTGCACCAAGACGTACCCGGTCGACCTGTACCTCACCGGCGGCATCGGCAACACCACCAGCTGGTCGAACGAGCCGGGCCGAATCGGCGGGGTGATCGGCACCAAGGGCGTCGGCGGTTCCCTGCACGATGGCTGCGCCGGCAACGTCCCGTTCGAGTACGACGTCACTGGGGTCTACCAGGCGTACGCCCCGGGCAACCACAACCTCACCTTCGGCCTGGTGTCCCCGCTGGAGGGTGCGACCCGGTACTCCGGCGACCGTAACGCCTTCAAGCGGATGGACTACAAGCCGGTCGTGGTCGTCGACTACGACCGGGTGCCCAACACCCCGACCAACCCGTACGCCTGGCGGGCCCCGACCACCGCCGTGCCGTGGCAGGAGAACCAGGGCTGCGACGGGCAGACGCTAGGCTGGCTGAACTCGGCGAGCGGGTTCGGCGGCGCCGTCTCGCTGAACGCCACGGTCAGCAGCAACGCCCAGAATCAGCTGCAGAGTTGGTCGCACATCTGGGACTACTCCATGCCGGGCGTGCCGGACGTCGACTCGGGCCTGTCGCCCTGGGTGGGCAACGGCGGAAACGCGAGCTTCAACGTCAACCAGGGCGTCATCAAGGACGGTCACGTCTACGGCTGGAGCACCCACACCACCGACGGCCTGGTCCAGATGTCAAACTCGACGCCGACCTGCCGCTTCGGCGTCGACCTCACTCCGCCGACCATCAGCGTTCCCGGCGGCTACACCCAACTGTCCGAGGCGGACCTCGCCGACACGTACCCGCCTTCCGGCAACGGCCAGGTGAGCCGCAAGCGCACCGGCGAGCGCGGCATCGTCCCGTTCACCGCGACGGACACCCCGGCGAACAACGGCAGTGCCTCCGGCATTGCCTGCGCCCGCTGGTCCTGGGACCCGCAACTGGCGGGCGTCGGCTGGGTCTGCGGCTCCTCGATGCCGCAGGGCGGCGCGGACGTGGTCCCCAACCGCTGGGGCACCAACATCCTCTACCTCCAGGTGATGGACAACGCCCGCAACGTGTCCCCGATCGCCTCCTACGCCTTTTACGTCCCGTGGAACCCGGACGGCCCGCCGCCGGTCTTCGGCGACGTGACCGGTGACAGCGTGCCGGACATCGTCACCCCGGACGAGGCCGGTGTGCTGCGCTCGTACGCAGTTCCCGGTAACTCGCAGGCCAACAACGCCAATGCGGCACTGATCGCGAGCCCGGCCGACGCCCCGGGCGGGCAGGGATGGAGGAACCTGCAGTTCGCCCACCGCGGCACCCTCACGGGCGGCAACAACATCGACGACTTCCTCGTCCACGCCCCTGGCGACGCCAACCTCTACCTGATGCCCAACCCGGGCACCACCGGGCAGTACGGCCGGATCGACAAGAAGGAGGTGCTCGCCAAGCCGAGGTGTGTGACGACCGCCGCCGAGAACTGCTCCTGGACCACCCAGCCGGGCTACCACGCGGCGGACTGGACGAAGGTGCTGGGAGTGGCCGCGATCGGCGACCCGGTCAACACCGACCTCGACTATCGGCTGAAGTTCAAGAACAAGTCGGGCTTGCTCACGGTCGAGGTCACCGCCGACGGCAGCGACGCCGGGCTCTGGTACTACCCGGCGACCGAGACCAACACCCTTGGCAAGCCCGTCCGGCTGGCCGCCGGCGGCTGGAAGGACAAGGACCTGATCGCCCCCGGTGACTGGGCCAAGCAGGGCCACCCCGGCCTGTGGACCCGCAACCGCGCGGCCTCGCCGGACGGTGCCAAGGACGACCTGCTCGCGTACACCTTCACCACCGGCACCGTCGTCTCGACCGACAACCAGGGCCGGCCGGTGTTCGACGGCGCGGGCAACCCGGTCACCGTGCCGACCCTGACCGGGATCTCCGGCCCGGTGAAGATCGGTGCCGTCTCGGTGGAGACCTGGCCGGTGATCGGCTCGGACGGTGACCTGACCGGCAAGGGCTCGCCGAGCCTCTGGGCCAAGACCCCCGAGGGCCGGGTGGACATCTGGTGGGGCGAGACGGTCTCGCCGGGTGCCGCGAACGCGTCCTTCACCTGGCACGCCGGACCGCAGGCGGTCGCCGAGACCACCGTCAACCCGCTCTGGTACGGCCTCGACGGCCGGAGCCAGGCCAGTGACAGTAGCGCGGCGAACCCGCTGACCACGCCGCAGCCCGTCGGCACCACCGCCGACCACAACGGCACCGCAGGTGCGGCGGCCGCGTTCGGTGCGACCGGCTATCACCGCACTTCCCACGCGGCCGGCATCGACACCACCCAGAGTTACAGCGTCGCCGCGTGGGCGAGGCTCGGCAACACCGGGGGCTTCCAGTCAGTTGTCTCCCAGGTGGGCCAGGAGCGCAGCCCGTTCTACCTGCACTACGAGCCGGTCAACCAGCGCTGGCTGTTCACCGTGACCGGCGAGGACGTGGAGAACACCGGTCAGTACTACTCGGTGTCCAGCCCCGAGGCCGCCACCGTCGGCACCTGGACACACCTCGTCGGTACCTACAACGCTGGCACGGGCAACCTCACCTTGTACGTGAACGGCCGGGCGGTGGACACCCGTCGCGCCCCGCAGGTATGGAAGACCAACGGCGCCCTGCTGATCGGCGCGGAGGGAACGAACAAGCGCGGCGTGTCGACCGGGGCGCTCTTCAGCGGGGCAGCGAGTGACGTCCGGCTCTACCCGTACGCGCTGACCGAGCAGCAGGCACGCAGCCTGGCCACCACCGGGTCCAGTGTGCAGATCCGCAGCGCGTACAACGCGGGCAAGTGCATTGACAATTGGGGTGGCGCCGTGGGCACCCAGCCGCGCGCCTACAACTGCTACAACGGCGCGGCGCAGCACTTCAACCTCACCGCCGACAACCGGATCAAGGTGCCCGGCACCGAGCGCTGCGTGACCACCCAGGACGTGCCCGCGGGCTGGGGCAGCAAGGTGGTCCTCCTGCCGTGCGGCGACGCGGACCGGCAGACCTGGGTGCGCAAGGGCGACGGGGCACTGTACAACCCGGCATCGGGCAGCTGCCTGGAGCTGCCGGGGTGGAACGACGCCAACGGTACCGTCGTCGGCATCTGGCAGTGCAACGGCAACCCGAACCAGCGCTGGCACCTGGAGGCCCAGGCCTGATCCCCACAGGTCGAGCCTGATCCTCACGGGCAGGCGCCCGCACGTTCCGCGGCCCCGGCCGGACCCCTCGTCCGGCCGGGGCCGCGGTCGTTGCTCCGGGCTGCGGCCCGCCCGTCCCCCGGCCGTGCGTTCGGCCGGGCGGCCGCGGCCCCCGGAACGGCGAAGGGCTCAGCGGCGACTGAGCTCCTGGTCGATGGCGCTGATCAGCTTGCCGTCGAGCGACCAGATCATCGCGCCAGCGAGGTCATCGTGGCGTACGTAGGAGGCCTTGGTGCGCTGGACGGTCGGGTCGTCGTACGTCCACAGGGTGCTGCCGCCGAGGATCCATGCGTCGCCGTTGCCGCGACCGCGGTAGACCTTGTGGGTGCCGGACTGGCCGAGCTTCTTGAAGGACTTGTAGTGCTCGGTGCCCGAGGTTCAGGTGGTCGGGGCCGGGCCGGTGACCGGCTAAGGTCTGTGTGATGTTGTGAACCGCTGCGGGTTCTGCAGAGACTCTAGATTGTTGCTGTGACCTGCAGGTTTGGCTGCTGTTGGCTGTAGTAGGCGGCTTCGTACTCGGC
>NZ_JBIUYD010000048.1:0-29927 GCF_044744345.1 Kitasatospora sp. NPDC087315 | reverse complement strand
GAAGTGGTGTTTCGTGGATTGGCCGCCCCGGGACCGTCCGCGCCGATGCGTGTCCGGTGCTCCCTGTCGAGCGACTAGAGAACACTACGCCCATCGGCGGGAGGAAGCAAACATCGCGCAAAGAAGCCGGCCGGACCCCCGGGGGAAGGGTCCGGCCGGCTGCTCGGGGCGCCGGTCGAGGCTCAGCTGTTGGTCGGGAAGCCGAGGTTGATGCCGCCGTGCGAGGGGTCGAGCCAGCGCTGGGTGACGGCCTTGCCACGGGTGAAGAACTGCACGCCGTCCGGACCGTACGCGTGCGCGTCACCGAACAGGGAGGCCTTCCAGCCGCCGAAGGAGTAGTAGGCGACCGGCACCGGGATCGGCACGTTGATGCCGACCATGCCGACCTCCACCTCGAACTGGAAGCGCCGGGCCGCGCCACCGTCGTTGGTGAAGATGGCGGTGCCGTTGCCGTACGGGTTGGCGTTGATCAGGGCCACGCCCTCCTCGTAGGAGGCGACGCGGACCACCGACAGCACCGGGCCGAAGATCTCGTCGTTGTAGACGGACATGCCGGGCCTCACGTGGTCGAACAGCGTGGGGCCGAGCCAGAAACCGTCCGCCGTCGGCGCACCGTTCCTGTCCTCGGCGGTGATCGGGTGCTTCCGGCCGTCGACGGCCAGCTCGGCGCCGTCGGCGACACCGGACTCGACATAGGAGGTGACCTTGTCCCGGTGCTGGCCGGTGACCAGCGGGCCCATCTCCGATTCACCGTTGCAGCCGGGGCCGACCTTCAGGGTGGCCATCCGCTGCTTGATCTTCTCGACCAGCTCGTCACCGATCGGGTCGACCGCGACCAGCACCGAGACGGCCATGCAGCGCTCGCCGGCCGCGCCGAACCCGGCGTTGATGGCGGCGTCGGCGCTGAGGTCCAGGTCGGCGTCGGGCAGGACCAGCATGTGGTTCTTGGCGCCGCCGAGGGCCTGCACGCGCTTGCCGTAGCGGGTGCCGGTCTCGTACACGTAGCGAGCGATCGGGGTGGAGCCGACAAAACTGACCGACTTGATGTCGGGGTGCTCCAGCAGCCGGTCCACGGCGGCCTTGTCACCGTGGACGACGTTGAAGACACCGTCGGGGAGACCGGCCTCCTTCCACAGCCCGGCCAGGAAGTTGGCGGCGGACGGGTCCTTCTCCGAGGGCTTCAGGACGACCGTGTTGCCGGCCGCGATGGCGATCGGGAAGAACCACATCGGCACCATCGCCGGGAAGTTGAACGGCGAGATGATCGCGACCGGGCCGAGCGGCTGGCGGATCGAGTAGACGTCGACGCCGGTGGACGCCTGCTCGGTGAAGCCGCCCTTGATGAGCTGCGGGATGCCGCAGGCGTACTCGACGACCTCCAGACCGCGGGCGATCTCGCCCAGCGCGTCGGAGTGCACCTTGCCGTGCTCGGAGACGATGATCGCGGCCAGCTCGTCCCGGCGGGCGTTGAGCAGTTCGCGGAAGCTGAAGAGCACCGTGGCGCGCTTGGCGACCGAGGCGTTGCGCCACTCGGTGAAGGCCGAGGCGGCGGCCGCGACGGCCTGGTCGACCTCGGCGATCTCCGCGAAGTCGACGTGTCCCGAGACCTGGCCGGTGGCCGGGTCGAAGATGTCGCCGCGCCGGGGCGCGGCGCCGGCGGTGGCGACGGGCGCGCCGCCGATCCAGTGCGTGATGTGCTTGCTCAAGGTCGTCTGCCTCCGAAGTCCCGGGCGGCGTCCTGCCGCCGGTCCCTTGTCTGGCGCCGCCCGTGTGCGGGCCGGGCGACGGGATTCACGGGGCTACCGCGCTCATCTCCCAGTCTGCTGGCCTCCACGGCCCACCTCAACGAACAGGCTGACGGGGATCGGGGATTCAGCCTTACAGGTCGTCGGCCGGGTCCGCCGAACGGGCGAAGCCCCGCCGGCCCTCCCTCAGACCGCCTCCGTACCGTCCGTCTCCTCGGCGCCGTCCGTCTCCTCCAGGTACGGGTCGTGCAACCCGTCCGCCGCCTCCTGGGTCTCCAGCAGATCCAGTCGCAGATCCTGGGACCACGCCAACGCCCACCGCTTCAGCCCGCCGACCGCGCTGCCCGGGTACCCCCGGGCCCGGAACCGTCCGTCGGCGGCGTCGGCCAGCGTCTCCAGCCGGTCGGCGAGCACGGCGGGCTGGAAGTCCGCGTCCAACGAGACTGCCAGTGCGAGCAGTTCGCCCTCCCGGTACCAGGCGGTCAGGGCGTGTACGTCGATCAGGTCGCGCGGCAGGCCGCGGTCGGCGAGCAGCGCGGTGGCCAGGGCGGCCGCGTCCTCCAGGGCGACGGCCGTCAGCGTCAGCGCGGGCCCGCCGGGCACGGGCGCACCGAGGTCGAGCCGGACCGGTCGGTGGCCCAGCGGTTCCTTGCGCAGCTCCACCGCGTGGGTGCGGCCGCCGAGCGTGAGCCGGACGGAGAGCTGCTCCAACCGGGGCGTGCCCGGCCGCTCCGCGACGCCGCCGCCGACCGCCCGGTAGGCGGCGGCCAGCTCGGCCGCGGCCTCCGGCAGATCGGTGCCGCCGCTGGTGACCAGGGTCAGCCCGTCCTGGGGGCAGGCCGGTACGCCGTGGGCCCGCAGGGCATGGCCGCCGGCGAGGGCCAGTCCGAGCCGGTCGCAGACGGGCCGGGCCAGTTCGGCGAGCCGCAGCTGGGCCGGGCCCGGGCGAAGGGACGCGTCGACGGCGTCCGGGACGGTGGTCACGCCTCCAGTCTGACGCGAACGCCCGCCCCACGCCCCCACGCGCCCCTTCCACCCTTCAACCGACGCGATGCCGCCCTCGACCTCCGGTGCCCCGCCGGTGGCTCCCGTCTCACCAGTCCCGGAGCCGGGCCGCGGCCTCGTGCAGGGCGAGCTCCAGCAGGGCGGGGTCGTTGAGCCGTCCGGAGCCGTCGGGCGGGACGAGCCAGCGCGCTCCCCGGCTGCGTGGCCGGGGGTGCGGGACGACGATCCAGGTGCCGTCGCCCGCGCAGCGCACGCCGGTGCCGATCCACCGGGCCGCCGTGCCGACGGGGACGAGGAAGCCTACGCTCTCGCCCCCGAAGTCGGTGAGGACCGGCCCGCAGAGGCCGTCACCGAGGATCTCCAGGGCCGGCCGGCCGAGTCGGCCGGGCACCGAGAGGACGTCCCACCTCCGCCCGGCCGGCAACAGCATCAGTCCCAGTCCGGTGCGTTCCCACTGTTCCCTGAACGCCTCCGGGTCCGGTGCCGCCTGGGCGAGCCAGTGCAGTCCGGTGCTCTCCATGTGCCGTCCCCGTTCCTCAGCGCTGACGCTGCTCGCGGCGCGGCGGGAACCGAGACCCGCCGTCACCAACGAGAGGCGGACGGCGGGTCTCTCTTACACGGATCACCCGATCGGATGCGTCACCCGGCCGAAAGTCGCCGCAGCGGACGCATCACCGCGGCGGACGCGCGACCGGAGGCGCGGCGGTCAGCTGTCGAAGCCCAGCCCCAGCCGGTCGAGCGTGCGCAGCCAGAGGTTGCGGTGCCCGCCGTTGCGGTCCGCGCGCTGCAGGGACCGCGTGGTGATCTCGATGCCGGCCCAGCGCACCGGCTCCGGCGGGAACGGCAGCGGCTTGCTCCGCACCATCTCCAGCGTGGTGCGCTCGGTGCGCTCGCCCGCCAGCAGGTCGAGCATCACCTCGGCGCCGAACCGGGTGGCCCCGACGCCGAGCCCGGTGAACCCGGCCGCGTAGGCGACCCGGCCGCGGTAGGCGGTGTCGAAGAAGGCCGAGAAGCGACTGCAGGTGTCGATGGCGCCGCCCCAGGCATGGGTGAAGCGCACGCCCTCCAGCTGCGGGAAGCAGCGGAAGAAGTTGTGCGCCAGCGTGCGGAAGGTCTCCGGCCGCTGGTCGTACTCGTTCCGGACGTGGCCGCCGTAGTGGTAGACCGCGTCGTAGCCGCCCCAGAGGATCCGGTTGTCGGCGGAGAGCCGGAAGTAGTGGAACTTGTTGGCGCTGTCGCTGAGCCCCTGCCGGCCGCTCCACCCGATCGCGGCGAGCTGTTCCTCGCTGAGCGGCTCGGTCATCAGCGCGTAGTCGTACACCGGGACGACCAGCGGGCGGACCCGCTTGACCAGGGACGGGAACACATTGGTGCCGAGCGCGACCCGGCGGGCGAAGACCCGGCCGTAGGGGGTGCGGACGGCCATGCCGCTGCCGTACTCACGCAGGTCCAGCGCCCTGGTGTGCTCGAAGATCCGCACGCCCTGGCGCAGGCAGGCGTCCTTCAGACCCCAGGCGAGCTTGGCGGGGTGGACCATCGCCACGCCCTCCTTGTCCCAGAGCCCGCCGAGGAAGGTCGGCGAGTCGACCTGGGCGCGCAGCGCGTCGGCGTCGAGCACGGTGATGTCGAAGCCGTACTCGGCGACGGCCTCGGCGATCTCGTGCAGTTCGGCGAGCTGGTGGGGCTGGGTGGCGACGTCGATCTCGCCGGTGCGCTCCCACTCGGCGTCGATGCCGTAGCGCTTGAGGGTGGCCTCGATGCCGTCCAGGTTGGCGGCACCGAGGCGCTCGAGTTGGCCGAGTTCGGCGGGCCAGCGCTGCAGGCCGTTGCCGAAGCCGTGGGTCAGGCTGGCCGCGCAGAAGCCGCCGTTGCGCCCGGACGCGGCCCATCCCACCTCGTTGCCCTCGACCAGGACGACGTCCAGCGAGGGGTCGCGCTCCTTGGCGATGAGGGCGGTCCAGAGGCCGGAGTAGCCGCCGCCGACGACCAGCAGGTCACAGGTGGCGTCGCCGACCAGGGCGGGCAGCGCCTCCGGCCGGCCCGGGTCCTCCAGCCAGAAGGGGGTGGGCCTGGCGTCACTGAGCGCGCGGGCGGAGTCCATGCATTATCAGCCACTTTCTGCACATAGGTGATGGTTGGGCGGCCACCCCGACGGTAGGTCAGGCGGTGGCCTTGCGACGGTTGCCGAGCCACTGGCCGGCCACCGTCAGCGCGACGGCGGCGATGAACATCGCGGTACCGATGACGTTCACCTGCACCGGGATGCCGCGCTGCGAGGCGCCCCAGACGAACATCGGGAAGGTGACCGTGGTCGGGCCCGAGTTGAACTGGGTGATGATGAAGTCGTCGAAGGAGAGCGCGAAGCTGAGCAGCGCGCCGGCCGCGATGCCGGGGGCGGCGAGCGGCAGGGTGACCCGCAGGAAGGTCTGGGTCGGCGTCGCGTAGAGGTCCTGGGCGGCCTGTTCGAGCCGGGGGTCCATGCTCATCACGCGTGCCTTGACTGCCGTCACCACGAAGCTCAGGCAGAACATGATGTGCGCGATGAGGATCGTGGTGAAGCCGAACGGGATGCGCATGTTGAGGAAGAGCGTGCCGAGCGAGGCGGCCATCACCACCTCGGGCATGGCCATCGGCAGGAAGATCATCGCGGTGGTGGCCGAGCGGCCGCGGAAGCGGTAGCGGGCCAGCGCGAAGGCGACCATGGTGCCGAGCACGGTGGCGCCGATGGTGGCGAGCACCGCGACCTGCAGGCTGAGCGAGAGCGACTGGCACATGTCGGCCACACCGCAGGGATTGGTCCACGCGTCGGTGGAGAACTCGGACCACTCGTAGTTGAACTTGCCCACCGGCTTGTTGAACGAGAAGGCGAGGACGACCAGGTTGGGCAGCACCAGGTAGGCCAGGGCCAGCAGACCTGCCAGCACCACCAGATGGGCGCGGACCCATGTGAGCACTCGGGACATCAGACCAGTTCCTCCGTCCCGGCCTTGCGCATGTAGACCGTCACCATGCCCAGGATCAGGGCCATCAGGATGAAGCTCAGCGCGGCCGCCGTGGGGTAGTCGAGCACGTTCAGGAACTGCTTCTGGATGCCGTTGCCGACCATCTGCTCGCTCGGCGAGCCCAGCAGCTGGGCGTTGATGTAGTCGCCGGAGGCCGGGATGAAGGTGAGCAGCGTGCCCGCGACCACACCCGGCAGCGAGATCGGGAAAGTGACCTTGCGGAAGGTGGTGAACGGCCGGGCGTAGAGGTCGCCGGCGGCCTCGTGCAGCCGCGGGTCGATCCGCTCCAGCGAGGTGTACAGCGGCAGGATCATGAACGGCAGGAAGTTGTAGGTCAGACCGCAGACCACGGCGAGCGGCGTGGCCAGCACCCGGTCGCCGGAGGTGAGGCCGATCGCGCTGGTGACGTCCAGGATGTGCAGCGCGTTGAGGGCGCCGACCACCGGGCCGCCGTCCGAGAGGATGGTCTTCCAGGCCAGCGTGCGGATCAGGAAGCTGGTGAAGAACGGCGCGATCACCAGGATCAGGATGACGTTGCGCCACCGCTTGCTCGCCTTGAAGGCGATCGTGTACGCCAGCGGGTAGCCGATGGTCAGGCAGAGCACCGTCGCGGTGGCGGCGTAGCCGAACGAGCGGACGAAGTGCCAGCGGTACTCGACCAGGGCGTCCCAGTAGGTGGCGAAGTGCCAGGTGACCTTGAAGCCGTCCTCCAGCGAGCCGGTCTGCAGCGAGGTCGACCCCTGGTAGACCATCGGCACGGCGAAGAAGACGACCAGCCAGGCGATGCCCGGCAGCAGCAGCCAGTACGGGGTGAGCTTGCGCTTCGGCTTCCGGGCGGCCTCCGGGAGCGGTATGACTTGCGGCGGCGCCGCCGGGGTGGTGGTGGTCATGCCGCCTCCTCCCCGGTGCCCGCGTCGATCGCCTGCGCGGCGTCCAGGGCGAAGGAGTGCGCCGGGTTCCAGTGCAGGACGACCGGCGCGCCGGGGACGATCCGGGCGTCGCGCTCCATGTTCTGCTCGAAGACCGTCACCTCCTGGCCCCCGTCGGTGCGCACCAGGTACTGGGTGGAGACGCCGATGAAGCTGGAGTCGACCACGGTGCCGGCCAGCCGGTTGCGGCCGTCGGCGACCTCGGCGGAGGCGTGCTCGATGGTGATCTTCTCCGGCCGGACCCCGAGGTGGACCTTCCTGGCGTCGGTGGCGCAGCGGGCCCTGGGCACGGCGAGGCGGGTGCCGTCGGCGGTGAGCAGCAGGTCGCCGCCGTCGGCGCCGGTGACATCGGCGGGCAGCAGGTTGGACTGGCCGAGGAAGTTGGCCACGAAGGTGGTCGCGGGGTTCTCGTAGAGGTCGGCGGGCGCGCCGAGCTGTTCGACCCGGCCGCCGTTCATCACCGCGATGGTGTCGGCCATGGTCATGGCCTCCTCCTGGTCGTGGGTGACGTGGACGAAGGTGATGCCGACCTCGGTCTGGATCCGCTTGAGCTCAAGCTGCATCTGGCGGCGGAGCTTGAGGTCGAGGGCGCCGAGCGGCTCGTCCAGGAGCAGCACCTGCGGGTGGTTGATCAGGGCGCGGGCGACGGCGACGCGCTGCTGCTGGCCGCCGGAGAGCTGGTGCGGCTTGCGCCGGGCGTACGGGCCGAGTTCGACCAGTTCCAGCATGTCGTCGACCTGCTTCTTGACGTCCTTGCGGCCGCGGCGGCGCAGGCCGAAGGCGACGTTCTCGAAGATGTCGAGGTGCGGGAAGAGCGCGTAGCTCTGGAAGACGGTGTTCACCGGCCGCTTGTACGGGGGCAGGGCGGTGACGTCCTGGCCGCCGATCAGGACGGCGCCGGAGGTGGGCTCCTCCAGACCGGCGATCATGCGCAGGGTGGTGGTCTTGCCGCAGCCGGAGGCGCCGAGCAGGGCGAAGAAGGAGCCCTGGGGGACGGTCAGGTCGAGCGGGTGGACGGCGGTGAAGGAGCCGTAGGTCTTGCCGATGCCGGTGAGGCGGACATCGCCGCCCGTGGCCGCCGCGTCGCGCAGCTGGTCTGTCATGGGTGTCTTCCTGGTTTCTGCTGTCTCTGCCGTCAGTGGGGAGGTCAGGCGCCGATGAGTTTGGAGAACTTCTGCTCGAAGTCGCTCTCCTCGGTCTCGGTGAGGGTGCGGAACACGTGCGCCTTGGCCGCCATCTCGGGGGTGGGGACGACGAGTGGGTTGGCCGCGGTGTCCGGGGCGAGGGCGGCGAGCTCCTCCTTCATCCCGGTGACGGCGGAGACGAAGCCGATGCCCGCGACCAGCTGCGCCGCGATCTTCGGCTGGTAGTAGAAGTCGATCAGCTTTTCCGCGTTCGTCTTGTGCTGGGCCTTGGCCGGGATCAGCATGTTGTCGGTCGAGGAGACGAAGCCCTTCTCCGGGATGACGAACTCGATGTCCGGGTTGTCGGCACGGAGCTGGATCAGGTCGCCGCCCCAGGCGACGCAGGCGGCGATGTCGCCGGAGGAGAGCTCCTGGCCGTAGTCGTTCCCGGTGAAGCGGCGGATCTGCTTGCTGTCGACGCCCTTCTGCAACCGGGCGACCGCGGCGTCGTAGTCGTCGGCGGTGAACTTCGCCGGGTCCTTGCCGAGGTCGAGCAGGGTGATGCCGATGCTGTCGCGCATCTCGGAGAGGAAGGTGACCCGGCCCTTGAGGTCGGGGTCGTCCAGCAACTGGGAGACCGAGGCGACCTCCTTCCCCTTGGTGGCCTTCTTGTTGTAGGCGATCACCACCTGGATGCCGGCCCACGGGTAGGAGTAGAGCCGGCCCGGGTCCCAGTCGGGGGCGCGGAAGCGGGAGTCGATGGTGGTGATCGCGGTGGTGACGTTGGCCTGGTTGAGCTTCTGCGCCCAGCCGAGGCGGATCATCCGGGCGGCCATCCAGTCGGTGAGCACCATCAGGTCGCGGCCGGTGTCCTGGCCCGCCGCGAGCTGCGGTTTGACCTTGCCGAAGAACTCGACGTTGTCGTTGACGTCCTCGTTGTACCTGACCTTGATACCGGTGGCCGCGGTGAAGGCGTCCAGGGTGCCGTGCCGCTCCTTGTCCTTCTCGTCGGAGTCGATGTAGAGCGGCCAGTTGGAGAAGTTCACCTCCTTCTGGCTGTCCGAGAGGTCCTTGGCGGCGTTCGCGGTCGAGTCGCCGGTCCCGGCGGTCCTGGCCGCCGGGATGCCGCAGGCGGCCAGGGTGCCCGCGCCGGCGGTGAGGGCGGCGGCGCGCAGCAGCGCCCGCCGGCCGAGGGAGGCCCGTCCGCTGGTCAGACTGCGTTCCCAGGCCTTGCGGACCGGTTCGGGCAGACCGTCGGTGAGCTCGTTGAACGCCATGGAACGGGCCTCCTGGGGGCGAGAGGTCGGGGCGGCTGGGGGGCGCCCCTGGGTGAGGGTTATCTGTCTCCGAAGACGGTGCGGTGCCAGTCCTTGCGGGCCACCGCCGTGGTGTCGAACATGACGTGCTTGACCTGGGTGTACTCGTCCAGCGAGTACTGCGACATGTCCTTGCCGTAGCCGGAGGACTTGTAGCCGCCGTGCGGCATCTCGCTGATGATCGGGATGTGGTCGTTGACCCAGACGCAGCCGGCCGCGATCTCCCTGGTGGCCCGCAGCGAGCGGTGCACATTGCCGGTCCAGGCCGAGGCGGCCAGGCCGTACGGGGTGTCGTTGGCCAGCCGCAGGCCCTCGTCGTCGCTGTCGAAGGGCAGCACGACCAGGACCGGGCCGAAGATCTCGCCCTGGACGACCTCGCTGTCCTGCGCGGCGTCGGTGATCAGGGTGGGCAGGTAGTAGGCGCCGCGGGTGAGGTCGGTGCCGTCGTGGCCCTTCTCCGGGGCGCGTCCGCCGGTGACGACGGTGGCGCCATAGGAGCGGGCCCGCTCGACGAAGCCGGCCACCCGGTCCCGGTGGGTGTGGGAGACCAGCGGCCCGAGGTCGGTCCGCGGGTTCAGCGGGTCGCCGAGGCGGATCGCGCCGTACAGTTCGGCGACGCCGGCCACGAAGGCGTCGTAGAGCGGGCGCTGGACGTAGGCGCGGGTGGCGGCGGTGCAGTCCTGGCCGCCGTTGATCAGCGAGGCGGCGACCGCGCCGTGCACCGCGGCGTCCAGGTCGGCGTCGTCGAAGACCACGAACGGGGCCTTGCCGCCCAGTTCCAGGTGGGTGCGCTTGACGGTCGCGGTGGCGAGTTCGGCGACCCGCCTGCCGACCGGGGTGGAGCCGGTGAAGGAGACCATCGCGACGCCCGGGTGGGAGACCAGATGCTCCCCGGCGGTGCGTCCGGCGCCGGTGACCACGTTGACCACGCCGTCCGGGATGCCCGCCGCGGTGCAGGCCCGGGCGAACATCAGCGAGGTCAGCGGGGTCAGCTCGGCCGGCTTGAGGACGATGGTGTTGCCCGCCGCGATGGCCGGGAGGATCTTCCAGGCGGCCATCTGGAGCGGGTAGTTCCACGGGGAGATCGAGCCGACCACGCCGATCGCCTCGCGCCGCACGTAGGAGGTGTGGTCACCGGAGTACTCGCCGGCCGCCTTGCCCTCCAGATTGCGGGCCGCCCCGGCGAAGAACGCGGCGTTGTCGATGGTGCCGGGGACGTCGAACTCGGTGGAGAGCTTGACCGGCTTGCCGGTCTGCGCGGTCTCCACCCGGGCGAGGTCGGCGGCGGCCCCGGTGAGGACGGCGGCCAGCCGGGTGAGCGCCTCGGAGCGGGCGCCGGGGGTGGCGCCGGACCACTCGGGCAGTGCGGCCCGGGCGGCGGCGACGGCGGCGTCCACCTGGTCGGTGGAGGCGAGGGAGATCTGCTCGACCACGCTGCCGTCGGCCGGGTTGACGACCTGGAAAGGATCGCCGCTCCCCCGGCTCTGCCGGCCCGCGATGTACTGCGCGCCCGCTCCGAAGTCGGTCAGGTCCATCTGGTTCCTCCAAGTGCCGGTGGTTCGGCTGCCCGCATGGCGTCCGATCGTCCGATCGTCCGGTTCCCGTCATGCCGCAGATGCCGGTGGGCGGCGGTCCCGTACCGGCGTCGTCCGACTGATCGAGTCGCCGCGTCTGCGGTACGGGGGAATCCGGCCCGGTTGATCTTCCGGGATGGCGCGATCCTGGCAGCCCTGCGGCGTCCCGACAAGGGATTCCGCCGTCGCTGCCCGGTGACACGACGGATTCCGCCGGTGATGTTGGTGTCTCGCCACAGCCGACCCGCTGACCATGCCTGTTGCCGCCCCGGCGTGACAAGGGTCACTCCGACAACCTCGACGCGAAGGGCCTTACAGGGTGGAAGGGTTCACGGAGGGCAACAGATCGTCGCCAGGAGGGATGATTTACCTGACACTCTGATCCCTGGAGGCCCCGCGATGCTCCCCACCGTCGCCCGCGTGCTCGATCTCGAAGTGATGCGGCGGGGCCTGCCCCAGGTCGTCGCCGGCGCCGACCGCCTGGAGCGCCCGGTCCGCTGGGTCCACGTCAGTGAGCTGCCCGATGTCGCCGGGGTGCTCCAGGGCGGCGAACTGGTGCTGACCACCGGTATCGCGCTGCCCGAGGACCGCGACGGGCTGGCCCGGTACGTCCGCGAGCTGGACGAGGTCGGCGTGGCCGGGCTGGTCGTCGAGTTCGGCCGGCGCTACTTCGACTCGCTCCCCCGCGCCCTGGTGCACGCCGCCGAGCAGCGCGGGCTGCCGCTGATCGTGCTCCGCCGCGAGCTGCGCTTCGTGGCCGTCACCGAGGCCGTGCACGCCCTGGTGGTCAACGCCCAGCTGGAGCAGCTGCGGACCTCGGAGGCGGTCCACCAGGTCTTCAACGAACTGGTGGTGGAGGGCGCCGAACCCGGTGAGGTGGTCCGCCAGGTGGCCCGGATGGCGGGCGCGCCCGTCGTGCTGGAGAACCTGGCGCACCAGGTACTGGCCCATGACCCCGCCGGCCGGCCGGAGAGCGAACTGCTGGAGGACTGGGAGCGCCGCTCGCGCGGGGTGCGTCCGCCCGGGCGCACCGGCCACGACCCGCGCAGCGGCTGGCTGGTGACCACGGTCGGCGCCCGCGGCCAGGACTGGGGCCGGCTCGTCCTGGTCGAGGACCCGGCACCGCTGCCGGAGGGCGAGGCCCACCCGCACACGATGCTGCTGGAACGCGGGGCGTCCGCCCTGGCCCTCAACCGGCTGGTCGTCCGGGACCGGGAGAGCCTGGAGCGGCAGACCCACCGCACCCTGCTCTCCGGCATCCTCACCCACGCGCTGACCGTCTCCGAGGTGGCCCTGCGCGCCCAGGCGCTCGGCGTTCCGCTGGAGGGCCGCCGGCTGGTCGGGGTGGTGCTGCGGCAGCGGCGCGGGCCGATCCCGGCCGCCCTGGAGGCCCAGGCCAGGCTGCGCGACTTCACCGAGCTGGCGGCCGGCGCGATCCGCGGCTGCCGGCTCTCCGCCCTGGTCGGAGCGCTGGACGACGAGGGGGTGGGCGTCCTGATCGCGCTCGGCACCCAGCAGGACGAGCACACCGCGCTGGACGCCTTCTCCGCCGCGCTGCGCCGGCTGACGGCGGACGCCAACCGGGACGCCGCCCCCGTACCGGCCCCCGTCGTCGCCGTCGGCTCCTCGGTGGGCTCGGTCCGCGACGCCCGGCGCACCCTGCTGGAGGCCACCCAGGTCGCCGACGCCGCCCTGCACGACTCCCCCGGCGGCCGCGCCGCCGCCTACTACCGGCTGCCCGACGTCCGGCTGCGCGGTCTGCTGCACCTGCTGCGCGACGACGCCCGGCTGCAGACCTACGTCGAGCGCGAACTCGGCCCGCTGCTCGCCTACGACGCCGAGCACAACGGCCAGTTGGTCCAGATGCTGCGGATCTACCTGGAGCACGGCCGGAACAAGTCCGCGGCGGCCGATGCCGCGCACCTGTCCCGGCCCTCCTTCTACGACCGGCTGCACAAGGTCGAGCGGATCCTCGGCGTCGATCTCGACCAGGTCGAGTCCTGCCTCTCCCTGCACGTGGCGCTGCTCGCGCTGGACGCCGTCCGCCGGTGAGTACCGGGGCCCGGTGACCGCCGGGCCCGGTCCCGCTACACCCCGGTGATGCGGCCCCAGACCTTGTGCAGTTCGGGCCGCTCGGCGGAGGTGACATCGCGCATGGTGCGCAGCCGGGCGCGCATCTCCTCGGTCGGGAAGACCAGCGGGTGCTCCGCCAGCTCGGCCTTCTCCTGGTCCCCGCTCGCGGCCAGCACCTCGCGGGCGGCGGGCACCGGGCAGATGTACTGCACGAAGGCGGCCAGTTCGGCGGCCACCTCGGGCTGGTAGTAGTGGTCGATCAGCAGCTCGGCGTTGCGCTTGTGCCCGGCCCGGTTGGGGATCAGCAGGCTCTCCGCCCAGAGCTCGCCGCCCTCCTCGGGCACCACGAACTCGATGTCCGGGTTCTCGGCGGTCAGCTGGACGGCGTCACCGGAGTAGGCCTGACAGGCCAGCGCCGCGCCGGAGGCCAGGTCGCTGGTGTAGTCGTTGCCCGTGAAGCGGCGGACGTGCCGGGCGTCGACCATCTTCTGCACCAGGTCCATCGCCCGGTGCGCGTCGTCGTCGGTGAAGGCGGCGATGTCGGCGCCCTGGGCGAGCATCAGCAGGCCGAGCGCCTCGTCCAGACCGGCGAACAGGGTGACCCGGCCCTTGAGGTCGGGTGCCCAGAGGTCGGCGGTGGACCTGATCTCCCGGCCGAGCGCCTTGCGGTTGTAGGCGATGCCGGTGATCCCGGACTGCCACGGCACGCTGCGCTTGCGCCCGGGGTCGAAGGCGGGATCGGCCAGCTGCGGGTCCAGCTGGGCGGTGACGTTGGGCAGGTTGGCCCGGTCCATGGCCTGTACCCAG
Source organism: Kitasatospora sp. NPDC087315 (assembly GCF_044744345.1). NCBI lineage: Bacteria > Bacillati > Actinomycetota > Actinomycetes > Kitasatosporales > Streptomycetaceae > Kitasatospora > Kitasatospora sp. NPDC087315. The sequence continues at coordinate 16,352 of NZ_JBIUYD010000048.1, read as the reverse complement.
CCGAGCGAGACGTACCGGCCGGCCATCCAGTCGCTGACCACCATCAGGTCCCGGCCGGGGTCGGTGCCCTGGGTCAGGACCGGGCCGATCTTGCCGAAGAACTCGTCGTTGTCGTTGATGTCCTCGGTGTAGGTGACCTTGATCCCGGTCTGTTCGGTGAAGGCGTCCAGGGTCGGGCGCCGGCCGCTGTCGTCGACGTCGATGTACTGGGTCCAGTTGGAGAACGCCAGCCGCTTCTCCTGCTCCGAGCGGTCCGGGGCCGAGCGGCGGTCCTCGTCGACATAGGCGGCCGGGATGCCGCAGCCGGTCAGGGTGCCGACGCCGAGCAGCCCGGCGGTGCCGAGCACGGAGCGGCGGGTGAGCCGGCCGCGTCCGCTGCGGCGGCCGTCGAGGGGGCGGCGGGTGAGGGTGGTGCTGGGCATGGATGGGCCTTCCGGGCATGCGGCGGCCCCGGGCGCACGAGCAAGACCCGGGGCCGTCCTTGTCGGTTCCTCAGACAGTGTGCGCGTCGGTCAGCGACAGCACCTCGTCGAGCACCGCGAGGCCGGTCTTGGCCTCCTCCTCGGTGACGGTGCACGGCGGGACGACGTGGAAGCGGTTCATGTTGACGAACGGCCAGAGCCCGCGCTGCTTGCAGGCGGCGGCCAGCTCGGCCATCGGCGCGTTGGCGGCGCCCGCGGCGTTGTACGGCACCAGCGGCTCGCGGGTGGTGCGGTCCTTGACCAGGTCCAGCGCCCAGAACACGCCGAGGCCGCGGACCTCGCCGATCGAGGGGTGGCGCTCGGCCAGCTCGCGCAGGCCCGGGCCGAGCACCGTCTCGCCGATGTGCCTGGCGTTCTCGACGATGCCCTCCTCCGCCATCGTGTTGATGGTGGCGACGGCCGAGGCGCAGGCCAGCGGGTGGCCGGAGTAGGTGAGCCCGCCGGGGAACGGCCGCTCCGCGAAGGTGGCGGCGATCTCCGCGCTGATCGCCACGCCGCCCAGCGGCACATAGCCGGAGTTGACGCCCTTGGCGAAGGTCAGCAGGTCCGGGGTGACACCCCAGTGGTCGGCGGCGAACCACTCGCCGGTGCGGCCGAAGCCCGCCATCACCTCGTCGAGGATGAAGACGATGCCGTAGCGGTCGCAGATCTCCCGTACCCCGGCCAGGTAGCCCGGCGGCGGGATCAGGATGCCCGCGGTGCCGACCACGGTCTCCAGGATGATCGCCGCGATGGTGCCGGGGCCCTCGAACGCGATCACCTGCTCCAGGTGCTGCAGCGCGCGCTCGCACTCCTGCGTCTCGTTCTCGGCGTGGAAGTTGGAGCGGTAGGCGTACGGGCCCCAGAAGTGAACGACACCGGAGACACCGCTCTCGTTGGGCCAGCGGCGCGGGTCGCCGGTGAGGGCGATCGCGTTGGCGGTGGCACCGTGGTACGAGCGGTACATCGACATGATCTTCTGGCGACCGGTGTGCAGCCGCGCCAGCCGGATGGCGTTCTCGTTGGCCTCGGCACCGCCGTTGGTGAAGAAGATCTTGTCGAGGTCGCCGGGGGTGCGCTCGGCGATCAGCCGGGCGGCCTCACTGCGCGACTCGACCGCGAAGCCGGGCGCGATGGTGCAGAGCTTCGCCGCCTGCTCCTGGATCGCGGCGACCACCTTCGGGTGCTGGTGGCCGATGTTGGTGTTCACCAGCTGCGAGGAGAAGTCGAGGTAGCGGTTGCCCTCGTAGTCCCAGAAGTACGAGCCCTCGGCGCCGGCCACCGCGAGGGGGTCGATCAGCGCCTGGGCGGACCACGAGTGGAAGACGTGCGCGCGGTCGGCGGCCTTGACGGCCTGGCCGGCGGCTGAGTCGGCGGTGGGGATGCTCATGCCGGTAAGGCTAGGGAGTTCCACCCGTGAAGTGCAGGTTCATCGTGTCAGGCGGTCATGCGAACGGCCGACAGGGTGACAGGGCAAGGGCCCGGGTCGAAACGACCCGGGCCCATTGTCAGATCACACGATCAGCGTCAGATCGCGGTCATACCCCGCCAGATGGCCATGACCCGCTCAGATCGCGGTCATACCCCGCCAGATAGCCATGACCCGCTCAGATCGCGGTCATGACGTGCTTGACCCGCGTGTAGTCCTCGAAGCCGTAGGAGGAGAGGTCCTTGCCGTAGCCGGACTTCTTGAAACCACCGTGCGGCATCTCGGCGACCAGCGGGATGTGGGTGTTGATCCAGACGCAGCCGAAGTCCAGCCGGCGCGACATCCGCATCGCGCGGGCGTGGTCCTTGGTCCACACCGAGGAGGCCAGCGCGTACTCGACGCCGTTGGCGTAGCCGACGGCCTGGTCCTCGTCGGAGAACTTCTGCACGGTGATGACCGGGCCGAAGACCTCGTTCTGGATGATCTCGTCGTCCTGGTTCAGGCCGGAGACCACGGTCGGGGCGTAGAAGTAGCCCACCTCGCCGACCCGGTGGCCACCGGCCTCGACCTTGGCGTGCGCCGGCAGGCGGTCGATGAAGCCGGAGACCTGCTTCAGCTGGTTGGCGTTGTTCAGCGGGCCGTAGAGCACGTCCTCGTCGTCCACGCCACCGGTCTTGGTCTCGGCCGCGGCCTTGGCCAGCGCCTCGACGAAGGCGTCGTGGATCGACTCGTGCACCAGCACGCGGGTGGCGGCGGTGCAGTCCTGGCCGGCGTTGAAGAAGCCGGCCACCGAGATGCCCTCGACCGCCTCGGCGATGTCGGCGTCCTCGAAGACCACGACCGGGGCCTTGCCGCCCAGCTCCAGGTGAACGCGCTTGACGTCCTTGGCCGCCGACTCCGCGACCGAGATGCCGGCCCGGACCGAGCCGGTGATGGAGGCCATCGCCGGGGTGGGGTGCTCGACCATGGCCTGGCCGGTCTCGCGGTCGCCGCAGATGACGTTGAACACGCCGGCCGGCAGGTCCAGCTCCTTGAGGACGCCGCCGATGATCTCGGCCAGCAGCACGGTGGAGGCCGGGGTGGTGTCCGAGGGCTTGAGCACGACGGTGTTGCCCGCGGCGATCGCCGGGGCGAACTTCCAGACGGCCATCATCATCGGGTAGTTCCACGGGGCGACCTGCGCGCAGACGCCGACCGGCTCACGGCGGACGATCGAGGTCATCCCGTCCATGTACTCACCGGCGGCCTTGCCCTCCAGCAGGCGGGCGGCGCCGGCGAAGAAGCGGATCTGGTCCACCATCGGGCCGATCTCCTCGGAGAGGGTCAGCGCGCGGGGCTTGCCGGTGTTGCGGACCTCGGCGTCGACGATCTCGTCGGCGCGCGCCTCGACCGCGTCCGCGATCTTCAGCAGCAGCTTCTGGCGGGTGCTCGGGGTGGCGTCGCGCCAGACCGGGAAGGCGGCGGCGGCGGAGGCCATGGCCGCGTCCACATCGGAGGCGCCGGACAGCGGGGACGTCGCGTAGACCTCGCCGGTGGTGGGATCCACGATGTCGAGCGTGCGGCCGTCGGCCGCATCGACGAACTCACCGTTGATGTAGTTGCGCAGCGCGCGAAGGTCGCTCACGGGTCTCTCCTCGGTCTGGTCCTGCGGCGTTGCAGAGTCCGGCGCCATGGTACGTCGACACACCTGCCGGTCGGCCGTCCTCCGATGCCGAGTGGCCGAGCCCGAAGCGGCACGGTCCACTGGTGGGGGAACGCGCGCTCCACTGCGAAGCTGCGCGCGTACCGGGCCAGGTTAGCCGTACAACTGCTGGAATCGACAGACCAAGCACGCCCAGGCGATGAAATCCGCATGCGATTTCCAAGATCGCGACGAAATCAGCAGCTGCCACGCTTGCGAACAGAGGTCCGATCGGGCACAGTGGCGGCGTGGCCAACCGCGACCGGAACGCCAGCGTTCCCCTCGACGCCGCCTCCAAGGCGATCATCGAGCAGCTCCAGGAGGACGGGCGCCGCCCGTACGCCGCCATCGGCAAGGCCGTCGGCCTGTCCGAGGCAGCCGTACGGCAGCGCGTCCAGAAGCTGCTCGACCAGGGTGTGATGCAGATCGTCGCCGTCACGGACCCGCTCACCGTCGGCTTCACCCGCCAGGCGATGGTCGGGATCCGGGTCGAAGGAGACATCGAACCCGTCGCCGACGCGCTGGCCGCCCTCGACGAGGTCGACTACGTCGTCTGCACCGCAGGCTCGTTCGACCTCCTGGCCGAACTGGTCTGCGAGGACGACGAGCACCTGCTCGAACTGATCAACAAGCGCATCCGCGCGCTTCCCGGCGTGCGGAGCACCGAGAGCTTCGTTTACCTGAAGCTCCGGAAACAGACCTACACCTGGGGCACCCGATGACAGCCGACCCGGCGCAGAAGGACCTTTCCAAGACCGCCTACGACCACCTGTGGATGCACTTCACCCGCATGTCGTCGTACGAGAACTCCCCCGTGCCGACGATCGTCAAGGGCGAAGGCACCTACGTCTGGGACGACAAGGGACGCAAGTACCTCGACGGCCTCGCCGGCCTGTTCGTCGTCCAGGCCGGCCACGGCCGCGAGGAGCTCGCCGAGGCCGCTGCCAAGCAGGCCAAGGAGCTCGCCTTCTTCCCGGTGTGGAGCTACGCCCACCCGAAGGCCGTCGAGCTGGCCGAGCGCCTGGCCAACTACGCCCCGGGCGACCTGAACAAGGTCTTCTTCTCCACCGGTGGCGGCGAGGCCGTCGAGACCGCCTGGAAGCTTGCCAAGCAGTACTTCAAGCTGACCGGCAAGCCCACCAAGTACAAGGTCATCTCGCGTGCGGTCGCCTACCACGGCACCCCGCAGGGCGCCCTGTCCATCACCGGCCTGCCGGGCCTGAAGGCCCCGTTCGAGCCGCTGGTGCCGGGCACCCACAAGGCCCCGAACACCAACATCTACCGCGCCCCGGCCTTCCTGGCCGGCCCCGACGGCACGGTCGACCCCGAGGCGTACGGCCGCTGGTGCGCCGACGAGATCGAGGTCGCGATCCTCAACGAGGGCGCCGAGACCGTCGCCGCCGTCTTCGTCGAGCCGGTGCAGAACGCCGGCGGCTGCTTCCCGCCGCCGCCCGGGTACTTCCAGCGCCTGCGCGAGATCTGCGACCGCCACGACGTGCTGCTGGTCTCGGACGAGGTCATCTGCGCCTTCGGCCGCCTCGGCACCATGTTCGGCGCCGACAAGTTCGGCTACCAGCCCGACATGATCACCTGCGCCAAGGGCATGACCTCGGGCTACTCCCCGATCGGCGCCACGATCATCTCGGACCGCCTCGCCGAGCCGTTCTACAAGGGTGACAACACCTTCCTGCACGGCTACACCTTCGGTGGCCACCCGGTCTCCTCCGCGGTGGCGCTGGCCAACCTCGACATCTTCGAGCGCGAGGGCCTGAACCAGCACGTCCTCGACAACGAGTCGGCGTTCCTGGGCACCCTGAACAAGCTGCGCGACCTGCCGATCGTCGGCGACGTCCGCGGCAACGGGTACTTCTACGGCATCGAGCTCGTGAAGGACAAGGTCACCAAGGAGTCGTTCAACGACGACGAGGTCGAGCGCGTGCTCTACGGCTTCCTGTCGAAGGCGCTCTTCGACAACGGCCTGTACTGCCGCGCCGACGACCGTGGCGACCCGGTGATCCAGCTGGCCCCGCCGCTGATCTCCGACCAGTCGACCTTCGACGAGATCGAGCAGATCCTGCGGACCAGCCTCACCGACGCGTGGGCGAAGATCTGACCACCTGATCTTTCTTCCTCACCCTCCGCCGAAGGGCGGTCCCGCTCCCCGCGGGACCGCCCTTCGGCGTTCGCGGCCCCTCCCGGCCGCCTCCCTCCGGTTTTTTCGGACGATCTCCCCGACCAAACACGCCTGATTGCGGGCGATTTGCCCGTTATGGACCAGTGCGCCGCACCCGCGCCCGGCTCCAGTCGTTCTAATCTGACGAGTGTCATATCCCTGCGGCCACCCAGGATGGAACCTCATGTCAGCGGCCCCGCCTGACAACGACGTGCTGTGGGCCCGGGGGATCGTCAAGTCCCATCACGGCACCCCGGCCCTGCGCGGCATCTCGCTCGGCGTCCGGGAGGGCGAGGTACTGGCCGTGACCGGCCCGCGCGGCTCCGGCAAGAGCACCCTGCTCGGCTGTCTCTCCGCCCTCCTCCCGGTCGACGAGGGCGAGGTCTGGTTCAACAGCGCCCCCGTGCACACCCTGGCCCGGGCCGGCCGCGAGCGGCTGCGCCGCGACCGCTTCGGCTTCGTCGGCTCCGAACCGCACCTGGTCCCCGAACTGACCGCCCGTGAGAACGTCGCGCTGCCCCTGCTGCTGGCCGGGGCCGGCAACAAGGCCGCGTACACCGCCGCCGACGAGTGGCTGGAGCGACTCGACGTGGGCGAGGCCGCCAGGCAGCGGCCCGACCGGCTGCTCCAGAGCCAGCGCCAGCGGATCGCCGTCGCCCGCGCGCTCGCCCCGCTGCCGCCCGTCGTCTTCGCCGACGACCCCACCGCGCCGCTGCACCGCGAGGCCGCCGACCAGGTCCTGCGGATACTGACCAGCGCGGCCCGTTCCCACCAGCTCACCCTCGTCCTGGCCACCCACGATCCCGAGCTCGTCCGGTTCGCGGACCGCTCCGTCGCCCTCGTCGACGGCCGGCTGACCGCCCCCGCCGCCCCCGTCCCGCGCGGTCTCCCCGGAGCCCCTGGAGCCCCCGGAACAGTCGGCACACCGGGAGCGGCCGGAGCCGCCGCCGTATCGGCCACCCGCCGCTGACGCCGCCCCGCGGCTGAAAGAGTCGACGTGTTCTATCTCCGTCTGGCCCGGGGCTACCGGGTGCTCGACCTCGGCCGCTGGCTGCTCACCGCCCTGGCCGGCGCGATCGTCGCCGCCTTTCTGCTGCGCGCCCTCGGCCGGGCGCTGAGCGACCCGCTCGGCGGCACCGACGCCGTCGTCCGGCTGCTCTGGTGCCTGCCGCCACTGGCCGCCGTCGCCTGGTTCGCTTCCGTCGCCGCCCGCGCGGTACCGGCCCAGCGCCCCGAGCGGATCACCGGCCTGACCACCGCCGGCGCGGGTGTCGCCCGCATCCGGGCCCTGATCGCCGGCGAGGTCGCGCTCGCCTGCACCGTCGGAAGCGCACTGACCCTGCTGGTCTTCCTGGTCCTGCGCAATGACATCGCCGGTCCCTCGCTCGCCCCCGAGCTCGGCATGGGCGTGCCGCTGCCCGCCGCCGCACCGGTCACCCTGCTCGCCCTGGTCCCGCTCACCTCAGGGATCGCCGCGGCCGGCGCGGTGCCACTCGCCGAGACCCTGCCCGGCGTGCCCCGGCCCGCACGGTCCGGCTTCGGCCCGCTGCGGATCGCCCTGCCGATCGGCCTGGCCGTACTCGGCCTCGCCCTGGAGCTCATCGCCCTGCGGCCCGGCGCCGCCGCCGACGGCCGTCCGATCCACCTCCCGGCCGGGCTCGGCAGCACCAGTACCGCCGCGCTCGGCGGCTGGGCCGCCGTCGCCCTCGGCCTCGCGCTGCTCACCGGCCCGCTGCTCTCCTGGACCGGGCGGCTGCTGGCGGTCGGCCGGCCCACGCCGCTGCGGCTGCTGGCCGGCCGGGGCCTGACCGCGCAGGCCCGCCGGCTCGGGCCGCCGCTCGCCGTGCTCACCCTCGCGGTCGCGATGGTGCTCACCACCGTCCGCTACTGGATCGGCACCCCCGACAGCGCCGACGCGCTGCCCGCGATCGAGGCCTGCCTGGTGCTGGGCTGCGCGGCGGCGGCCGTGGCGGCCCGGCTGGCCGAGGTCCGCACAGCCCGCCGGGACGTCACCGCCGCACTGCTGCGGATCGGCACCTCGCCCCGGCTGCTGTTCGGCGCCGTCGCGCTGCGTACCCTCGCGGTCGGCACGGTCCTGCTGGTCACCGGCGGGCTGACCGCCGCGCTCGCGGCCGCCGGGCTGCGCTGACGCCTCGCCCGGCGGCGTTCGGCCCGCCGTGATTCAGGATCCGGTGGTTCAGCCCGCCGCGGCGAGCTGGCCGCAGGCCCCGTCGATCTCCTGGCCACGGGTGTCCCGGACGGTGGTCGGCACACCGTGCGACTGCAGCCGGCGGACGAACTCGCGCTCGTCCTCGGGCCGGGAGGCCGTCCACTTCGAGCCGGGGGTCGGGTTCAGCGGGATCAGGTTGACGTGCACCCGGTGGTTCTTGATCAGCCGGCCGAGCAGGTCCGCCCGCCACGCCTGGTCGTTGATGTCCTTGATCAGCGCGTACTCGATGGAGATCCGGCGGCCGGACTTCTCCGCGTAGTTCCACGCCGCGTCCAGCACCTCGGCGACCTTCCACCGGGTGTTGACCGGGACCAGCTCGTCGCGCAGCTCGTCGTCCGGGGCGTGCAACGACAGCGCGAGGCGGCAGCTGAGGCCCTCGTCCGCGAGCCGGTTCATCGCCGGGACCAGGCCGACGGTGGAGACGGTGATGCCGCGCTGGGAGAGGCCGAAGCCGTCCGGCGCGGGGTCGGTGAGCCGGCGGATCGCGGACAGCACCCGCTTGTAGTTGGCCAGCGGCTCGCCCATCCCCATGAAGACCACGTTGGAGAGCCGGGCCTCGCCGCCCGGGATCTCGCCGTCCTTCAGCGCGCGCATCCCGGCGGCGATCTGCTCGACGATCTCGCCGGTGGAGAGGTTCCGGGTCAGACCGGCCTGACCGGTCGCGCAGAACGGGCAGTTCATGCCGCAGCCGGCCTGCGAGCTGATGCACATGGTCACCCGGTCCGGGTAGCGCATCAGCACCGACTCGACGAGCGTGCCGTCGAAGAGCTTCCAGAGCGTCTTGCGGGTGGTGTCGTCGTCGCACGAGACGTGCCGGACCACCGACATCAGCTCGGGCAGCAGGCTCTCGGTGAGCTTCTCCCGGCTGGCGGCGGGAATGTCCGTCCAGCTCGCCGGGTCGTTCGACATCCGGCCGAAGTAGTGGTTGGAGAGCTGCTTCGCACGGAAGGCCTGTTCGCCCAGCTCGGCGACGGCCTCCTTGCGCTCGGCGGGGCTCAGGTCGGCGAGGTGTCGCGGGGGCTTGGCGCCACGCGGCGCGACAAAGGTGAGTTCTCCGGGCTTAGGCATGGTTGTTCCAGTGTCGCAGACGTTCCGGATGCCCCGAACGGCGCGAGCCCCGGACGCTTCGGCGTCCGGGGCCCGTCGGTCGGTTGTGCGGTGCTCAGCTGCCGACGAAGGCCGCGAGCAGCAGCCAGACCACCGGAGCGGTCGGCAGGAGCGAGTCCAGCCGGTCCATGATGCCGCCGTGGCCGGGCAGCAGGGTTCCCATGTCCTTGATGCCGAGGTCGCGCTTGATCATCGACTCGCCCAGGTCGCCCAGGGTCGCCGTGACCGCCGCGCAGCCGCCCAGGATCAGGCCCTGCCACCAGCTGCCGCCGTCGATGATCAGTTGCATCAGCAGGGCGCCCGCCAGCATCGACAGGCCGATGCCGCCGGCCAGGCCCTCGCGGGTCTTGCCCGGGCTGATGGTCGGGGCCAGCTTGGTCTTGCCGAACTTGTAGCCCACGGCGTAGGCGCCGGTGTCGCTGCAGACCGTGACGATCAGGAAGAGCACGATCCGCTGGGGACCGTCGTCGGCTGCCAGCATCATCGCCACGAAGGTGGCCAGGAACGGGACGTAGAAAGCGGTGAAGATCCCCGCCGTCACGTCCCGCAGGTAGTTCTCCGGCGGCGCGGCCATCCGCCAGACCATCACCGCCAGCCCGGTCAGCGCGAGCGAGGCCGCGGCCCACTGCACCCCGGCCCAGTAGCCGGTCGCGACCATCGCGACGCCACCCGCGGCCAGCGGGATCAGCGGCGCCTTGATCTCCTTGCGCTCGGCCAGCCGGCTGGTCAGCTCCCAGACGCCGACCACCACGGCCGCCATCACCACGACCAGGAACAGCGCCTTCACGACGAACAGCGAGGCGACGATCACCGCGCCGAGCCCGACGCCGACGCCTATCGCGGCCTGCAGGTTGCGACCGCCGCGCTGCTTGGGCGGCTGCGGCCGCGGATCGGGCTGGGCCAAAGGTGTCTCCTGCCCTGAATGGGACGTCGGCACGAGGTGGGGCTGCCCGGCCGCCGGGTGGCTCGGTGGCGGCGCGGGATGCACCGGGGCTCCCGGGTACGGCCGACCGCCGCGGCCGGGGGCGACGTCGTCGGTTATCGCGCGCAGCACGACCGTCTCCGCCGCGCCCGGCACCGGCGCCTCCGGCTGCTCGTCCCGGAACAGCGGGCCGCTCAGCCTCCCGGCCTCCCGGGCCGGCCCCTCCGCGGGGCCGGGCCCCGGGTCGGCCGATACGGGAGCCATGACCTGAGTCTCCTCCGCGTCACCGCCCCAGTACACCGGAGGCTGCTGCGAGTGACCCGTTCGGTGTGCGGGGTCACCCGCAGCAGCAGCCGGCGCGACCGGGAAGGCGGCCTGGCCGCCCGGGTGGCCGGGGTACTCCTGAGCCCGCTGCGGCCCCGGCTGCTGCGGCCGCCGGTGCTGGTTCTGCGGCGGCTGCGCCTGCTGCGGCGGGCGGTACGGCTGGTACTGCTGGTCGGATGGGCCCCAGTAGCCAGGGGCGTCAGGGGCGTCGTTCATCAGACTTCGAGCAGCTCGGCTTCCTTGTGCTTCAGCAGCTCGTCGACGCTGGCCACGTACTTGGCCGTGGTGTCGTCGAGCTCCTTCTCGGCACGGCGGCCGTCGTCCTCGCCGACCTCGCCGTCCTTGACCAGCTTGTCGATGGCGTCCTTGGCCTTGCGGCGCACGGAACGGATCGAGACCTTGGCGTCCTCACCCTTGCCGCGGGCGACCTTGATGTACTCGCGGCGGCGCTCCTCGGTGAGCTCCGGCAGCACCACCCGGATGATGGAACCGTCGTTGGACGGGTTGACACCCAGGTCGGAGTCGCGGATCGCCTGCTCGATGGCCTTCAGCGCGGTCTTGTCGAACGGCGCGACGACCGCCATCCGCGGCTCCGGCACCGAGAACGAGGCCAGCTGGTTGATCGGCGTCACGGCGCCGTAGTACTCCGCGACGATCTTGGAGAACATCGCCGGGTGCGCACGGCCGGTACGGATCGCCGCGAAGTCGTCCTTGGCGACGGTGACGGCCTTCTCCATCTTCTCCTCGGCCTCGAGGAGGGTCTCTTCGATCACTGTGTACTCCCTGTCCGGTTCATCTGCTGTTGTCCCGACCGGTATCGGCGTCGAGGCCGGTCGTGGTGTCGACGTCGTCCGGTACGGCTGATTGCTGCTCAGGCCCGGACAGAATCCTGGCTGATGAGTGTGCCGATCTTCTCACTCTTCACCGCGCGCGCGATATTGCCCTCCGCCAGCAGCTCGAAGACCAGCATCGGGAGGTTGTTGTCCTTGCACAGCGTGATCGCCGTGAGGTCGGCGACCTTGAGGTCGCGCGCGATGACCTCGGAGTACTCCAGCGCGTCGAACTTGACCGCGTCCGGGTTGGTCCGGGGGTCGGAGTCGTAGACGCCGTCCACACCGTTCTTGCCCATCAGCAGCACGTCGGCGTGGATCTCCAGCGCCCGCTGGACGGCCGTGGTGTCGGTGGAGAAGTACGGCATACCCATACCGGCACCGAAGATCACCACACGGCCCTTCTCCAGGTGCCGGACGGCGCGCAGCGGCAGGTACGGCTCGGCCACCTGGCCCATGGTGATGGCGGTCTGGACCCGGGTCTCGATGCCTTCCTTCACCAGGAAGTCCTGGAGGGCCAGGCAGTTCATGACGGTGCCGAGCATGCCCATGTAGTCGGAACGGGCCCGGTCCATGCCGCGGACCTGGAGCTCCGCACCACGGAAGAAGTTGCCGCCGCCGATGACCACTGCGACCTCGGTACCGGCGCGGACGACCGTGGCGATCTCACGTGCGATCGCGTGCACGACGTCCGGGTCGACGCCGAGCCCGCCGCCACCGGCGAAGGCCTCACCGGACAGCTTCAGCAGCACCCGGCGGCGGCTGCCGGCCTGGGGGTCCTGCGCGGTCTCCTGCGTCTCCTGCATGGACTTCTCCTTCTGCACCTACTGGTTCACAGGCGCGGGTGTGCGGATGCCCGGCCTGCGCGTACACGCGAGGAGGCCACTGCCGCGGGAACCGGTACGGTGTCCTGCACGGCAATGGCCTCCTCGTCGTTCATGGTGCCGACGCGGCCCGCCCATAGACGGATGACGCTGGGTGAGCCCGTTCGGCGCGTTCCTCCCGCCCTGGTCAGCGGGCGGGGGCGGTTCCCAGCCTAAGCGTGCTGGGAGCCCGGTGGAACGTGGCTCAGGCGCCGACGCGGAAGCGGGCGAAGCGCTTGAGGGCGACGCCGTTCTCCGCGAGGACCTTGGCGACGGTCTTCTTGCTGTCCTTCGCGAAGGCCTGCTCCAGGACGGAGTTCTCCTTCACGAAGCCGGTGACGCGACCCTCGACGATCTTCGGGAGGGCGGCCTCCGGCTTGCCCTCCTCGCGAGCGGTGGCCTCGGCGACGCGGCGCTCGTTCTCGAGCTCCTCGGCCGGGATGTCCTCGCGGGACAGGTACTTCGGCGCGAAGGCGGCGATGTGCTGCGCGACGTCCTTGGCGACCTCGGCGTTCTCCTTGTCCAGCTCGACCAGGACGCCGACGGCCGGCGGCAGGTCGGGGCTGGTCTTGTGCAGGTAGACCGCGACGAAGCTGTCGCCCTCGAACTGGGCGAAGCGACGGAAGACGATCTTCTCGCCCAGGGTCGCGTTGGCCTCGTCGACGAACTGCTGAACGGTCTTGCCGGCCTCGATCTCGGAGGCCAGGGCGGCCTCCAGGTCGGCCGGGGAGGTGGCGGCGACGTGGGCGGCGAGCGCCTCGGCGACCTCGACGAACTTGTCACCCTTGGCGACGAAGTCGGTCTCGCAGTTCAGCTCGACCAGAACGCCGGCCTTCTTGTCCTCGGCGATCAGCGCGGCAACGGCGCCGTTGGAGGCGTCGCGGCCCTCGCGCTTGGCAACGCCCTTCTGGCCCTTGATGCGCAGGAGCTCGACGGCCTTCTGGACGTCGCCCTCGGCCTCCTCCAGAGCCTTCTTGCAGTCCATCATGCCGGCGCCGGTGAGCTCACGGAGCTTCTTGACGTCCGCGGCGGTGAAGTTCGCCATGGTGTGAATCTCTTCTCGCGTCTCGCGTGTCTGCGTGGGGTTGCGCCGGGACCGCTGGTTCGGTCCCGGCACGGGAGAGAGGGGCACCTACCGGTGTCGTACCGGCGGGTGCCCCTCACCCTTGGTACGTCAGGCCTGCTCGGCCGGAGCGTCGGCGGCGGGGGCCTCGACGGCCGCGGCCTCAGCGGCCTCAGCGACGGGAGCCTCGGCGGCGGCGGGGGCCTCGGCGGCCGGAGCCTCCTCAGCCTTCTTCTCGCCCTCGATGAGGTCCTTCTCCCAGTCGGCCAGCGGCTGGTCGGCACCCGGCTCGGCCTTGACGTCGCCCTTGGCGACACCCGCGCGGGCCTTGAGGCCCTCGGCGACGGCGTCGGCGATCACACGGGTCAGCAGGGTGACGGAGCGGATCGCGTCGTCGTTGCCCGGGATCTTGTAGTCGACCTCGTCGGGGTCACAGTTGGTGTCGAGGATGGCGACGACCGGGATGTTGAGCTTCCGGGCCTCGCCGACCGCGATGTGCTCCTTCTTGGTGTCCACGATCCAGACAGCGCTGGGAACGCGCTGCATGTCGCGGATACCGCCGAGGGTCTTCTCCAGCTTGTCGTGCTCGCGCTGGAGGACCAGGAGCTCCTTCTTGGTGAGGCCGGAGCCGGCCACATCCGCGAAGTCCAGCTCGCCGAGCTCCTTGAGGCGCTGCAGACGCTTGTAGACGGTCGAGAAGTTGGTCAGCATGCCGCCGAGCCAGCGCTGGTTCACGTAGGGCATGCCCACGCGGGTGGCCTGCTCGGCGATGGCCTCCTGGGCCTGCTTCTTCGTGCCGACGAAGAGGACGCTGCCGCCGTGGGCAACGGTCTCCTTGATGAACTCGAAGGCGCGGTCGATGTAGTTCAGCGACTGCAGGAGGTCGATGATGTAGATGCCGTTGCGCTCCGTGATGATGAAGCGCTTCATCTTCGGGTTCCAGCGGCGGGTCTGGTGACCGAAGTGGACGCCGCTCTCCAGCAGCTCCCGCATCGTGACGACGGCCATAGCCGTACTCCTAAGGTGTTGCGCCCGGCTCTCACGCAGTCGACGTCGTGGTTCGCGCGGTGGCGCTCCCCGCTCGGTCGTCTGCGTACGGCCGGGTCAGGCTCGGTTTGTCCGTGGCAGCCAGGTGACAGCCACGCCTGACGCCCCGAACGTGCCGAGCTGCTTCTGCCCTTGCGGTCCGGGGACCGGGCGGGCTCGGCAGACCGAGCGGCACTCGCACCTGGCGAGGGCGGCGGCTGAGCCGCATCCGTCCACCGGTGGCGGGGCGTGCGAAGTCGACCTGGCGGACCGGGTCGCGTGTGAAGTGTACGGGAAGCGCCGAGCGGCGGGCGACTCCGCGGCGGGCGGGGGTGGGGGTGGGGCGGGTGCAGACGGGTGTTTGGAGGGGTGGAGCGGGGTGGCGGCTGGCTTCGTACGCCCGTTTGAGGGACGAATGTTTTCCACAGGGCCGGCTTGTCCACAGGAATCGGGACGCGAGTGGTCCGGCCACGGTCCGGCGGGGAGCCTCGTCCCCATGACAGCTCATCCCGGCTCTGGCGGTTCCTTCGCCGCGGCCAGCGCCGGCTCCCCCTCGGCCGGTTCCCTTTCCGTCGGCTCCGCGTCGGGGCGGCGGACCGGCCCCGTGCTGCCGCTTCCGCCGCCAGGGCCTGGTCCCACCCGCCGGGTGCTGCTGCTCACGCTGCTGGTGCTGACCGTACTTGCGCTGGTCGCCCTGCCCGGACGGGTGGGCCGCGCGGCTCCCCGGTCGGACCGGGCGTCGGAGACGGCACCCGGGGCGGGGACTGCGGCTGGATCGGGAGCGGATCCCGGCCTTGAGACCGGTCCTGATCGCGGTCGCGCTCGCGGCCTCGGTTCCGACGCCGGGGCGCGGCGGGCATGGCCGACGGGCGGGCCGGGCTCGCTTGTCAGACGGTTCGAGGCACCGGAGAAGCCGTGGGCCGCCGGACACCGGGGCGTGGATCTCGCGGCCGGGCCCGGAACGGACGTGCGGGCGGCGGCCCCGGGGGTGGTCGCCTTCTCCGGCCTCGTGGCGGGCCGACCAGTGGTCACGATCACGCACCCGGCTTCCGGCACTCCCCCGTTGCGTACCACCTATCTGCCCGTCACCGGCACCGTCGCCGTGGGTACTCCGGTCGAGGCCGGCCAGGTGATCGGGCAGCTCGGCCCCGACCCCGGCCACTGCGCCGACGGTGGCTGTCTGCACTGGGGACTGCTGCGTGGCGAGCGGTATCTCGACCCGCTGGCCCTGTTCGGTGCGGGCGCGGCACGACTGCTGCCCCTGGTAGGCGGGCGGTGAAGCAGGTGGTGTGGCGGGCCTTGAGCCTGCCGTGGACCTGGTCCATCGGTCCGGACGCGGTGGACCGCGGTCCACCGCTCGGTCGCTGGGCACCGATCCGTGACCCGCGATCCCCGCCCGTACCGGCCGCAGTGGGTCAGCGCCGGCCCAAGCCGTGGAGGGCGAGGGCGACGGCGGCGTCCGCGACGACTTCCGGGCTCTCGGCGGGGCCTCTGGCGGCGCTCTGCTCGGCCCGCCGGACGGCGGCCTCCACGATTCCCTGGAGCAGCACGGCCGCCAGGCGGGGCTGCTCGTGACCGAGGTCCTCCAACGCCTGAACCACCAGGCCGACCAGCTTGCCGTGCGCGGCCCGGATGCGCTCGCGCGCCGCTTCGTCGAGCTCCAGCGCCGAGATGGCCGCCACCGCCCGGTGGCGCGGGTCCCCGGCCAGCGCCAGCTGGCCCCGGACGTACGCCTCGATCCGGCCGGCCGCGGTGTCGCAGCTTCCCATGCCTGCTTCGATCTCGGCCGCCCAGAGCGGGAAGTCGACCTCGCAGAGCACCTCCACCACTGCGGCGCGCGACCTGAAGTACTCGTAGACCGAGGAACGCGCCAGGCCGGTGCGCGCCGCGAGCGCGGGGAAGGTCAGGGCCTCCATGCCTCCCTCGGTGAGGAGGCTGCGGGCAGCGTCGAGGAGGGCTGCCCGCTGCAGCTGGCGATGCTCGGCCAAAGTGGCCGCTCGGATCTTCGGCACGATCCCACTCTACGGAGCCCTACACACCGCCGATACGGCGCCGCGCATCCGGGGGGAGCCGCAGGAGCACGGCGCGGCGTATGCGGCACGCCCGGCGCCGCTCGCCGCCCACCAGTCGCCACCCACCTACGGCGCGTTCTAGACGAGTAGATCCGAAGTTCTGGCCCGCCAAAGGGCAGAGGGTGTCCAAGATCAGTTTGTGACGACCGACCTGAACACCCTCTTGACCGC
>NZ_JBIUYD010000047.1:0-30918 GCF_044744345.1 Kitasatospora sp. NPDC087315 | reverse complement strand
ATCTCGCCCAGCATGAAGGACCAGTGGTCCGGGAAGATCTTGCGGAGGTTGGCCCTGGCCAGGGAGTAGATCCCCAGCCGGCCGTCCGTCCAGTCGGCGGCCCGTCGGCCGCGTCCAGGAGGCTGATTCCGGGTCATTTCCACGCACCTCACTCCAAGAGAAGCGGGGATCATTCCCCGTTTCGAGCTGTCACCACCATAAACGGGGGATGATCCCCGTTTCTAGCCGGGGGTCGTTCCCGGGACGGAACCGGAGGGCGGGGGAGCCGGAGAGGGGGCCGGGGGCCGTGAAACGCCGAGCGGCCCGTCCGGTGTCGCGACGTCGCAACACCGGACGGGCCGCTTCGCGCCCGAGTACCTCCAGGGGTCAGTGCACCAGCACCGGCACCTGGTTGCTGTCCTCCTCGCCCGTGGCCGAACCGGTCGTCGCGCCGTCGGGGCGCCCGGCGTTGACCAGGACGAAGGCGATCGCGGCGGCCGTCAGCAGGATGCCGAAGGACCACCAGATCGCGGTCGAGAAGCCGTGCACCATGCCCTGGAACTGTGCCGCCTGGGCCGCGGCCGGGGACGTCGCGGCACCGGCGTGCGCGGCCAGCCAGGTGGCCGTGGCGCTGGCCGCGATGGTGTTCAGCAGCGCGGTGCCGATGGCGCCGCCGACCTGCTGGGAGGTGTTGACCATGGCGGACGCCACGCCCGCGTCGCGCGGCTGGACGCCGTGCGTGGCCAGGCTCATGGCCGGCATGAAGGCGGTGCCCATACCGAGGCCCATCAGGATCAGGCCGGGCAGGATCAGCGCCGGGTAGGAGGTGTCGAGGTCGATCTGGGTGAGGAGCAGCATGCCGATCGAGGCGACCAGGAAGCCGGGCGCCATCAGGAAGCGCGCGGGGACCCGGGTCATCAGCCGGGCGCCGATCTGGGTCGAGCCGGTGATCATGCCTGCCACCATCGGCAGGAAGGCCACACCGGTCAGCACCGGGCTGTAACCGAGCACGATCTGCAGGTAGTAGGTCAGGAAGAGGAACAGGCCGAACATGCCGATCACGGCCAGGCCGAGCGACAGGTAGACCCCGCCGCGGTTGCGGTCCAGGACGACCCGCAGCGGCAGCAGCGGCGCCTTGACGACCCGCTCGACGACGACGAACGCGGCCAGCAGGACACCGGCGGCGATGAACAGGCCGATCGTCACGCCGGAGCTCCAGCCGTCCGACTCGGCCCGGGTGAAGGCGTAGACCAGGGCGACCAGGCCGGTGGTGACCAGCAGCACCCCGGGGATGTCCAGACGGTTGCGGTTGCGGCCCTCGGAGGGCTCGCGGATCACCAGGACGGCGCCGACGGCGGCGACGATGGCGAACGGGATGTTGACGAAGAAGGTCCAGCGCCAGTTCAGGTACTCGGTCAGCAGACCGCCGAGGATCAGGCCGATCGCGCCGCCGCCGCCCGCGATGGCGCCGTAGATGCCGAACGCCTTGGCGCGCTCCTTGGCCTCGGTGAACATCACCGCGAGCAGCGAGAGCGCGGCCGGTGCGAGCAGCGCGCCGAACACGCCCTGGAGGGCGCGGGCGCCGAGCAGCATCGCGGTGTTGGCGGCGGCGCCGCCCAGCGCGGAGGCGAGGGCGAAGCCGGTCAGGCCGACCACGAAGGTCCGCTTGCGGCCCCACAGGTCGGCTATCCGGCCGCCGAACAGCAGCAGGCCGCCGAAGGCGAGCGCGTAGGCCGTGATGACCCACTGGCGGTTGCCGTCGGTGATGCCGAGGTCCTTCTGCGCGGACGGCAGGGCGATGTTCACGATGGTGGCGTCGAGGACGACCATCAGCTGGGCGAGGCCGATGAAGATCAGGGCCTTCCAGCGCCTCGGATCGGGCTGTGACGCGGCCTGCGTCGGCGGTGTGGAGTCGGTTTTGGGCATGGGGGTACTCGCTTCACGGTGCGTGGCGTACGGATCGGACGGATGACGTGCGGATCAGGACGGATGGCGTGCGAGGGCGCGGCGGGGCCGGAGGTGCCGACCGGCCGCTGTCGGCGCGTCCTCGCGGCGCGCTGTGGTGGTCGGTCTCCGGTGGGCCGGCGCCGGAGTCGCCGTGATCGTGGTGCTGGGGCTGTCAGTGGTGCGGCTTGAAGTCCTCGAAGGTCGCGGCCCGGCCGGGCAGGGTGGAGCGGGCGGGCGCCCGCAGGCCGTCCAGGAACAGCTGCAGGTGCCGGTGCACGAAGTCGTTGAGCAGGTGGCAGGAGATGTCCGGCAGCGGCCGGGTGAGCTGGCTCATCGCGATGAACAGGTCACCGTGGTCGATGTCGGGGCGCAGCTCGCCCGCCTCGCGGGCGCGGTCCATCATGCTGCCGACGGCAGCCGTCAGACGCTCGCGGGCCTCGACCAGGGCCGGGTCGAACGGGTCGACCCGGTTGGTGAGCAGCGGGCACAGCGCGCCGACCTTCTCCTCGACCGTCGCGTGGGCGAACCGCTGGAGAGCGTCGAACGGGCCGTCGCCCTCCGCCGTCGCCGTCTCGGCGATGGCCAGGATACGGTTTTTGACGAGCAGCGCCACCTCACGGATCAGCGCCGCGCGGTCCGGGAAGTTCCGGTACAGCGTGGCGTTGCCGACGCCCGCCCGCTTCGCGATCTCGTCCAGTGGCGCGTCCGCGCCGTGTTCGACGAAAGCGTCACGGGCCGCCAGGACGATCCGCTCACGGTTGCGGGACGCGTCCGCGCGCAGCTTGGGTGCGCGAACGGGCTCCACGGCGCGGACCTGCTCGGCGGCTGCTGCGGTGCTCACGGCGATGCTCCTCCATCAGAGTACCGGGGAAATCCTCCCCGCTTTCCTCCACGAAGGACCAAACGGGGATTCACTCCCCGGAAATTTCACCTGCGGGCGTGACCTGTGTCACATCTCTCCGACCGGGTGGCCGGGGTGTGCTCCGGTCGTCCGGTTCAGGCCGTCACCCGCTGTACCGCCCCGCCCCCGGCCGCCATCGGGCGGCGCAGCGGGATCTCGAAGTGGACGGTGGCCACGCCGGGCCCGTGCTCGCCGGTCGGGCGGGCGTCGTGGACCTCCTCGGCCAGGCTGCGCCAGAACGGCTCGGCGCCCGGGATCCTGGTGTTGGTGTGCAGGTAGAGCCGCTCGTACCCGCCCTCGGCGGCGGCGAACTCGCAGGCCTGTCGGACGAGTTCGCGGGCCAGTCCGTGCCGGCGGTGCTCGGCCCGGACGTACACCCGGACGAGCTGGGCGGTGGTGCCGTCGGGGTAGCGCTCGGCGAGGGCGCGCGGGTGCGGTGGGTGGGCGGGCCCGGTGGAGTGCAGCGCCGTGGTGGCGACCACCTCCTCGCGGTGGACGGCCACCAGCAGCGCGTGGCGGGGGTGGTCCAGGTAGTACCCCTGGAGGTCGACCACGTCGGCGTGCCAGTCCGGGACGTAGCCGTAGCCGAACTCCCGGTAGAACGTGTCGAGGATCAGCCGACGGGCGCCCGGGACGTCCGAGGGCAGTGCCGGCCTGATCTCGTAATCGACATGACGCATCATCAGATAACTCCGAAAGGGAGTGGACGGGCAGGTGGAGGGGGTCGACGCGCGGCAGACTACATGAAAACGGATGTCATCTGACGCCGCGTCCGAACCGTGTTGAAAATGAAAATGGATCCCGTTATGTTCTCCCTCGGCATGCCGGGCCGGCCTGCCGCACCCGTCGAGAGGGAGATCCGTGGCGCATCTGCTGATGATCGAGAGCTGGGTCGGCTCCATGAGCACTCTGCTGCCCAGGGCGCTGGGAGAGGGCGGTCACCGGTTCACCTTCCTCACCCGGGACCTGCACCACTATCTGCGCGCCACCCCGGCCGGGGCGCCGCACCCGCTGCTCGCCGCCGAGAACGTCCTCACCGCCGACACCAACGACCCGGCCGCCCTGCTCCCGTACGCCGAGCGGCTGCACGGCGTGCTCGGCTTCGACGGCGTGCTCTCCTCCTGCGACTACTACCTGCCCACGGTCGCGCTGGTCGCCCGGCACCTCGGGCTCCCCGGGCCGGCGCCCGAGGCCGTCACCGCCGCCTGCCGCAAGGACCTCACCCGTCGCGCGCTCGGCGCGGCCGGGGTGCCCGGGCCCGCGTACGCGCTCTGCGCCGACCGGGGGGAGGCCCTCGCCGCCGCCCGGGAGATCGGCTTCCCGCTGGTGGTCAAGCCGGCGGACCTGTGCGCCGGCATGCTGGTCCGCGAGGTCGTCGACGAGCGGGAGCTCGCCGTCGCGCTCACCGCCCTGGAGGCGTTCCCGGTCAACGCGCGCGGCCAGCGCCGGGCCCCCGTCGCCCTGCTGGAGGAGTTGCTCACCGGGCCCGAGGTCAGCGTCGAGACCGTCTCCGCCGACGGCGCCACCCATGTGGTCGGGGTCACCGACAAGAGCGTCGGCGGCGCGCCCGCCTTCATCGAGACCGGCCACATGTTCCCCGCCGCGCTCGACCCCGCCGATGCCGGGGCCGCCGCCCGGACGGCCGTCGCCGCGCTGGCCGCGCTCGGGCTGGACCAGGTCGTCGCGCACACCGAGATCAAGCTCACCCCGGCCGGGCCCCGGGTGGTCGAGGTCAACCCGCGCCCGGCCGGGAACCGGATCACCGAACTCGTCCGCCGCGTCACCGGCATCGACCTGGCCGCCGCCTGCGTGGACGTCGCCCTCGGCGGCCGGCCCGACCTCACCGCCCGCCCCACCGGCGTCGCCAGTGCCGCGATCGCCTTCCTGGTGCCGGGGGAGGGGCGGGCCGGTCTGCTGGACGGCTTCGACGGCGAGGCGGCGGTGCGCCGCGACCCGGCCGTCGTGGAGCTCTCCCTCGCCGGGCCGGGCCGCGACGTCCGGCCCGCCACCAGCAACAACGAGTACCTCGGCCATGTGATGACCGCCGACCCCGAGGGCGCCGGCGCCCGCCGCGAGGCCGAACGGCTGCTCTCCGGCCTCACCCCCCGCTACGCCGGCCGGGCCGAGGAGCGGGCGGTGCCCGCGTGACGACCACCGCCCCCGCCCCCGCGCTGGACCGGATCGCCGCCCAGGTCCGGGCCGGCGTGTACGGGCCCGACCCGGCCGGACAGCGGATCGCCCTCGCCTTCGGCACCACGCAGGCCGTCCGGCACGCCGGCCGCGCCCACGGCTACCGCAACGAGGTGCTCAGCCTGCGGCTCGGCGCCGCCGTCGGCTCCTGCGCCGTCGAACCCGGTGAGCTGCCCGCCGACGCGCTCACCGACTGCGTCGGCGCCGACGTCGCCGAACTGCTCGACCACCCCCTCACCCCCGTCCGGGTCGCCGCCCTCGACGCCTACCTGATGCACTGCCGTCCGCACACCCCCGCCCACGGCGCCCGCCCGGTCGCCCTGCCGGCCGGCGGTTCGCTGACGAAGTCCCGCGCCCGGGCCCGCGCCGTCATCGGCCTGCTCCCGCCCGGGGTGCGCCGGGTGCTCGTCGTCGGAGTCGTCAACTCCCTGCTGGAACAGCTGCGTTCGCAGGGCGTCGAGTACGTCCCGTGCGACCTCAAGGGTGGCACCACCGAATGGGGCGAGCCGGTGCACACCGACGCCCTGGCCCGGCTCGGCGACTGCGACGCCGTCCTCGCCTCCGGCATGACCCTCGGCAACGGCACGCTCGACCCGCTGCTCGCGCACGCCCGGGCCACCGGCGCCCCGCTGGTGCTGTTCGCCCAGACCGGCAGCGCCGTGCTGCCCCGGCTGCTCGGCGACGGCGTCAGCGCCGTCAGCGCCGAACCGTACCCCTTCTTCTGGCTCGACGGCGGGCCCACCGTCCTCCACCTGTACGGCGGTGGCGCCCGATGACCACCCTGCTCGCCACGGCCGGCCTCGGCAACCCCGACCTGCTGCCGCTGCTCGGCCGCACCCCGCTCGCCCGGATCAGCACCCCGCTGCCGCACCCCCACCCCGGCTTCTGGGCCAAACTGGAGGGCCTCGGAGCCGGCGGCATGAAGGCCCGCTCAGCCGTCGCGATGCTCCGCGGCGCCCACGCCCGCGGCGAACTGCGGCCCGGCGCCACGGTGGTGGAGTCCACCTCCGGCACCCTCGGCATCGGCCTCGCCTTCGCCGGACAGGCCTTCGGCCACCCCGTGGTGCTGGTCGGCGACGCCGAACTCGAACCGTCCATGCGCCAGTTGCTGCGCTCCTACGGCGCCCGGCTGGAGCTCGTCGAGCGGCCCGCCCGGCACGGCGGCTGGCAGGCCGCCCGGCTCGCCCGGCTGCGTACCGTCCTCGGCCGGCTGCCCGACGCCTACTGGCCCGACCAGTACAACAACCCCGACAACGCGGCCGGTTACCACGCCATGGCGCAGGAGATCACCGCCGAACTCGACCACCTGGACGTGCTGGTGTGCAGCGTCGGCACCGGCGGCCACAGCGCCGGGCTCGCCGAACCGCTGCGCCGCCGCTGGCCGGAGCTGCGGATCATCGGCGTGGACTCCGTCGGCTCTACCATCTTCGGCCAGCCCGCCCGCCCCCGGCTGATGCGCGGCCTCGGCAGCTCCATCCATCCGCGCAACGTCGCCCACCAGGCCTTCGACGAGATCCACTGGGTCGGCCCGGCCGAGGCCGTGGACGCCTGCCGCCGCCTCGCCCGCGGCAACTTCGTCAGCGGCGGCTGGAGCACCGGGGCCGTCGCCCTGGTCGCCGCCTGGGCCGCCCGCACACGCCCCGGCGAGGTCGTCGCCACCGTCTTCCCCGACGGCCCGCACCGCTACCTGGGCACCGTCTACGACGACGGGTTCTGCCACCGGCACGGTCTGGACCCCGACCGCGCCGCCCCGCGCCCGACCGAACTCCCGCACCCCGCCGCCGCCGAGGCCACCGGCTGGGCCCGCTGCCGCACCGACCGCGCGCGCCACCGCGAGGGGGCCCGATGAGGCTCGCCGTCCACACCGTCCGGCTCCACCTCGCCGAGCCGCTGCGGATCTCCCGTTCGGTGACGGCCCAGCGCGACGCCGTCCGGCTCGCCCTGCGCCACGACGGCCTCACCGGCCACGGCGAGGTCGTCAGCAGCGACTACCTCCGGCTGCCCACCTCCCGCATCCTGCGCGAGGTCGAGGCCCTGCGCGCGGACCTCGAACGAATCCCGGACCCGGAGCAGGCGATCGCCGAACTCCGGCGCGGGGCGGCACCGTTCAAGGGGCTGCCGGCCGGTGTGCTGGCCGCCGTCGAGGCCGCCCTGCTCGACCTGGCCGGCCGCCGGGCCGGCGCCCCCGTCCACCGGCTCCTGGGCCGGGCGGGCCCGGTGGCCGCCGCCACCGCCCGCACCATCGGCATCCAGCCCGCCGCCCGCGCCGCCGCCCGGGCCGGGGAGCTCGCCGCCGCCGGCTTCACCGTCCTCAAGATCAAGGCCGGTTCCGCGGACCCCGCGGCCGACCTCGCCCGCGTCCGGGCCGTCCGCGAGGCCGCCCCCGGCGCCCGGCTGCTGCTCGACCCCAACGGCGCCTGGACACCCGACCAGGCCGACCGGCTCCTGGCCGCCTTCGCCGACGCCGGTGTCGAGGCCGTCGAGCAGCCGATCGCCCCCGGCGACCCCGACGCGCTCGCCGGAGTCGCCGAACGCTCCCCGCTGCCGGTGATCGCCGACGAGGACGCCGTCGGCTACGAGGACGCCGTCCGCCTCGCCGGGCGGGTCCACGGCGTCAACCTCAAGCTCGCCAAGTGCGGCGGCGTCCACGAGGTGCTGCGCATCCAGGCCGCCCTCCGGGGCAGCGGCACCGACCTCATGCTCGGTTGCCTCGTCGCCAGCTCGCTCGGCATCGCCCCGGCCGTCCACCTGGCCGACCGCGCCCGCTGGGTGGACCTGGACGGGCACCTGCTGCTCGCCCACGACCCCTGGCGGGGCATCGGCGGCGCCGACGGCACCGTCCGCACCGCCGCCCGGGCCGGCCTCGGTGTCCGGCCCGCCGATCCGGAGGCCGGGTCATGAGGGCGCCGCGGCGCCCGCCCGCCCGTCCGCTTCCCGGCCGTCCGCCTCGGCCACGCCCCCGTCCGCCCACTCCCTGCGAGGCCCGATGACCGGCCGCAACCTGCTCACCGACACCCCCGAGCTGTACGAACTGCGCTTCCCCGACGCGGAGTTCACGGCCGCCCGGTGGGCCGAGTCGGTACTCCGCGACCACGGCGCCGGGCCGGACGTGCTCGACCTCGGCTGCGGCACCGGCCGCGACGCCGGCTGGCTGCACCGCACCGCCCGCCGCAGGGTCACCGGCCTGGACAGCTCCGAGGCGATGATCCGGTACGCCCGCCGCCGCCACCCCGGTCCGGACTACCACGTCGGCGACATGCGGGACTTCAGCCTCGACGGCCGCTTCGACGCCGCGCTCTGCCTGGACAGCGCCCTGCTCTACTGCCACACCAACCACGACCTCGACGCCCTGCTCGGCCGGCTCCGCCACCACCTGCGGCCCGGCGGACTGCTGGTCGCCGAGATGCGCAACGGCGCCTTCTTCCTCGGCCGCACCGAACTCCTCGACGCCCCGCGCACCGACACCGTCACCCGGGACGGCGTCACCCACACCTCGCACACCACGCTGTGGATCGACCATGCCGCCCAACTCCTGCGCCGCACCAGGATCTGGACCACCGACGGCGGCGCACCGGTCGAGCAGCACTCCGCCTGGCGGCTGCTCTTCCCCCAGGAGCTCCGCTACCTGCTCGCCGCCAACGGCTTCACCGTCCTCGCCCTCTACGACCGGCCAGGCCCGCGCACCGAACCACCCTGGTCCGAGGGCGACCGGCCCGCCGGCACGGCCGACGACGACCGCCTCCACCTCGTCGCCCGGCTCGACCACGGCGCCGGCCCGGCCGCCCACCTCTCCCTCGACCCCGCCGCGATCACCGCCGCCACCCCGGCCCGCGGCCACGGCCGGCCCGCCCCCACCGCCCCGGGCGCCGGCCACCACGGCTTCCGGGAGACCCCGGAGCTCTGAGGCGCCGAGCTCGCCGCACCGGCCGGTCCCACCTGCGTGCCGTGCCGCGCCGGGCCCGCCTCGCCCCCTGGGGCTTGTCTGACCATTCCCGCCGCGCGCACGAGGCCGGGCATCCCGCCTGGACGCACCGCCGAATCGGCCGAGTACGTCCAGTACGAGGCCGCTCCGGCGGCACGCCCAGCCGGGCGTCCAACGCCGCGCGCTGATGCGACGCGAACTGTCAGACAAGCCCTAGGCTGAAAGCGCCCGGGCGGTCCGTTGGCCGTGGGAGCCGGGACGGCCCCGGCGGCCGGGCGTCGAGGAGGTTCGCGATGAGCAGCCGTGAGACCGCCAAGGTGCGCTGTGTGGCGGCCGTTCCGTGCTGGGTGAGCCTGATGGCGCGCGATCTCGAAGTGGCGACAGCGTTCTACGGCCCGTTGCTCGGCTGGAAGTTCGAGCCCGCGCCGGACCGCTTCGGGCCGTATGTGCACGCGGTGGTCGGCGACGAGGCGGTGGCCGGGCTGGGGGTCACGGGCAGTGGCTGGGGCATGCCGGTGGCGTGGACCAGCTACTTCGGAACGGAGAGCGCCGACGCCGCCGCCGACGCGGTCCGCGAGCGCGGGGCGACCCTGGCGGTGGGCCCGCTGGCCTTCGACGCCGGCCGGGTGGTCCTGGCCGCGGACCCGGCGGGGGCGGTCTTCGGGATCTGGGAGGGACTGCCGGGCCGGGCCCGTCGGCTGGAGCTGCCGGGCGCACCGGTCTGGATCGAACTGCGCACGCCCGACCCCTTCGCGGCGGCGCTCTTCTACGGCGAGGTGTTCCGCTGGGACGGCCGCGACCCCGAGCGCTTCGAGGTGCGGTGGGAGCACGACCGGGTGGTGCTGCGCACCGAGGGGTACAGCGTCGCGGCCCTGGCCAAGGAGCAGTCGGGCGGCCCGGCCGGCATGCCGCCGCACTGGGAGGTGTTCTTCTCGGTGCCGGACGCCGACGCGGCGCTGGCCCAGGCGGAGGCGCTCGGTGGCTCGGTGATCGGGCCTGCCTTCGACTCGCCGTACGGGCGGGTGGCCCGCCTCCAGGACCCGGAGGGCGGACGGTTCGCGGTGATCAGCCTCAAGAACTGAGCCGGCCCGGGTCCGCGCCCGCCGGGGCACCGCCCCGGCGGGCGCGGGCATGCTCCGGGCGGTGTCCCCCGGCCCGCAGGCCGCCGCCCGCTACGGTCCGGCCTCGGTGACCGCCGTTCGTTCCGCCCGCAGCCGCTCGCCGAGCTCGGCCCGGGCCTCGGCGGGCAGCGCCTTGCGGGCGGCGGGGAACAGCCGCTTCTCCTCCGCGGCCAGATGCCGGCGGACGGTGTCGGCCAGCCCCCGGAACAACGCGCCGAAGGCCGGGTCGCCGGGGCCCAGGCCCTGGAGGTCGACGAGGTACTGCCCGATCGCGAGGTGGTCGTGGATGCTGGTGAACACCAGTGCCCCGCCGTCCGGCACGTCGTGCTGAACGGCGGGGAAGAGGTACTCCTCCTCGGCGGCGCAGTGGCTGAACAGCAGGTCGGTCAGGGCGACGAGCAGCTCGCCGCGCTCGGCCGCGCCGTCCGGGGCAGCCTCGGCCCGGTCGAGCAGTTCCGTCACGGCCCGGTGGTCGGCGGTGAACTCGCCGAGGATGTCCGGCCTGCGGCTCATGGCGCACCCGCCTTTCGTCCGGTGCTGGCCCCCCGACACCTCCAGTATCCGGCGTCGCGCGCCACGCCGGGCAGCCGGTCCGGGAACACCGCAGGTCAGGGCCGGTCACGCCGCCCGGTGAGGGCGAGCAGACGGGCCTGCGGGCCGGCGCCGGCCGGCACCCGCAGCGGCGGGTCGAACAGGCCGCTGCCGGAGAGGTTCCCGTACCCGGTGAACTCGCCGAGCGCGAACTCCACCAGGCCGGCCGGCAGCCGGGTGCGGCGGCGGATGCCCTCGGCGAGGTCCCAGGTGTGCACGACGGCGTCCGAGGTGAGCTGGTCCAGGTAGTACTGCGCGGAGACGTCGCCGTACGACAGGTGGACGGTCAGCTCGGTGGCGCCCGGTACCGCGAAGGCCTCACGGGCGGCGTCGGCGGCGGCCGTCCAGGCGGCGACCGGGTCGTCGCCGAGCACGTCGCCGTCGAAGCGGCCGCCGACCTCGGCGATGGTCGAACCCATCAGCAGCTCGGGCACCCAGAGCTGTTCGCCGGTGAGGTGGTTGACGAGATCCCGGACGGACCAGTCGGCGCACGGCGTCGGCGCGTCCCACTGGCGAGGGGTGACCAGCCGGACCCGGTCGCCGAACGCGGCCAGGGCCTCGGCGTACGGCGTGCCGGACCGTTCGGGCGGTTTCTGTTCGCTGCGATGAGCCATGCCTCCACCCTGCCCCGGGTTCCGGCCGGTCCGCGACCCGCGGGCCGGAGACCGTGTTGTTCAAATTCGAACTTCCAGGTACCGTCGAATGGCGGCGGTTCGAATTTGAACTACATCCGAACCAGGTGGCCGCGACCAACCCTCATCGCCCCGACTGACCCCGATTGATGGAGACGCGCATGCCGAGCACCAGCCCGAGCACGACCGCCCCCACCACCACCGTCCTCCCGGGCCGGGCCGCCCCCGCACCCGCGACGACCTCCCCGCACGCCTATGACGCCGGCCTCCTGTTGCTGCGCCTCGCCCTCGGCCTGACCATGGCCGCGCACGGCAGCCAGAAGCTGTTCGGCTGGTTCGGCGGCGGCGGCCTCGACGGCACCGGTCAGTTCTTCACCATGAGCGGCTACCCGGCGGGCAACGCCATGGCCGTTGTCGCCGGTCTGACCGAGACCCTGGGCGGGCTCGCCCTCGCGGCCGGCCTGCTCACCCCGCTGGCCGCCGCCGCGATCCTCGGCACCATGGTCAACGCGATCGCCGTCACCTGGGGCGGCGGCTTCTTCGCCCCCAAGGGCAACGAGTACGAGCTGCTGCTCACCGCGGGTGCCGCCGCGCTCGCCCTGACCGGTCCCGGCCGCTACGCCGTGGACCGCTTCCTGCCCGTGCTCCGCGCGCACCGGCTGGCGTACGGCGCCGCCGCCGTCGTGGTGGGCCTGGCCACCGCCGGCGTCATCCTGCTGCTGCGGAAGTGACCGCTCCGCGCGGGTGACCCGCCCGGCCCCGGTGCGAGCCGGAAATCCGCTTGCACCCGGTCGGGCCGCCGGGTTTGAGTAGGGGCTGCCGGTCGTCCGACCGGCAGCCCCTGCCGTGTGCGAGCGGCGGGCCCCGGCGATGTGGTGAAAGTGGTGGGTTTGTGCCCCGGCTGACAGCGAGCGCTCTCCGTGCACCCCTGGTGGAGCCCGCACCGTCCGGCCCGGCACCCGCCCGGCTCGGCTGAGGGCCTTCGCCGCGCGTCCGAGGCCTGTGGCCGACGGCCCGCGACGCCACCCCGGGGTGGCCGGACCGCGCTCTGTTCTTCCGAGCCGCCCAGTCCGCCCGCATCCCGCAGGGAGCCCCCGACGTGTCCCGACGACACCGACCGCCACACCCCCGTAGCCGCACCGAACGCCCCACCGGCGACGCCGGTCGCGCCGAGTACTCCGAGTACGCCGAGTTCCGCGCGTACGCCCGGTCCCGCCGTTACGACCCGCAGGAGCCGGCGGCCGGCCCGGGGCCCGAGCGGGCCGCCGAGTCGTTCCGCTGCCGGCACTGCCGCCTCGACGTGTCGATGCGCGCACCCGGCACGGCGCACCGCAACCACTGCCCGAACTGCCTCTACAGCCTGCACCTCGACGACCGCGTCCCCGGCGACCGGGCGTCGGGCTGCCGGGCCCGGATGGAGCCGATCTCGATCTCCGTGCGCGGTGGCGGCGAGTGGGTCATCATCCACCGCTGCACCGCCTGCGACGAGTTGAGCGCCAACCGGACGGCCGGTGACGACAGCCCGCTGCTCCTGCTGCGGATGGCGACCCGGCCGTTGGCCCAACCTCCGTTCCCACTGGAGCGGTTGGCCGGGCTGTAGCTCCGGCGGGTTTCCGCCGGGCCTTTGACGGCCGCCGTGACGACGGCTGACGCCTCGTCGCGGCGGCCGTTCGTCGGCACCTCCCGGGTTCGGCCCGGTCTCTTGCCGTCAGGGGCCTTCCACGGTCATGTGATGTATGCCATGGTACATGTCACACTCCCCACCGTGTGCGCGACAGAGCCACCCCCTGGGCTCCGCCGCAACGGTCCTCACCCCTGTACGGCCGCGCCCCCACGCGGTCGAAGATGGCCCGGAGGCCCCCACGTGAGTACCGCACGACGCCTACAACTACCTCAGATAGCAAGGCTGTTGACGATCGCCATGGCGTTCGTCCTGGCGCTCGGCCTGTTCGCCCCGCGCAGCCAGGCCACCCCCGTCCCGGCCTCGCCGCAGTCCGGCAGCGCCGCTGCCGCTCCCACCGACCCGGCCCCGCAGCCCGGCCTCGGTGCCGTCCGTGACGGCCACAGTGACAACAAGCCCGTCCCGGCGCGCGAGCGAGCCCCGCTCGCGCTCACCCCGGACCGGCGCGGCGGTGAGCAGCAGGCCGCCAAGGCCACCGGCCGGAACGCGCCCGCCGCCGAACAGCCCTGCAACGTCGGGGACTTCACCAGCCGCACCGGCATCGCCCTCGTCCAGCAGATCAAGTCCGTCGATCTGGACTGCGTCAACGAGCTGTTCGGTCTCACCGGCACCGACGCGTACGGCGCGTTCCGCGAGGCCCAGATGGCCACCGTGGCCTACGCCCTGCGTGACGCGGCGGGTTCGTACCCCGGCGACAACACCACCTCCGTCGAGCAGTTGGTGCTCTACCTGCGGGCGGGCTACTACGTGCAGTGGTACAATCCCGCTGCCGTCGGTACCTACGGGTCTGCCCTGCAGACCGCGATCCGCAGCGCGCTCGACGCGTTCTTCGCCGCCTCGCACTCCCGGGACGTCAGCCCGGCCAACGCCGCGATCCTGGGCGAGGCCGTCACGCTGATCGACAGCGCGCAGGAGAACGCCCGCTACATCTACGTGGTCAAGCGGCTCCTGACCGACTACAACAGCGCCACCTACAACCCGAGCGGCATGGCCAACGCCGTCAACAGCGTCTACACCGTCCTGTGGCGCGGCCACCAGAACGCCGCGTTCGTGAGCGCCGTTCAGTCCGACCCCAGCGTGCTCGACACGATGTACAGCTTCGCCGTCACCAACAACGACCAACTCGGCGGCGACTACGGCTCGCTGGTCTACAACGCGGCCCGTGAGCTCGGCCGCTTCCTCCAGTACGCGCCGCTCCAGGCCAAGGTCCGCCCGCTGGACCGGGCCCTGGCCGCCCAGGCCTCGGTCTCCGGCCGCACCGCCTACCAGTGGGCCGCCGTCGCGGAGATGGCCGACGCGTACGACGCCGGCAACTGCGCCTACTACGGCACCTGCGACGCCGCGAACCGCCTCAAGGCCGCCAACCTCACGGTCTCCTACACCTGCAGCCCGAGCATCCGCATCCTCGCCCAGGCGCTGAACAGCACCCAGCTCACCAGTGCCTGCACCAGCCTGACCGGCCAGGACGCCTACTTCCACACGGTGGCCCGCGACAACGGTCCGGTGGCGAACGACAAGAACACCGCCATCGAGGTCGTGGTCTTCCACTCCTCCTTCGACTACGGGGTGTTCGCCGCCATCATCTACGGCATCGACACCAACAACGGCGGCATGTACCTGGAGGGCGACCCGGCCACGGCCGGCAACCTGCCGCGCTTCCTCGCCTACGAGGACGACCGGGTGCGCCCGAACTTCCAGATCTGGAACCTCAACCACGAGTACACCCACTACCTCGACGGCCGGTTCGACATGTACGGCGACTTCGACGCCGGCATGACGACCCCGACCGTCTGGTGGGTCGAGGGCTTCGCCGAGTACGTCTCCTACTCGTACCGAAAGGTCGACTACGACGCGGCGATCGCCGCCGCGGCCCGGCACACCTACAGCCTCAGCACCCTGTTCGACACCACCTACAACAACGCCGACACCGAGCGGGTCTACCGCTGGGGCTACCTCGCCGTCCGCTACATGCTGGAGAAGCACCGCTCCGACCTGGACGCCGTGCTCGCCAAGTACCGTACGGGCGACTGGAACGGCGCCCGCGCCTACCTGACCGGCACCATCGGCACCCGCTACGACGCCGACTTCGACGCCTGGCTGACCGCCTGCGCCAACGGCGCCTGCGGCGGCACCACCAACCCGCCCGGCAACCAGCCGCCCACGGCCGCCTTCACCGCCGCCGTCAGCGGGCTGACCGCCACCTTCACCGACGGCTCCACCGACGCGGACGGCACCATCGCCGCCCGCGCCTGGAACTTCGGTGACGGCACCACCTCCACCGCCGCCAACCCGTCGAAGACGTACGCCGCGCCCGGCAGTTACACCGTCACCCTCACCGTGACGGACGACAAGGGTGCCACGGCTACCACCAGCCGCACCGTGACCGTCGCGGGCCTGTCCGAGTGCACCGGCTCGGACACCCGCCAGCTCGACCGCAACTGCCGTCGTAGCAACGCGGCGGCCACCACCGGCAACTACGCGCACTTCTACCTGTACGTCCCGGCCGGCACCCGGCAGCTGAAGATCACCAGCAGTGGGGGCACCGGCAATGCCGACCTCTACTACAACAGCGGCGGCTGGGCGTACACCAACGCCTACACCGCGCGCTCCGTCAGCGCGGGCAACGGCGAGACCCTCACCGTGACCGACCCGCCGGCCGGTGCGGTGTTCATCAGCCTCTACGCGCAGCAGGGCTTCGGCGGGGTGAGCATCACGACCGAGTTCTGACCGGCGGCCCCGGGCAGGCCCGGCCGGCTACGAGCGACCCCGACCGGTCAAGGCCGACAGCGGCCCCGGCGGAGCGCGTCCAGCGCCCCGCCGGGGCCGCCCGGCTGCCGGGCCGGCCGCCCGTTCACTCGCCGATCCGCACCAGCGCCAGCGTGATGTTGTCCGGTCCGCCCGCCTCGATCGCCGCCCGCCAGAGCTCGAACGCGGCCCGCCCGTCGGCCCGTTCGGAGCCCTCGTAGGGCCGCGTCAGCACCTCGGACAGCTCCTCCTCCGGCAGCGGGTCGGTCAGCCCGTCGCTGCACACCAGATAGCGGTCGCCGACCGCCAGCGGCGCGCTGCGCACATGCGGTTCGACGAAGGTCAGGCCGAGCGATCCGCCCAGCGTCTGGGTGACCACCGAGGTGGTGCGCCGCCCGGGCGGCAGCGGCGGGCTGTCGTCCACGCTGAGCCGGCGCAGCCCGTCCCCGGCGATCCGGTAGACCCGGCTGTCGCCCACGTTGAAGACCACCGCCTGGTCCGGCAGCAGCACCACACCGGCGACGGTCGTCCCCATCGCGGCGAGCTCCGGTTCACCGGCCGCGGCGGCGTACACCGCCCGGTTGCAGGACTGCAGCCCCTCCCGGACGGCCTCCTCGCCGTCCAGTCCGGGCCCGGCGGTCGCCAGCCGGCGGGCCACCAGCGCACTCGCCACCTCGCCGCCGGGGTGTCCGCCCAGGCCGTCCGCCACCGCCACCACGCAGGGCGGGCCGAGCGGGAACAACAGTGTCTGCGGGTTGGTGGTCACGGTGGCGCAGAGTGTCCACGGCCCGACCGTCAGGCTGTCCTCGTTGTGCTCCCGCACCAGGCCCTCATGGCTCAGCGCGCTCACCGCGATATAGGCCGTCATCGGCTCGCCGCCCTTCCGGATACCCGGGCCGGCCGTCCCGGCACCCCCCATTGTCGCGCGCCACGGGCTCGGCGGCCCGGGCACCGGGGTCCACGGTCTGTGTGCCCCGCGCCGGATCGGCGCCGCCCTGGCCGCCTCCGCGCCCGCCGTGTCGGAGCGGACGGCGGTTCGGGGGAGGCCGGGAACAACGACGGGCGGGCCGGTGCTAAGATGGTTGAAACTTTGACGATCGGGTCCTGAAACCCGGGCCCACCTGGAGTGTGGTGAGCAGCATGCAGTTCGGAATCTTCACCGTCGGCGACGTCACCCCTGACCCCACCACCGGCCGTACCCCGACCGAGCACGAGCGGATCAAGGCGATGGTGGCCATCGCCCGCAAGGCCGAGGAGGTCGGCCTGGACGTGTTCGCCACCGGCGAGCACCACAACCCGCCGTTCGTCCCGTCCTCGCCGACGACCATGCTCGGCTACATAGCCGCGCAGACCGACCGCATCATCCTCTCCACCTCGACCACCCTGATCACCACCAACGACCCGGTGAAGATCGCCGAGGACTACGCGATGCTCCAGCACCTCGCGGAGGGCCGGGTGGACCTGATGATGGGCCGCGGCAACACCGGGCCGGTGTACCCGTGGTTCGGCAAGGACATCCGGCAGGGCGTCCCGCTCGCGATCGAGAACTACGCGCTGCTGCACCAGCTCTGGCGCGAAGAGGTGGTGGACTGGCAGGGCCGCTTCCGCACCCCGCTGCAGTCCTTCACCGCCACCCCGCGCCCGCTGGACGGCGTCCCGCCGTTCGTCTGGCACGGCTCCATCCGCAGCCCCGAGATCGCCGAACAGGCCGCCTACTACGGCGACGGCTTCTTCGCGAACAACATCTTCTGGCCCAAGGAGCACTTCCAGAAGCTGGTCGACCTCTACCGCGAGCGTTACGCCCACTACGGCCACGGCACGGCCGAGCAGGCGTACGTGGGCCTCGGCGGGCAGGTGTTCATGCGGAAGAACTCGCAGGACGCGGTGCGGGAGTTCCGGCCGTACTTCGACAACGCCCCGGTGTACGGGCACGGGCCCTCGCTGGAGGAGTTCACCGAGCAGACCCCGCTCACCGTCGGCAGCCCGCAGGAGGTCATCGAGAAGACGCTCACCTTCCGCGAGTCGTTCGGCGACTACCAGCGCCAGCTGTTCCTGATGGACCACGCCGGACTGCCGCTGAAGACCGTGCTGGAGCAACTGGACCTGCTCGGCGAGGAGGTCGTCCCGGTGCTGCGGGCGGAGTTCGCCAAGGGGCGGCCGGCCGGCGTCCCGGACGGTCCCACCCACGCGGCCCGGGTGGCGGCCGAACTCGCCGCGCGGCAGCAGGAGGAGACGACGGAGGTGGCCAAGTGAGCACGCTCAGGCTGGTGGTGGTCAGCGCCGGGCTCAGCAAGCCGTCCTCGACGCGGCTGCTGGCCGACCGGCTGGCCGAGTCGACGGTCCGGCAACTCGACGGCGCCGCAACCGGTGTCGACGTCACGGTGATCGAACTGCGCGACCTCGCCACCGACATCGCCCACAACTTCGTGACCGGCTTCCCCGGGGCCGCGCTGCGCGGGGCGATCGAGGCGGTGACGGCGGCGGACGGGCTGATCGCCGTCACGCCGATCTTCACCGCCTCCTACAGCGGCCTGTTCAAGTCCTTCTTCGACGTGATCGACCACGACGCCCTCGCGGGCAAGCCCGTGCTGATCGCCGCCACCGGCGGCACCCCCCGGCACTCGCTGGCCCTGGAGCACGCCGTGCGGCCGCTGTTCGGCTATCTGCGGTCGGTCGTCGTGCCGACCGCGGTGTACGCGGCCACCGACGACTGGGGCGCTGCGGGGGACCGTCACACCGGCGGCCTCCCGGCCCGGATCGACCGCGCGGCGGGCGAGCTGGCGGCCCTGCTGGCCCGCCCCGCTCCGGCCGGCGCGGACCGGCCGGGGGCCGGTCGGGCGGCTGCCGCGCGGTCGGCCGGCGCGGAGGCCGTGGTGCCGTTCGCCGAGCAGCTCGCGGCCCTGCGGGTCTGAGGGCGCGCGGGCTGGACGAGGGGCGGGCTTCGGCCCGCCCCTTCCGCGTACCCGGGCACGGGCCCCGTGTGCACCCCGTGGCTCCGTGACCCCGCTGCTCCGAATGGCCCGCACCGGACGGAGCGTTCGCCGAGGGCCATTCGGGTGCGTGTTGGCTGCGCCTAAATGTCCACTATGCGATGTAATCGTATACATGATCAGCTTTCCGCTGGCCCGGCACGTCTTCATCGGGCCGCCGGCCCGCCCCCTGGATCAAGGGGGCCGATCTTCGCCGACCACCGCGCCGAGGGGGAGGCCGCACGGACGGCCTGAGGGCTGTCCGATCGCCGTCTCCCCGTCCTGTCGCCTTGTCCTGCCGTCCTGGAGCCCGTGATGCCGCCCGAACCGTCCGCCGCACCGCCCCAGCCGTCTCCACCGTCCGCGCCGTCTGCGTCGTCCGCGTCGTCCGCGTCGTCGGTGCAACCCCAAGCCGTGCTCACCCCGCTCACCAGTGCGGCGGTCTTCCTGGTGCTCACCGTGGACCCGGGTGGTGAACAGGCGGTCCGAGACCTGCTGCCCGACCTGGCCGGCCTGCGCCGGTCGGTCGGGTTCCGGGCCCCGGAGGGCGGGCTGACCTGCGTCACCGGCATCGGCTCCGACGTCTGGGACCGCCTGTTCAGCGGCCCCAGACCCGCCGGACTGCACCCCTTCCAGGAGGTGACCGGCGCCCGCCACCGGGCCCCGGCCACCCCCGGCGATCTGCTGCTGCACCTGCGCGCCTCCCGGATGGACCTCTGCTTCGAGCTGGCGAGCCAACTCACCGAGCGGCTCGCCGGCGCGGCCACCGTGGTCGACTCCGTACAGGGCTTCCGCTACTTCGACGACCGGGACCTCATGGGGTTCGTCGACGGGACGGAGAACCCCGAAGGCCGGGCCGCCGAGACCGCCGTCGTCATCGGGGCCGAGGACGAGGCGTTCACCGGCGGCAGCTACGTCATCGTCCAGAAGTACCTGCACGACCTCGCCGCCTGGAACGCCCTCCCGGTGGAACAGCAGGAACGGGCGATCGGCCGCACCAAGCTGGCCGACATCGAGATGGACGACGAGGTGAAGCCCCCCGACTCGCATGTCGCCCTGA
This sequence comes from Kitasatospora sp. NPDC087315, assembly GCF_044744345.1. NCBI lineage: Bacteria > Bacillati > Actinomycetota > Actinomycetes > Kitasatosporales > Streptomycetaceae > Kitasatospora > Kitasatospora sp. NPDC087315. The sequence goes on along the minus strand of NZ_JBIUYD010000047.1, from coordinate 11,180 downwards.
CGACGGTCACCGGACCGGACGGGGAGGAGCGCCAGATCATGCGCTTCAACATGCCGTTCGGATCCTTCGGCGGGGGAGGGGAGTTCGGCACCTACTTCATCGGCTACTCGCGTACCCCCGAGGTGACCGAGGAGATGCTGCGGAACATGTTCGCCGGCCGGGAGCCCGGCCGGCACGACCGCATCCTGGACTTCTCCACCGCCGTCACCGGGTCGCTCTTCTTCGTCCCGACCGCGGGCTTCCTCGACTCCCCGCCGCCCGCGCCCGCCGCTCTTCCCGCCGCTGCTTCCGCCGCTGTTCCCGCGACCCCGCGCACCGCGCTCAGCACCGTTCTCCGTACCGCCGACGGCTCGTTGGGCATCGGCAGCCTGAAAGGGATCTCCGCACCATGAACAACCTGCACCGGGACCTCGCCCCCATCTCCGCCGCGGCCTGGGAGGAGGTCGAGGAGGAGGCGCGACAGACCTTCAAGCTCCACATCGCCGGCCGCCGTGTGGTCGATCTGCGGGGCCCGGACGGCACCACCCTCGCCGCCGTGGGCACCGGCCACCTGACCGGCATCAGCCCACCGGCGAACGGCGTCCTCGCGCACTCCCGCGACGCCCAGCCCCTGGTCGAGCTGCGCGTCCCCTTCACCGTCGCCCGCTCCGCCGTCGACTCCGTCGAGCGCGGAGCCCGGGACGCCGACTGGCAGTCCGTCAAGGACGCGGCGCGTGCGATCGCCCTCGCCGAGGACCGCGCCGTCTTCGAGGGCTACCGCGCTGCCGGAATCGAGGGAATCCGCGTCGGCGCCACCAACCCGCCCATCCAACTCCCCGAGGATGTCCGCGAGTTCCCGAACGCCGTAAGCCGGGCCCTGACCGCCCTGCGCCTAGCCGGGGTGGGCGGCCCCTACTCACTCCTCCTGGGCGCCGACACCTTCACCGCCGTCAACGAAACCAGCGACCACGGCTACCCGGTCCACAACCACATCGCCCGCCTCCTCGACGGCGACATCATCTGGGCCCCCGCCATCGAGGGCGCCTTCCTGCTCTCCACCCGCGGCGGCGACTTCGAACTCGTCCTCGGCCAGGACGTATCGGTCGGCTACCTCTCCCACGACGCCGAGACGATCCAGCTCTACCTCCAGGCATCGCTGACCTTCCTCATGCACACGGGAGAGGCCGCCGTCGCCCTGGGAAGCGCCACGAACACGTGAGCGCCTGAAGGCGTACATGAAGCCCTGCTCGGAACGCCCGCCCGGCGCCTGCGCCGCAGGCCCGGGGGCAGGACCTCCGGAGTGGTCCCGAAGCCCGTGCGCAGACGGACTTCGGGGCAGTGAGTGAGTCCGGCCGAAATCCGGGTGAATTTTTTGCCAGATGCCGGTCCGTTCTTTTCGGATGCTCACACGAGCACACCGAATGCAACGGCCTTCGGGAGCTGTCTCGGCGGTCCGAACCCTTTTGGGGCCCTTGAAGGACAGCCCGTTCGACGGAGCCGAGAACAGGCAGAAAAATCTCCTATCAGTGGGATCGATTCCCGGACCGGGCGCCGGGGCCGGTGTGGCGAGATTATCCGTTCCGCTGGTGGAAACTATGTCAAGGTGGCCTTCGAATCTTTCGATTCTCCCCTTCCGGAGAAATTTGCCGAATGTGTTTCCGCAAGGAGACCCACCGGCCGGACCGCGCAGGGGGCCGGTGCAGATAAAAATCTCTTCCGAGATTGACTTCCGGAGCGATCGTTTCATGCCGACAGGCGAATTTCTGGGAGGCTCCAAGGGCAACCGCGACGCTATGGAAGCTCTGAAGGCATTGCTATCGCAAACGATGCCTGTGTGTGGCCGGGTTCGGCGTCGGTGCTCCGTATGGCAGGAAGTTCTCCCGGTCTCGGTATTTTCTCCGGATCTTAAGCTGCCGGCCAGGCACGCAGACGCCGGCCGCAGAGAGGCTTGCCGACACTGCTCCGACAAGCCCACTTCCGGAAGTCGTGAACTGTTCTTCCAGTGCGGGACTCGCGAAAGTCGACTTCCAGATGCTTGGCGCGGCGCGGGCTTTCCATTTTTCGCGGGAACCGGGCCCTCGGCCTTTTGGCGACCTTCGAAATGTGTCAATCCATTGCCGGGGTCGTAGCTGCCCGACCGAGGAGGAATTCGGTAGAGGCGGAACTGTGCGCGTCAGGGAATGAGCCGCGCTGTTCAAAGGTGGCGCCGGGATCCTGCTCGCAGGATTCGAGTCCGCTTTCCGTCGAAATCTCGGCTCAGCTCGGCAGCGGGGTGATCTCGGTCTTGCCGACCGCAGTTCCCAGTGGAATTACAGGGGATTGTAAGCCGGTGTGGCCGGACGGGTCGCAGCCGGCTCTGCGGTGCCCTTGGGCGGGTGTCGAACCGAAGCCGACCGTTGCTTGGCCGGTGAGCCTGACAGCGACATGGTCCTGTTCGGTTTCACGGCCGAGATCTTCCCACCGGGCCCTGGCCGCACCCAGTTGTGTCCGGCCTGGTTCTTCCACCGCACGCGCCGCCACCTGCGACTTGACGATGCCTGAACTCCGCGCGCCGCAAGCACGGGAGCGCCAAGACCTTCAAGGTCCTGGCGCTCCATGCGTGGTGTTGGGCGGTTGGATCTCAGACCGTCTGCTTGGCCTCCCCGGAGGCCCAGATCGGCATGGATCCGGACTTGGAGCCGACGGCGGACAGCGCGGACGTCTCCGGCGCTGTGGGTCGGCGGTCCGCGCTTGTGAGCGGGCAGAGGCCGACTATGCCGGCCAGCCCCAGGGAGAGCATCACGCGAAGGGCCGACTTGTACATGTTCATGTGTGCGATTTCTCGATTCTGCGCGATCAGGGCTTTAGGCGAGTCCACGCAGCACGCGGCATGAGGTGCCTCGGTGAGTGGCCTGCGGGGATCCTACTCCATCCCTGACCCATGGGAATCAATGCGTCACATGCGCGACTCTGACCCCCTCTACGGAACGCCTCTTCAGTTCCGTGGAAGATGAACTACGCGTGTCAAATGATCAATGCTGATCGAATCTGTCACCTCTAGTGACCGGAGAAGTTCCAGAGCCCTCCGGGCGGTGGTGTGGGCTGCATCGAGGCTGCCTGCGCGAAGGTATGCATCGGTCAACAGTTCGCGTGCTCGAACCTCCTCGTGCGGAGCCTGAATCTGATAGGCGAGGGCTGCTGCCTCCTTGAGATGGCCGATCGCCTGTTCGAAACTATCGAGCGAGTATTCGGATCTTCCTATGCCTCGAAGTGCGGCCGCTTCCTCCCTCGCGGCACCGACCGAGCGGGCCAGGGCCAGTGCCCGTTCGTGATGGCTAGCCGCCTCGTGGTGGCTGCCGAGCGTATTGAGGAGATCTCCGATCCCATTGCAGGTGTCGGCCTCGTGTCGGATGCTGCCGAGCTCACGAAATGTCGCGAGCGCGGAGCGGTAGAGGTCGCTGGCCGACTCGAATTCGTCGGGTGTATCGATTGTGGCGGCCAGATTGACCTTGACAGTGGCCAGGTCGAGCTGCGACACCGAATCGTCGCCTATTCTGATGATGCGCTCAAAGGCGTGTCGTGCCGCCTTGCGGTCGCGCATTCCGAGGTGGAGCTCCCCGATATTGTTGAGAATCTTGAACTCCAGGCTTGAGTCCGAGAAGGACTGGGCATGTGGCAGGGCTTCGGTCAGAGCGTCCAATGCCGCCTGGTGATTCCCCATGCAAAAATGGATCACGCCGACGTTGCAGAGGAACCGGGCGATATTCCAGTGATCACCCGTGGCCCTCCGCACTTCCAGGGCCTCCTGTTGAACAGCCAGGGCGGACGCCAGGTCGCTCTGGGCCCAGTGCAACTTGGCGTGCTTGTCCAGGGCCTCGGCGACGGCCTCGGCGTCGCCCTCGGTGCGGGCGAGCGTGAGGGCGTGGTCAAGGGTCTGCCAGGCCTCAAGGTAGCGGGACATGTGGATAAGGGGCGCTCCAAGGTCGATCAATGCCCATGCCTCATGCCGGTTGTTCGCCGTGGCACGCCAGTGCAGGACGCCTGCGAGGTGAGCTTGACGCGCGTCCGCCCAGTGGCCCTGTGCGTCGAGATGGCCGGCCAGGAGGTGGGAGAGCCAGGCGCCGGCCTCGGTCAGGCCGCCGCCTCGTAGGCTTTCCTCAAGTGCTGTCAGGCTTGCGTGTTCGGCCTCCAGCCACCGTCGTGCGACGGTGGTTTCGGACAGCTCTAGATCATCCAAAAGATCTTCTAGATAGAAGAATTGATAGATCGTCGGAAGATTGAGTCGAGGCCTGTTGGGATAGGCGGCATGGTCGGCGCGGTCGGTCGCGTGGAGCGCCAGGCCGACGAGGCGGCGCAGGGCGGCGTCACGGGCCTCGGCGCTCTCCTCCTGGTGCGCCAGTGCGACGGCGTATTCATGGAGGAGATCGTGGAACTGGTAGCGCTCCGGCGAGCGTTCCTGGATGAGATTCAGTTGGAGGAGGCTCTCCAATATTTGATCGGTCAGATCCAGCGGTTGCCCGATCAGCGCGGCTGCGGAGTGGAGACCGAAGTCCGGTCCCGGGTGCAGGCCCAGCCTGCGAAAGGCTTGTTGCTGCTCAGTGGACAGCGATTGGTAGGAGAGTTGGAACACTGAGGCGATGGTGACGAAGCCGTCGCGTATTTCGGAGAGTCGGCCGTTCTTCTTGGAGAGGCGCTGGATCAGAGTGTCCAGTGACCAGGACGGCCGCGCCCTGAGTCGACTTGCGGCCAGCTCGATGGCAAGGGGCAGTAGCCCGCACTGGCGGACCACCTCGGCAATCTTGGCTCGCTCATGGGCCCGTTCCTCCCCGACGAGCTGGCCGAACAGGTCTATGGCATCACCGACAGGGAGGGTGTCCAGGAAGAGTGAGCGGGTCCCTGGAAGCTCCGTGAGGCTTCGACGGCTGGTGACGATGATCAAGGAGGTGGGGGCGGCAGGCAGTATTGGTCTCACCTGCCCCGGATCCACCGCGTCGTCGAGGACCAGGACTGCTCGCCGCTCGGACAAGAGCGTGCGGCACAGTCCGGCGAGCTTGTCCGGGGTCGACGGCAGCTCGGACGCTTTGACACCGAGCAGTCTGAGTACGGTGGTTGAGATGGTGGCCAAGCTGAGGGGATGTTGCAATTCTGCGTGGGCGCGGAGGCGTACGTAGTACTGTCCGTCGGGAAAGTCGGCCTGCAGCAGATGCGCCACGCTGAGAGCGAGTGCGGTCTTACCCACCCCCGCCATGCCGGCGATGGACTCCACGGTGACGACACCGCCGCTTGTCGCCGCCGAGAACTGGTTCGGCAGGAGGCGGCGGATCTCCTTGGCGCGTCCGACAAGTCTGGTACTGGCAGGAAGATTTGATGTACCGACCGGTTCGGTAGACCTCTTCGGCACACCGTGTCTGCCTGTCCGCCGCCCTGAGCTGATCGGCAATTCGGAGACCGGTTGGTTCTGCAGCATTCGGTCGTGCAGGCGGGTGAGCCACTCGCCGGGGGCGGTGCCGAGTTCGGCGCGTAGGAGGCGGACGACCGCGGGGTAGACGCCGAGTGCCTCGGCCTGGCGGCCGGAGCCGTAGAGGGCGGTCATCAGGTGGCCGGCGAGGCGTTCGTCGGTGGGGCGCTGTTCGCGGAGGGCGGTGAGCTCGGGGACCAGGTCGCTGAAGCGGCCGAGGCGCAGTTCGACCTCGACGCGCAGGAGGGTGGTGGCCAGGCGCTGGTCGGTCATGGTGGTGCGGGTGGCCTGGGCCCACGAGCCGGGGAGGCCGGCCAGTGGCTCGCCGCGCCACAGCTCCTCGGCGCGGCTCAGCACGGTGCGGGCCTGGGTGTCCTCGCCGTTGTCGGCGAGGGTGCGGGCCCGGCGGGAGAGGTCGGTATAGCGGTGCCAGTCGATCAGCTGGGGGTCCACCCTGAGTACGTACGTGTGCGATTGGGTGTCTATTTCGGCGGCCTCACCCGGGTGGTCCAGTCCTTTGCCCTCGGTGGCCCTGAGGAGATTGCCCCGAAGGCGTGACACATGGCTGTAGAGGCTGCCAACCGCGCTTGGAGGTGGGTCTTCACCCCAAAGGCGGTACGCAAGTGATTCATGGGACAGCGGCTTGCCGACATCCAGCGCCAAGGCCGCCAGCAGGAGGCGCTGCTTGCCCGGACCAGGCGGCAACACCCTCCCGTTCACCGACAGTTCAACTGAACCAAGGAGATGGAACTCCAATTCGACGCCCCCCGCCGGTTGGCTACCAGCTTGCCGTGTCGCAGGTGAGCATCGCATGTCTCCGGGGGCTCGGGCTATAGCACTGGGCCTGTTCCGGGAGTAGCGCTTCCAACGAATTCTCGATATGACTGTGATTCATGTGGTAGTGACCGTACGGTAATTGATCAACGAAACGGCGCCACCACTCGGATGCTTTGGTCTGCGGGCGGGGGAAACCGATGGCACCAACGGCACCAATGGCACCAACGGCGAACGCGGGTGGCGGGGGCCGCCGGTGAGCGAGGCGGATCTTCCGGCGTCGGTCCAGCGGAACTCGATCGAGGACGCCCGCGTCACCGGGACCGTGGTGCAGGCCGGGGCCATCCACGGCGGGGTTCACCTGCACGCGCCCGCGCTTCCCGTGCCGCGGCAACTCCCGCCGGTGCCCAGACGGCTGGTCGGCCGGGAGGGTGATCTCGCGGCGCTGGACGAGTCGTTGGGGGCGTCGGTCGCGGAGCCCGCGGCGGCGGATGTGACGGTGGTGGTGACCGGGCCGGCCGGGGTGGGGAAGACGGCGCTGGCCGCGCAGTGGCTGCGCGGGCTGTCCGGGCGGTTTCCGGACGGACAGCTGTACGCGGATCTGCGCGGGCATGCCCCGGGCGGGCCGGTGGATCCGGTGGAGGCGCTGGGCGGGTTCCTGCGGGCGTTCGGGGTCGGTCCGGTGCCGGGGAACCTGGCGGAGGGCGTGGCGCTGTGGCGGTCCGTGGCGGCGGATCGCCGGATCGCGGTGCTGCTCGACAACGCGTCCACGGCCGCGCAGGTCCGCCCGCTGCTGCCGGGTTCGGAGCACGCGGTGGTCGTGGTGACGAGCCGCCGCCGGCTGACCGGGCTGGGGATAGACGGCGCGGTGTTCCACCCGCTGGGGCTGCTGGCGCGCGCCGCGTCCGCGCAGATCCTCGCCCAACGGGTGGGCGAAGGCCGGGTGGCCGCCGAACAGGCGGCCGCGGCCGAGGTGGTGGAACGCTGCGCGGACCTGCCCCTCGCGATCTGCCTGGCGGCCGCCCGGATCGCGGCGCGCCCGGTCCAGCGGCTCGCGGTCACCGCGCGGGCGCTGGGGCAGGATGCGGATCGGCTGGCGACACTCGACGTGGAGGGGGAGACCGTGCGCAACGTCCTGGACGCGTCCTTCGAGGTGCTGGAGGCGGACGCGGCCCGGCTCTACGGCCTGCTGGGGCTGCTGCCGTTCGCCGAGTTCACCCTGGAGGTGGCCTGTGTGGCCGGCGACCTGCGGGCGCCCGAGGCGGATCGGCTGCTCGACGGGCTGATGGATGTCCATCTCCTGGAGGAGCTGAGCGACGGCTGCTTCCGCTTCCACGACCTGGTGAAGCTGCACGCCCGGGCCTGCGGCGAGCCCCTGCGCGACGGTCCGCCCGGCCGGACGGCCGCAGACCGCGTCCTCGACTGGTACCTGGCGTCCGCCACCGCCGCCGAGGAGCTCATCAGCCCCAGCCACCGCACGCTGCCCCGCGACTACGCGGGTCAACCGGCCCGCCCGGCAAGGGTGTTCGAGGACGAGGACGAGGCGCTCGGCTGGCTGGACGTCGAACGCGACCGGCTGATGGCCGCGCTGCGCTGGGCCGCCGAGACCGGTCGGCACGCCACGGCCTGGCAACTGGCCGACGCCATGTGGCCGTTGTTCCTGCGCTTACGCCCGGCGCGGCTCTGGGTGGAGGCGCACCGGACCGGTCTGGCCGCCGCCCGCGCGGCCGGCCACCGGGCGGGCGAGCTGCGGCTGCTCACCTCGGGCGGCCACGGGCTGCGCAACGCCCGGGAGGACGAGGAGGCCGCCGACTGGTTCGCCGAGGCGCTCGAACTGGCGCGGTGCTCGGCCGCCCCCCTCGCGGAGGCGGACGCGCTGTACGGTCTGGGCCAGACCCACCGGACGGCGGGCCGACTGGCCGAGGCGGCCGGTTGCCTCGACGAGGCCGCCGGGATTCGGGCGGGGAAGGGCCTGGTGCGGGGTGCCGCGCTGGCCCGGCTGAGTCTCGGCGACGTCCTGCTCGCCGCAGGGCGTGCGGAGGAGGCCGTCGGCATCATCACCACAGCCCATCGGGAGCTGGCCGAGATCCCGGACGCGTACGAGGCGACCCGCGCGCTCGCGTTCCTCGGGCAGGCGCACAGCGCGCTCGGCGCGTACGGGCCCGCCGAGCGCTGCTTCGCGCAGGCGCTCGACGGGTTCCGGGCCGGACGCGCGCGCCTCTGGGAGGCGCGGGTGCTGGAACTCTCCGGCGAGCTGGAGCGGTTGAGGGGCCGGACGGCCGAGGCGAGGGCCCGGTTCCAGGCGTCGTTGACCGGTTACCGGGAGCTCGGCGCGCCCGATGCGGCCAGACTGGCCGGCCGCATCGGTGCGCTGGACGACGGTCCGGGCCTCACCCCCCGCCCGGGCGATCCCGGCGGTCCCGGCGATCCTGATGGCTCTGATGACTCCGATGGGCCGCACGCGGCGGACGGCTGAGGCAGGTGTCGAGCAACTCGTAGGAGTAGTAGGCCGAGGTGGCCATGCCGGTGAGTTCGGCCAGCCCGCGGCCCGCCGCGAGCCAGGCGTGCGCGAGCGAGCCGATGGCCAGCCGCTGCCAGGACGAGCGCGGGCCGCTCGTGCCGTCCCGCAGACGCATCGCCAGCCGTCCGCCGGTGCGGGCGAGGACGAGTACCGTCCCGGCACCGCAGTCGGCGGTGACCACCGCGCAGCCGGGGTGGGTGCGCAGCGCCTCGGTCAGCTGCTCCAGCGCGCCCTCCGGGGTGGCCGTGCCGAGGTGGAGGACGTCGGCGTGGTGGCGCCACCGGGCGGCGTCCGGCCCGGTGAGGTCGAGCGCGAGGTGCTCGTCCACGAAGGCGCGCCGGGGCTGGTCGGCGCCCGGGTCCGGTGGCAGGCAGCTGGTCAGCAGACCGTGGCAGGCGCCGGCGGGGGAGTGGATCCGGGCCTCGAACAGCGTGGCGGGGAGCCCGGCCGACGGCACCAGACCGTCGGCCGGGGTGAGGCGCACCGTGTGCAGTGCGGCCACCGTCATGCCTGCCCGGAGGCGAGCGGCACCGGTGCCGGCGGGCCGTCGAGTGGGGCCGGCAGCGGCAGCGCCGGGGGCTCAGGTTCGTGGGCGGGCTGGCCGAGGCCGACCACGCGGTAGAGCAGCCGTCGCATGTTGCGGTCGAACCGGCCGGGCTCGGAGGTGATCCCGTCGGCGATGGCGGTGTACTCCTCGGGGCGGTACTGCGCGGCCGCGTAGGCGAGTTGGCCGGTCAGCGGGTGGGTGGGGTCGAGCGCGGGCGCGGTGCGGGCCAGCAGCGCGCCCGGCGAGCGCGGGTTGACGTCCCGGTGCGGGTACTGGGCCAGCAGGATCGGCGCTCCGGTCATCGCGCCGTAGAGGGTCACCGAGCCGTGGTCGCCGATGATGAAGTCGGCGGCGACCAGCAGCGGCCGCCAGTCCGCCTCCGGCGGGATCACCGTGACCGCTCCCCGCGCGGTGGCCATGGCCCACGAACGGACCTGCCAGGGGCTGTGCGCGGCGGCCACGTTGGGGTGGACGAGCAGGGCCGTCCGGTAGCCGTGCCGGGGAAGTTCCGCCGCCAGCCGGGGCAGTACCGCGTCGAGCCGGGTGAACAGCGAGCCCGATCCCCAGGTGGAGCAGACCAGCACCAGCTTCTCGTCGGGCCGCAGCCCCAGCGCCGCCCGGTGGCGCTCCCGCGCGGGCAGGGCGGCGGCGATCCGGTCGTAGCAGGCGTCGCCGACGACCTCGGCGACCGGCAGCGCCTCCGGGCAGCCGCGGGCCAGCTCGGCGAGGTCGTCCTGGTGCGCCAGCGCGTACGACTCCGGGACCACCCGGCCCTTCCAGACGACGTACTCCGGCCCGAGTCCGCTGGCGGTGCGCTCGCCGCCGGGGCCGGGCGTGCGGGACAGCTTGATGTGCCGCGCGCCGTGCGGCAGCCGGACCAGCGGCCCGTGCAGCTGCTCCAGCCCCTGCGAGCCGGCGGCCAGTACCAGGTCGAACTCGCGCCGGACGGCCTCCTCCCACGGCAGCACGGTGCCGCCGAGCAGCCGGATGTGCGTCTCGGCGCCCCCGTTGAACGCGTGCGGCGCCACCGTGAACGTCACGTGGATCCGCAGGTCCGCGCCGAGCAGGGTGTAGATGTCGTGGAGCCGCTGGGCGTACACGGCGGTCTGCGCGACCACCAGCACCTCCTTGCAGCCCGGCAGCGTCGCCCATCGCCGGCCACCGCCGACCGTCGTGTGCTGTTCCCCGTGCACCAAGGTCATCTCGTTCCCCCTCCTTGATCCCGGTCGGGGCCTCCGATCGGTTGCCCCGCCGGGGGTGTGCCCGCGAGGTCTGGCGGATTCCATGCCGCGTTCTGGACGGTGCTTGCGGAAACCTTGCCGCGCGGCTGCGGGCCTCTCGACGACGGGCGAAGGGTACTGAGTTCCTTTACGCGGGGTACTGAGTGCCGTATTCTCTCGGTGAAGCCTCTGACGTCAGTCGAAGAGAGCCGACACGGCATGCCGGTCCAGGCGGCGCTTGCTGCTCGCAGGGTGCGGCCGGGCCGGACTTGGCACTCAGTACCCTGGGCATGACCTGAGGCCATGGACCAGTGCACCCGTTACAGGAGAACCGCTCATGAGCTTGAGGATCGTTGTCTGTGTGAAGTACGTGCCGGATGCGACGGGGGACCGTCGTTTCGCGGAGGATCACACCACCGACCGGGAGGGCGTGGACGGCCTTCTGTCGGAGCTGGACGAGTACGGGGTGGAGCAGGCGCTGCGGATCGCGGAGGCGAACGAGGGTGCCGGGGTGACGGTGCTGACGGTGGGGCCGGACGATGCGAAGGACGCGTTGCGCAAGGCGTTGTCGATGGGTGCGGACCGGGCCGTGCACGTGAACGACGAGGGTGTTCACGGTTCGGATGTGATGGGGACGTCGGCGGTGCTGGCGAAGGCGCTGGAGCGGACGGGGTTCGATCTGGTGATCGGGGGGATGGCGTC
>NZ_JBIUYD010000046.1:0-34375 GCF_044744345.1 Kitasatospora sp. NPDC087315 | reverse complement strand
GCCGCCGGCATCTGGCACAACAACCTGATCGGCGCACCGGTCACCCGCTCGCTGATCGCCTACGACCACTGATCACATCGGATCTACTCGTCTAGGCTCGGACGGGTGAGCAACGGACACTCCTTCCCCGACCTGCGCGGCGCCGCCACCGGCGTCGGATCGCTGCCCGGCACCGACGCGCGGGAGGCCGCCAAGACCTCCACCGGGGCGCTGGAACAGCTGCCGTTCCTCCCCGAACTGCCGGCCCGCGGCCCCGGCGCCGACATGATCGGACGCGGAGCCGGCCTGCTGGTCGAGCTGTTCGCGCAGACCGAGCCGAGCGGCTGGCGGTTCACCGACCGCCCCGGCCGCGACACCCGGCGCGCCCACTCCTGGCTCGGCGAGGACCTGGACGCGCTGGAGGAGTTCACCCAGGGCTACCAGGGCGCGCTCAAGGTCCAGGCCGTCGGGCCGTGGACGCTGGCCGCCGCGATCGAGCTCAGGCACGGCGAGAAGGCGCTCGCCGACCCCGGCGCCTGCCGCGACATCGCCGGCTCGCTCACCGAGGGCCTGCGCCGCCATCTCGCCGACGTCCGCAAGCGCATCCCGGGGGCGGAGGTCGTGCTCCAGCTCGACGAGCCCTCGCTGCCCGCCGTGCTGGCCGGCGACGTGAAGACCGCCAGCGGCTTCCAGCGGCTGCGCTCGGTCGACCGCCAGGTCGCCGAGGAGGTGCTGCGCGAGGTGATCCGGGGCCTCGACGCCCCCGTGGTGGTGCACTGCTGCGCGCCGCGGGTACCGATCCCGCTGCTGCGCCGGGCCGGAGTGGCCGGGATCTCGCTGGACTTCACGCTTCTCACCGACCGGGCGGACGACGATCTCGGCGAGGCGGTCGAGGCCGGCACGATGATCCTCGCGGGTCTGGTGCCCGCCGTTGACCTGCCCGTTTCTCAATCAACGGCAGTGTCCGACCCGGCCGGTATGGTCCAGGGTGTCAGGACGTTGTGGCGCAGGCTCGGGTTCGCCCCGGAGCTGCTGGGCCGGCGCGTGCTGGTGACACCCACCTGCGGACTGGCCGGGGCCTCCCCGGCCGGTGCGCGCAAGGCGCTGTCACTGAGCGTGCGGGCGGCCCAGAGCCTGGTGGACAACCCGGAATGAGAACGTAGGAGGGCTTGCGGTGGTGGCTGTCGAGGGCTGGGAGGAGATCCCGGCGGAGGTCCGCAGACGGCACGCCGAGCTGGCGGCCGAGATCGAGGACCACCGCGCCCGCTACTACGAGCAGGACGCGCCGATCATCAGCGACGCCGACTTCGACGCCCTGATGCGGGCGTTGGAGGCGCTGGAGGCCGAGCACCCGGCGCTGGTGACGCCGGACTCCCCGACCCAGCGGGTCGGCGGCGCGCCCACCGTGCTGTTCGCCCCGGTCGAGCACCGGGAGCGGCTGCTCAGCCTGGACAACGCGATGGACGACGACGAGCTGGCCGCCTGGGCCGAACGCGTCGCCGCCGAGCTGGCCGGCATCGACTACCACTACCTCTGCGAGCTCAAGGTCGACGGCCTGGCCGTCAACCTCACCTACGAGAACGGCCAGTTGGTGCAGGCGGCGACCCGCGGCGACGGCCGGGTCGGCGAGGACATCACCGCCAACGTCCGCACCATCAAGGAGATCCCGCACCGGCTCAAGGGCGACGACATCCCCGAGCTGGTGGAGATCCGCGGCGAGGTGTACTTCCCGACCGACGCGTTCGAGGCGCTCAACGCCTCCTTCGCGGAGGAGAACGAGCGCCGCCGGCTGGAGAACGAGGAGCGCGCCAAGGAGGGCAAGCGCCCCCGGGCGATGATCCGGCTCTTCATGAACCCGCGGAACGCCGCCGCCGGCTCGCTCCGCCAGAAGGACCCGCTGATCACCGCCGCCCGCCCGCTGCACATGGTGGTGCACGGCATCGGCGCCCGGGTCGGCTTCGACATCGACAACCAGTCGCACGCCTACCAGCTGCTGCACGACTGGGGCCTGCCCACCGCCCGGCACAACAAGGTGGTCGGCACGCTGGCGGAGGTCCGCGCCTTCATCAAGCACTTCGGCGAGCAGCGGCACTCGGTCGAGCACGAGATCGACGGTGTGGTCGTCAAGGTGGACGAGATCGCCCTGCAGGGCCGGCTCGGCTCCACCTCCAAGTCCCCGCGCTGGGCCATCGCCTGGAAGTACCCGCCGGAGGAGGTCACCGGCAAGCTGGCCGAGATCAAGATCGGCATCGGGCGCACCGGCCGGGCCACCCCGTACGCGGTGCTGGCCGAGCCGGTCAAGGTGGCCGGCTCGATGGTCCAGTACGCGACGCTGCACAACCAGGACGTGGTGAAGGCCAAGGACGTCCTGCTGGGCGACACCGTGGTGCTGCGCAAGGCCGGCGACGTCATCCCGGAGATCCTCGGCCCGGTCTACGACCTGCGGGACGGCGACGAGGTGCCGTTCGTGATGCCCTCGCACTGCCCCGAGTGCGGCGAGGAGCTGCGGCCGATGGCCGAGGGGGACATCGACCTGCGCTGCCCCAACGCCCAGTTCTGCCCGGCCCAGATCCGCGAGCGGATCGCCTTCCTCGGCGGGCGCTCGGCGCTGGACATCGAGGGCCTGGGCTACGTCGCGGCCACCGCGCTGACCCAGCCGCTGGCGCCGGTCGCGGCGCCGGTGGGGAACGAGGGCGACATCTTCGGCCTGACGGTGGAGCAACTGCTGCCGATCAAGGTGCTGGTGCGCGACCAGAAGACCGGCATGCCCAAGCTCGACGACGAGACCGGTGAGGAGAAGGAGGTGTTCTTCTTCGCCACCACCACCGGGGCGCCGAAGAAGAACACCGGGCTGATGCTCGACAACATCGAGAAGGCCAAGGACCGCCCGCTCTGGCGCTTCCTCAACGGCCTCTCGATCCGGCACGTGGGCCCGGTCGCGGCCCAGGACCTGGCCCGGGAGTTCCGCGACCTGGACGCGATCTTCGCGGCGGGCGAGGAGCGGCTGGCCGCGACCGACGGCGTCGGCACGGGCACCGCGCGGTCGATCATCGAGTGGTACCAGGTGGACTGGCACCGGGAGATCGTGGAGAAGTGGCGCGAGGCCGGCGTCCGCTTCACCGAGGAGGCCCCCGAGGAGGAGGCCGAGCGCCCGCTGGAGGGCCTGACCGTCGTCGTCACCGGCACGCTGACCGGCCACACCCGGGACGGCGCCAAGGAGGCACTGACCTCGCGCGGCGCGAAGGTGACCGGGTCGGTCTCGAAGAAGACCCACTTCGTGGTCGCCGGGGACAATCCCGGGTCCAAGTACGACAAGGCGGTCCAGCTCGGGCTGCCGGTCCTCGACGACGCGGGTTTCGCCGTCCTGCTGGAGCAGGGTTCCGCCGCGGCCCGGGTCCACCTGGGCCTGCCGCCGGAGCCCGTGGTCGAGGAGCCGGTGAAGAAGGCGCCCGCGAAGAAGCGCGCCGCGAAGGCCGCGGCGGAGCCTGCGGCGGACGTCACGGCCGGCGGCGCGGCCGACCTCGCTGCCGACCTCGCTGCGGACCTCGGCGCGGAGGCCGCCGGACAGGAGCCCGCGGCGGAGGAGCCCGTCGAGGGCTGACCCGCGCGCGGAAGCCCGGGATTTGTCTTGTTATCGTCCTGATGCACCGTCATCAGGTGCCGCACGGTGAAGGCGGGCATTGTGTCACCGTGCGGCACCGGAGCGCGGTGGCGCTTTTCCGGTTGTCCGAAAGTCTGCCCACCGGGTGGGCCCGGGAATACCCTTGAGCGCAACAGAGTGTCAGCAGGGGTGGGGGCACCGGCTGAGCCGGTTCTCCGCGGGGTCGCTCCATGCCCGGCAGCTGCCGGCGCCGGTACGGTGCTTCACCGTTAAGGCGGCCTGACGGGGCGGTCCCGACGGAGGACAAGGCTTATGGATCGTACGACCGGCGGTGCGCCCACACGCCCGCCGCAGGGGGTGGCAGGTGCGGTCCTGCTGCTCGGCGTACTGCTGGCCGGCGCCGCACCGCTCATCCCGCTGGCCGTCCTGGTCTACCGGTACGAGCCCGAGCTGTTACCGCTGTTCGCGGTGCCCCTGGCCGTCCTGGTCGCGGCCTGGCGGATCGCCCGGGACCGGGCCCGGGACCAGCTCACCGACCCGCTGACCGACCTGCCCAACCGACAGGCCCTGCTGCTGGCAGCCCAGGAGGCCATCGCCGAGCACGACGAGGGCTACAGCGTCGGTCTCATCCTGCTCGACCTCGACCGGTTCCGGTCGCTCAACGACACCCTCGGCCATACCGCCGGCGACCGGCTGCTGGTGCACATCGCCCGCCGGCTGCACCGTGCGCTGCGCTCCGGCGGCCCGCCGGGCAGCGCGACCAGGGGATCGATCGACGACGTCTTCGCCGGGCTGCCCCCGCGCTACCGGCGCGGCCGCCCGCTGGTGGCCCGGATGGGCGGCGACGAGTTCGCCGTCCTGCTGCCCGGCATCGGCTGCCCGAACACCCTGGAACGGGTCGCCAAGGCGCTGATCGCCGAGCTGGCGGCGCCGATCCGGCTGGACGGGCTGCTGCTCGTCCTGGAGGCCAGCGCGGGCGTCTGCGTCTACCCGCAGCACGCCCAGGACGCCGAATCGCTGCTGCGCCGCGCCGATGTGGCGATGGCCCACGCCCAGCGCGGCCACAGCTGCGTCGAGCAGTACGACGAGGCCCAGGACGCCGACACGCCCTACCGGATCGGCCTGCTCGGCGATCTGCGGCGGGCCCTGGAGACCGGCGAGGTGCAGCTGCACTACCAGCCGAAGGTGGCCTTCGACGGCCGGGTGGTCGGACTGGAGGCGCTGCTGCGCTGGGAGCGCCCCGGCCAGGGCAAGGTCTCGCCGGACGAGTTCGTCGGGCTCGCCGAGTCCAGCGGTCTGATGCCCCGGCTGACCGACTACGTGCTGGAGGCGGCCGTCGGCCAGCTCGCCCACTGGCGCGAGCAGGGCCTCCAGGTGCAGGTGGCGGTGAACGTCTCACCGCGCGACGTGCTCAACCCCGGCTTCGCCCAGCGGGTCGCCGGGCACCTGGTCCGCCACCAGGTGCCCGCCCACGCGCTCCAGCTGGAGATCACCGAACGGCTGCTGCTGGACGACTCGCGCCGGGCCGCCGACACCCTGGCCGAACTGCGCGGCTACGGCGTCGGGATGTCCCTGGACGACTTCGGCACCGGCCACTCCTCACTGGTGCGGCTGCGCAGCCTCCCGGTCGGCGAGCTGAAGATCGACCGCTCCTTCGTCTCCCGGATGGTCGCGGACGACCACGACGCGGCGGTGGTCCGCTGCTCGGTGGAGCTGGCCCACTCGCTCGGGCTGACCGTGGTCGCCGAGGGCGTCGAGGACGACGAGACCTGGGAACGGCTGCACCTCATGGGGGTGGACGCCGTCCAGGGCTGGCTGGTCTCGGCGGCGCTGCCGGCCGAGCAGGCCACCGCCTGGCTGCGGGTGCACCGGACCGGCGCGCCGCCGGTGGAGCGGATGTCCGCGGCCACGCAGCTGCCCCCGGGCATGCAGCCGGTCCTGCCGCCCGTGCTGCCGCCCGTCCTGCCGCCGGTGATCCAGGCGGTGCAGGCCGCGCAGATGGAGATCCAGGCCCCAGGCGTCCCCAACTGGGCCCCGACCAGGCCGCAGTAGTCCCGCCCGCGGCCGCTGTGACCGGTCCGCGCGCTCACTCGTTGGCCGGTGGCCGGGTCGGGCCCCATAGGATGGGGGCCAAAGACCAAGAGGACGGGGCCGCCGAGCCGGCTGCCCCCGCCCGGGCCCGGCACCGCCTGACCGCATCGCCGGGCCTCACCAGAACTCACCCCTGAGGATCGCTGCATGCCTGGCATCACGCGCGAGGAGGTCGCCCACCTCGCTCGGCTGTCGCGTCTTGAGTTGCAGGCCGAAGAGCTGGACCACTTCGCCGAGCAGCTCGACGTGATCATCGGCGCGGTCGCCCGCGTTTCCGAGGTCGCCGGACAGGACGTCCCGCCGACCTCCCACCCGCTGCCGCTGACGAACGTCATGCGCGCGGACGAGGTGCGGCCGTCGCTCACCCCGGACCAGGCGCTGGCCGGCGCCCCGGCCGCCGAGGAGCAGCGTTTCCGTGTGCCGCAGATCCTCGGGGAGGACTGAACCACCCATGACTGACCTGATCCATCCCTCCTCGCCCGCCTCCGGCGAGGAGGGTCCCTCTGCCACTGGAGCAGCTGCCATGGGCATCACCAAGTGGACGGCCGCCGACACGGCCGCCGCCATCGCCAAGGGCGAGGTCTCCGCCGTCGAGGTCGCCCAGGCCCACCTGGACCGCATCGAGGCCGTCGACCAGAAGGTCAACGCCTTCCTCCACGTCGACACCGAGGGCGCGCTCGGCGCCGCCCGCGCCGTCGACGAGAAGCGCGCCAGGGGCGAGGAGCTGGGCCCGCTGGCCGGCGTCCCGCTCGCGCTGAAGGACGTCTTCACCACCAAGGGTGTCCCGACCACCTGCGGCTCCAAGATCCTCGAAGGCTGGATCCCGCCGTACGACGCCACCCTGACCTCGCGTCTCAAGGACGCCGGCGTGGTGATTCTCGGCAAGACCAACATGGACGAGTTCGCGATGGGCTCCTCCACCGAGAACTCCGCCTACGGCGTGACCGGCAACCCGTGGGACCTCAGCCGCATCCCCGGCGGCTCCGGCGGCGGCTCGGCCGCCGCGCTGGCCGCCTACGAGGCCCCGCTGGCGATCGGCACCGACACCGGCGGCTCGATCCGCCAGCCCGGCGCCGTCACCGGCACCGTCGGCGTCAAGCCCACCTACGGCTCGGTCTCCCGCTACGGTCTGGTCGCCTTCTCGTCCTCGCTGGACCAGGGCGGCCCGTGCGCCCGGACCGTGCTGGACGCGGCGCTGCTGCACGAGGCCATCGCCGGCCACGACCCGCTGGACTCCACCTCGATCGACGCGCCGGTCCCGGCCGTGGTCGAGGCCGCCAAGCGGCGCGACATCCGCGGCATGCGGATCGGCGTGGTCAAGGAGTTCGCCGGCGAGGGCTACCAGGCCGGCGTGATGCAGCGCTTCAACGAGTCCGTGGAGCTGCTGCGCGAGCTGGGCGCCGAGGTCGTCGAGGTCTCCTGCCCGTCCTTCACCCTCGCGCTGCCCGCGTACTACCTGATCGCGCCCAGCGAGGCCTCGTCCAACCTGGCCCGCTTCGACGCGATGCGCTACGGCCTGCGGGTCGGCGACGACGGCACCCGCTCCGCCGAGGACGTCACCGCCCTCACCCGTGAGGCCGGCTTCGGCCCCGAGGTGAAGCGCCGCATCATCCTCGGCACCTACGCCCTCTCCTCGGGCTACTACGACGCCTACTACGGTTCGGCCCAGAAGGTCCGCACGCTCATCTCGCGCGACTTCGACGCCGCCTTCGCGGGCGTGGACGTGCTGGTCTCCCCGACCACCCCGACCACCGCCTTCCCGATCGGCGAGCGCGCCGACGACCCGATGGCGATGTACCTGGCCGACCTCTGCACGATTCCGTCGAACCTCGCGGGCAACGCGGCCATGTCGCTGCCCTGCGGACTGGCCCCGGAGGACAATCTCCCGGTCGGCCTGCAGATCATCGCACCCGCGATGGCGGACGACCGCCTGTACCGCGTGGGCGGCGCCGTCGAGGCCGCACTCAACGACAAGTGGGGGCACACCCTGCTGGAGGAGGCACCGGCACTGTGAGCAAGATCGAGAAGGCGAAGGGCTTCAAGCACTCGAAGCCGGGTCTGTGGCTGTCCATCGGTACCAGCGCCTTCGGCGCGGTGTCGATCGTCAAGGACGTCAAGAAGGCCCGCGGCGAGCACGACACCCTGAAGCTGATCAACGCCCTGGTCGGCGCTGCGGCCCTGGTCACCGGCACCGCCCTGCTGGTGCGCGAACTGCGCCGCCTGGGCGACGACGACGTGCTGCTGGGCTGAGCGCCCCGGCCCGGCCCCGCGCGAGCGGCGGCCGGGCCCGTACCTCCCAAAGACTTTTAGCGAAGGGGACGCTGTGAGCGTCAAGAACCTGGTCTCCTACGAGGACGCTCTCGCGTCGTACGACCCGGTGATGGGCCTTGAGGTCCACGTCGAGCTGGGCACCAAGACCAAGATGTTCTGCGGTTGCTCGACCGAGCTGGGCGCCGAGCCGAACAGCCAGGTCTGCCCGACCTGTCTGGGCCTGCCGGGCTCGCTGCCGGTGGTCAACGCGATCGGCGTGGAGTCGGCCGTGAAGATCGGTCTGGCGCTGAACTGCGAGATCGCCGAGTGGTGCCGGTTCGCGCGGAAGAACTACTTCTACCCGGACATGCCGAAGAACTTCCAGACCTCGCAGTACGACGAGCCGATCGCCTTCAACGGCTACCTCGACGTGCAGCTGGAGGACGGCTCGACCTTCCGGGTGGAGATCGAGCGCGCCCACATGGAGGAGGACACCGGCAAGTCCAGCCACGTGGGCGGCGCCACCGGCCGGATCCACGGCGCCACGCACTCGCTGCTGGACTACAACCGGGCCGGCATCCCGCTGATCGAGATCGTCACCAAGCCGATCGAGGGCGCCGGCGAGCGGGCCCCCGAGGTCGCCAAGGCGTACGTCGCCGAACTGCGCGAGCTGATCAAGGCGCTGGGCGTCTCCGAGGCCCGGATGGACAAGGGCCAGATGCGCTGCGACGTCAACCTGTCGCTCCGCCCCAACGGCACCGAGACCTTCGGCACCCGCTCGGAGACCAAGAACGTCAACTCGCTGCGCAGCGTCGAGCGGGCCGCCCGGTTCGAGATCCAGCGGCACGCCACCGTGCTCATCGACGGCGGCACCATCATCCAGGAGACCCGGCACTTCCACGAGGAGGACGGCAGCACCACCTCCGGCCGGATCAAGGACAACGCCGAGGACTACCGCTACTTCCCCGAGCCGGACCTCGTCCCGATCGCGCCCTCCCGCGCGTGGGTGGAGGAGCTGCGGGCCGGGCTGCCGGAGCTGCCGCGGGTGCGCCGGGCCCGGCTGCAGGCCGAGTGGGGCCTGTCCGACAAGGACATGCAGTCGGTGCTGAACGCCGGTGCGGTCGAGCCGATCCTGGAGACCATCGCCGCGGGCGCCCCGGCCGACCAGGCCCGCAAGTGGTGGATGGGCGAGCTGGCCCGTCGCGCCAACGAGACCGGCACCGACCTGAGCGAGCAGCCGATCACCCCGGCGCAGGTCGCCCGGGTCGCCGCGCTGGTCGCCGAGGGCAAGCTGAACGACAAGCTGGCCCGCCAGGTCATCGAGGCCGTGCTGGCCGGCGAGGGCGAGCCGGACGAGGTCGTGGCGAAGCGCGGCCTGGCCGTCGTCTCGGACGACTCCGCGCTCGGTGCCGCCGTCGACCAGGCCATCGCCGAGAACGAGGCGATCGCCGCCAAGATCCGTGACGGCAAGGTCGCCGCGGTCGGCGCCCTGGTCGGCGCGGTCATGAAGGCCACCCGGGGCCAGGCCGACGCGGCGCGCGTCAAGGATCTGATCCTGGAGCGGCTTGCCGTGGAAGGACAGTAGGCGCAGTCTGGAGCGGCTTGCCGTGGAAGGACAGTAGGCACGGTCTGGAGCGGCCGGGCGCTGCCTAAGCGGCGGCCGAGGCTCCTAAGGCCCGCGCTAAGGCCCGCCCAGGCCCGCCGAGCGCGGCCGGCTGAGCACCGAGGCCCGGATCCGCCCCCTTACCGGGGTGGATCCGGGCCTTCGCCGTTCCCCGGCCGGTCCGGCTAAGGCCCGGGCGGGCCGGAAGATGCGGCAGGCTGCCGATGCGGCACACCCCCCTTGCGGAGGAGGCTCATTCCAGATCGAGCGGATCGATCGGACCGAGAAGCAACCACGAGGGGAACCACCGTGATCGAGTACGAGCTCATCCAGCAGCAGGTGCGCGAGCTCCACGCCCGCGCCGACCGGCAGCGGCTGGTCCGCGAGGCGCGGAACGCCCGGCGGGCCCAGAGCCGGCCGGTCGCCACCCGTGCCGAGCGGCGCGCCACGCGCCTGCGCGAGTGCTGACGGACCGGCACCGGGGCGGTGCCGAGGCGAGCCGGGAAGGGGAGGTGCCGCAGGACGGCGCCTCCCCTTCCGGGCGTCCGGAGGGCGGGATAACCGCTCGGCCCGGTCAGGCGGCCTGTGGCATGCTCGCCTCCATGCAGCAGATATCGGTGAGTCCCGTCTTCGTCGGCCGCGGCACCGAGATCACCGCACTGACGGACGCGCTGCGACGGGCCGGGTCGGGGCACCCGCAGGCGGTGCTGATCGGCGGCGAGGCCGGCGTGGGCAAGACCCGGCTGCTGGAGGAGTTCCTGGCGCGGGCCTGCGGCACCGGGGGAGTGGTGACCACCGTCGGCGGCTGCCTGGAGGTCGGCGCCGAGGGCCTGCCGTACGCGCCGCTGGCCACCGCGCTGCGCCGGCTGCACCGCGGCCTCGGACCCGAACTGGAGGCCGCCGCGGCCGGCAGCGAGGGCCATCTCGCCCGCCTGCTGCCCGAGTTCGGCGAGGCCGACGGCGAACCGAACGACGAGTACGGCCGGGCCCGGCTGTTCGAGCACACCGCGAGGCTGTTCGAACGGCTCGGCACGGACCGTACCCTCGTCCTCGCCGTCGAGGACCTGCACTGGTCCGACCGCTCCACCCGGGAGCTGTTCGCCTACCTGGTCCGCACCCTGCACCGGGTCCGGGTCCTGCTGATCGCCACCTACCGCACCGACGACCTGCACCGCCGCCACCCGTTGCGGCCCTTCCTCGCCGAGCTCGAACGGCTGCGCACCGTCCAGCGTCTGGAGCTGGAGCGGTTCGGACCGGGGGAGGTGGCCGCGCAGCTGGCCGGCATCCTCGGCACCGCCGTCCCCGACCGGCAGCTCGTCGACCGCATCCACCGCCGCTCCGAGGGCAACCCCTTCTTCGTCGAGGAGCTCGCCACCGCCCTCCACGACGGCTGCCGGGCCGGGCTCACCGACTCGCTGCGGGACATCCTGCTGGTCCGGGTCGAGGCGCTGGACGAGGAGACCCAGCGCGTCCTGCGGATCGCCGCCGAGGGCGGCTCGACGGTCGAACACGCGCTGCTCGCCGCCGTCCTGGAGGACGAGGAGGCGCTGATCGAGTCGCTGCGGACCGCCGTCGGCGCCAGCATCCTGCGCCCCGACCCGGACGGGGACGGCTACCGCTTCCGGCACGCGCTGGTCCGCGAGGCGGTCTCGGACGACCTGCTGCCCGGCGAGCGGCACCGGATCAACCGCCGCTTCGCGACCGTCCTGGAGGAACAGCCGCAGCTGGTCGGCGCGGACGTCCGCCCGGCCCGGCTGGCCAACTACTGGTACCACGCGCACGATCCGGCCCGCGCCCTGCCGACCGCCCTGGACGCCGCCCGGGAGGCCCGCCGGCGCAACGCCTTCGCCGAGCAGCTGGGCATGCTGGAGCGTGCCCTGGAGCTGTGGGACCACGTCTCCGAGGAGGTGCTGGCACACACCCTGCGCCCCTACGACTGGGCCGAGACCTACCCGCCGTGCGCCTGCGCGGCCGGCGCCCACGACCCGGGCTGCGACCGGCTCCAGTTGATCGACGTGCTGGCCGAGGCGGTGGTCGCGGCCCGCCGCAGCGGGGACCGCGAACGCGGGCTGAGCTTCGCCCGGCGGGCGCTCAAGATGGTCGACGAGCGGGAGAACCCGGCCCGGGCGGCCTGGTTCCGGATCAACCGGGCCCGGATGCTCGGCCATCTGCGCCGCTCCGGCGACGAGGAGGAGATCGCCCACGCGCACCGGCTGGTCGAGCACCTGCCGCCGTCCGCCGTGCAGGCCGAGGTGTTCGCGCTCGGCGCCGGCGCCGCGATGCTCAAGAACCCCGGGCACGAGCAGGTCGAACTCGCCGAGCGGGCCGTCCTGATCGCCGGTGAGGTCGGCGCGCACGCCGTCGAGCAGCACGCCAGGATGACGCTCGGCTATCTGCGCAACGACCTCGGCGCCGACCCGGAGACCGCCCTCGCCGAGCTGACCGCCGCGGTGGAGGCCACCCGGCCGCTCGGTGTGCCGGACGTGCTGCTGCGCGGCCTCAACAACCTGGCCAGCATGCTGCGCGGGCTGGGCCGGGCGGAGGAGGCGGTGGCGGTGGCCCGGGAGGGGCTGGAGTACGCGGACGGCAACGGGCTGGTGCGCAACATCGGCACCATCCTGACCGGCAACCTCGCCGAGGCGCTGATGGACCTCGGGCGGATCGAGGAGGTCACCCGGGTGCTCGCCGACGGCGACCTGACCAGCCCGACCGGCACCCACGCCGAGTTCCTGGACCGGATGCGCGGTGAACTCGCCATGCTCCGCGGCGACCTGGCCGAGGCGGCGGAGATGCTGGCGCAGGCCAGGACGGCCAACCGGATCGGCCAGGTCCAGCACTCCGTGCCGATCAGCCAGCTGGCGGTGCGGATCGCCGCGCGGAGCGGGCGCCCGATGGAGGCCAGGGCCGAACTTCTCGCCGTGCTGGAGGGCGAACTGCCGCGCGGCTACGAGTCGGACCTCCTGCCGCTGCTGGTGGACGGGGCAGGGGTGGAGGCGGACACCCGGGGCCTGCCGGAGGCCGGCCCGGACCGTGCGCGGGTGCTGGCCCTGATCGCCGCCACCGCGGCCGGGCTGGTCCCCAAGGCGCCGCTGCACCACGGCTGGGCCAGGCTGCTGGAGGGCGAACTGGCCCGTGCCGAGGGGGCCGACACCCCGGCGCACTGGGCGGCCGCCGTCGAGGCGCTGCGGCCGACCGGCCTGCCGTACCCGCTGGCGCTCGCGCTGCTGCGGGCCGGCGAGGCCGAGGTGCTGGCCGGGCGCCGTGAGGCCGCCGCCGAACTCCTGCGCGAGGCACGGGAGCTGGCCGGGGCCCGGTCCGACCGGCCCCTGCTGGCGGAGATCGCCGGCCTGGCCGACCGGGCCGGACTGGCCCTCACCACGTGCCCGGCGGGGCGGGCGAAGACACCGCTCCCCGGTGACTCCTTCGGCCTCACCCCCCGTGAGCGGGACGTGCTCCGATTGCTCGCGCAGGGTCGCACCAACCGGCAGATCGCCGAGGTTCTGTACATCTCGCCGAAGACCGCGAGCGTGCACGTCTCCAACATCCTCGGCAAGCTGGCGGTGGCCGGCCGGGGCGAGGCCGCCGCGCTGGCGCACCGGTTGCGGCTCTTTCCGGACGAGCCGGTCCCGGCCGGCCGCTGATCCACGCACCGCCCGGCGCCGTCGGGGCACCGGCCTGGCCCGGCCCGATGATCGCCGGGCGCTGCATCGTGCTCCCGTGCGCGCCGCGTGTGCCCCCTCCCGCGCGCCGCCGCCAACCGGGCCGATCCGGCGGAATCGGGTGCATTTCCCTACCCCCCGACCATTACTCTAAGTTGAGTGTGCGTGTCATTGAGTGACCGAAGTGGTGTAGGGTCCCGATCGGGAACATCGGTGCGGTGCGGCGACCGGAAGGCAGTCCACCCCCTGGGCCACCGCCCTGACGGGGCGCCAGGTCACCGCGTACGGCCACCAGGTGCGCGGCCGGTGGCCCGTGGCCGGGGCGCCAGGCCCCGGGCCGGAGGGGGAGAGGCCGAGTGAGCTCCACCGATGCGGTGCTGCCCGGAGCCGGACGGCCGGGCGCACCGGACGCCGACATGTCCGCGACCGACCGGCGCGGCCCGGTCTGCCGGCTGCTGTCCAGCCGGCGATTGCCCGGCGTCGTCCTCGCCGTGCTCTGCCTGGCCTACACGCTGGGCGCGTCCCTCGGCTGGGGATCCAGCCAACTCGCGGTCTTCATGGGTGACTTCGGGCTGGCGGCGGCGGCCCTCGCGGCCGCGCTGTCCTGTCTCGCATACGGCTGCACGGTCGGCGGGCACGCCCGCCCGGCCTGGCTGCTGTTCGGACTCTCCTCGCTCATGGTCTCGTTCGGCAACGGCACCTGGGGCTGGTACGAGCTGGTGGACCGTACCCGGCCGCCGCAGGAGTCGCCCGCCGAGTACGCCTTCCTGCTGTTCGCCCCGCTCGCCATCACCGGCGTGCTGGTGCTCGCCCAGCGTCCGCGCAACGCCGCCGGCTGGCTCTGCCTGCTGCTGGACGGCTGGCTGGTGGCCGGCTCGCTGTTCACCCTCAGCTGGAGCCTGGCGCTCGGGCGGATCGCCGCCGGGGAGGACGGCTCCCCGCTGCGCCTCGCCCTCAACCTGGCCTACCCGGTGCTGGACATCCTGCTGGTCAGCCTGGTGGTCGGACTGCGGTTCGGCGGCCGCGACGGCAACCGGGCCGCGGTGCACACCGCGATGGTGGGCCTGGCCGTCACGGTGCTCTGCGACGCCCTGTTCACCTCGCCCGAGCTGCGAAACAGCTACCACTCGGGCGAGCTGCTGGACGCCGGCTGGTTCGCCGGCAGCCTGCTGCTGGCCTGGGCGCCGTGGTCGCCGCGCTGGAGCCGTCCGATGCGCGAGCACCCCTCGGCGGGCGGCCTGCCGCGCCGCCGGGTGGCCACCACGTTCAGCGCGCTCACCCCGTACGCGGCGGCCGCGGTCTGCACCGCCGGGATCCTCTACAACGCCCTCGGCGGGCGGCCGCTGGACCGGGTGGTGGCGGCGGCCGCCTGCACCGTCGGCCTGGCGCTGATCCTGCGGCAGGGCGTGATGCTGCTGGACAACCTCTCGCTGGCGCAGGAACTCGCCCACAAGGAGGCGCACTTCCGCTCCCTGGTGCAGGGCTCCAGCGACGTCATCATGATCGCCGGCGCGAACGGCGTGCTCTCCTACGTCTCCCCGGCCGCGCTCGGCGTCTACGGGCGGGACCCGGGGGAACTGGTCGGCGGGAACCTGCTCGACCTGGTCCACCCGGAGGACGTGGACCGGGTGCTGCTGGAGGTCCGCCGCTTCCTGGCCCGGGTCCGGCTCGCGGCCCACCGCTCCCCGGGCGCCGCCGAGCCGTCCGCCCGGGTGGAGTGCCGGATCAGCGCGGGCGCCGGCGAGTGGCTGCACGTCGAGTCGACCGTCAACCGCTACCGCGACGGCCTGATCCTCAACAGCCGGGACGTCACCGAACGGGTGATACTGCAGGCCCAGTTGCAGCACAACGCGTTCCACGACCCGCTCACCGACCTGCCCAACCGGGCGCTCTTCGCCCAGCGGCTGCGGGCCGCGCTCGGCGCCCGCGGCCCGCAGGGCTCGGGCGGCGCCGGGATCGCGGTGCTCTTCCTCGACCTGGACGGCTTCAAGGCGGTCAACGACAGCGCCGGCCACCAGGTCGGCGACGAACTGCTGGTGCAGGCCGCCCGGCGGCTCCAGGGCGCGGTGCGCTGCGGGGACACCGTCGCCCGGTTCGGCGGGGACGAGTTCGCCGCGCTGGTCTGCGGCCCGCTCGGCCGGCTCCAGGTGCAGGAACTCGCCGAGCGGCTGCGGACGGCGCTCTCCGAGCCGTACTGGATCGGCGGCGCCGAACTCGGCGTCGCCGCCAGCATCGGCATCGCCTTCGGCACCCCCGAGCGCGGCCAGGCCGTCGACCCCAGGGCGGCCGCCGACGAGCTGATGCGCAACGCCGACCTCGCGATGTACCGGGCCAAGTCCGAGGGCAAGGGCCGGGTGGTGCTCTACAACCCGGCCATGCGCGCCGACCTGGAGCGCCGTACCGACCTGGAGGAGCGGCTGCGGATCGCCGTCCGGGAGGGCGGGTTCACGCTGCTGCACCAGCCGGTGGTCGACCTGGTCAGCGGCGCCGTCACCACCGTCGAGGCGCAGGTCCGCTGGCGCTCGGCGCAGGGGCTGCTGCTCACCCCCGCCGAGTTCCTGCGCTCCGCCGACCACGGCGAAGCGGCCGGCCGGTTCTCCCGCTGGCTGGTCCACGAGGCGGTGGCGGCCGCGGCGGCGCGGCGCGGACTGCCGGCCAGGGTGCGTTCGGCGCCCGTCCCGGTGCCGGTCTCGGTCCGGCTCTCCGCCGAGCGGCTCTGCTCGCCCGGCATGTACGAGGCGGTGGCCGCGGCGCTGCGCGACAGCGGGCTGCCGGCCGGCCAACTGGTGGTCGAGGTGGCCCGGATGGGCCCGGACTCGCTGGCCGACGACCTCGGCCGCCGGCTCGCCGCCCTGCGCCGGCTCGGCGTCTCCACCGCGCTGGCCGGCTTCGGCACCGGCGACGGCTCGCTCGGGGCACTGGCCCGGCTGCCCTTCGACGGCCTCAAGCTGGACCGCACCCTCGTCCAGGAGGTGGCGGAGCCCGGGCTCGGCCGGACGCTGGCCGGACACGCGCTGCGGCTCGGCCGCGACCTCGGCCTGGTGACCGCCGCCGAGGGGGTGGACCTGCCCCGCCAGGTGACCGCGCTGCAGGAGCTGGGCTGCCGGCGGGGCCAGGGTTCGGCCTTCACCCCGCCGCTGGAGGAGGCCCGGCTGCGGCGGGCGCTGGCCCGCCGGGTCTACCCGCTGCCGAGACCGCTCGGCTCGCTCTCGGCACGGCGCGCGTACCTGATCACGGACACCCGTACGAGTGGCCGGGGGGAGGGCGGTCCGGGGCGTGTCGTACATCACCACAGCGGCTCCGACCTGCCCGAACACCAGACCGCGGCCGGTCCGGGGCACGGTCCGCATGGCGAGACTGTCATCCCACCTGCTTGACAGTCGGCCCCGCTCGGGAGGAAGGTCGTTGCCATGCGCACCCGAATTCTCGTACTTGGCGGGCGCGTCGGCTGAGCGGGCTCACACGCCCTGCTTGTGACAGACCGACGCGCCACCCCTCGCATGCCTGCCCGGGCACGAGGGGTTTTTTGTTGCACTGACGCTGTTCCACCACCGCAAGACCCCTGGCCCCAGCCGCCCGGCAGTCCCGATAAAAAGGGAAAAGTCGGACGATTGAGGCAGAGCCGGCGATCGGCCCGGAACCGGGACCCCACCCTCGACACCGCGGGGCCCGCAACCACCCGGGCCGGCGAAGAACCGAGAAGAGACAGGCAGATGACTGAGCACGCCGCATCCCCCCGCCGCGGGGACACCCCGGCCGCCCACGCTCCCGCTCCCCAGCACGTCGTCGAGACCATGACCGGCGCCCAGTCGCTCATCCGCTCGCTGGAGGCCGTGGGCGCGGACACCGTCTTCGGCATCCCGGGCGGGGCCATCCTTCCCGCGTACGACCCGCTGATGGACTCGGCCAAGGTGCGCCACATCCTGGTCCGCCACGAGCAGGGCGCCGGCCACGCCGCCACCGGGTACGCCCAGGCCACCGGCAAGGTGGGCGTCTGCATGGCCACCTCGGGCCCGGGCGCCACCAACCTGGTGACCCCGATCGCCGACGCCTACATGGACTCGGTGGCGATGGTCGCGATCACCGGCCAGGTCTCCTCCAAGGCGATCGGCACCGACGCCTTCCAGGAGGCGGACATCTGCGGCATCACCATGCCGATCACCAAGCACAACTTCCTGGTCACCGACCCCGCCGAGATCCCCCGGGTGATCGCCGAGGCGTTCCACATCGCCGCCACCGGCCGCCCCGGCCCGGTCCTGGTCGACATCGCCAAGGACGCGCTGCAGGCCACCACCACCTTCCGCTGGCCGCCCGAGACCTCGCTGCCGGGCTACCGCCCGGTCACCAAGCCGCACGCCAAGCAGATCCGCGAGGCCGCGAAGATGCTGGTGAGCGCCAAGCGCCCGGTGCTGTACGTCGGCGGCGGCGTGCTCAAGGCGCACGCCACGGCCGAGCTGCGGATCCTCGCCGAGCTGACCGGCGCACCGGTCGTCACCACCCTGATGGCGCTCGGCGCCTTCCCCGACAGCCACCCGCAGCACCTGGGCATGCCCGGCATGCACGGCTCCGTCCCGGCGGTCACCGCGCTGCAGAAGGCCGACCTGCTGTTCACCCTCGGCGCCCGCTTCGACGACCGCGTCACCGGCAAGCTGGACAGCTTCGCCCCGTACGCCAAGGTCGTCCACGCCGACATCGACCCGGCCGAGATCGGCAAGAACCGCCCGGCCGACGTGCCGATCGTCGGCGACGCCCGCGAGGTGCTGGCCGATCTGATCGTCGCCGTCCAGGCCGAGTTCGACGCCGGCCACAAGGGCGACTACACGGACTGGTGGGTCAAGCTCAACGAGTGGAAGAAGACCTACCCGCTGGGCTACGAGGCGGCCCCGGGCGGGCAGTTGTCCCCGCAGCAGGTGATCGAGCGGATCGGCCGGCTGGTCGGCCCGGACGCGATCTACGCGGCGGGCGTCGGCCAGCACCAGATGTGGAGCTCGCAGTTCATCCAGTTCGAGAAGCCGGCCACCTGGCTGAACTCGGGCGGCGCGGGCACCATGGGCTACGCCGTGCCGGCCGCGATGGGCGCCAAGGCGGGCCGTCCGGACGTCGCGGTCTGGGCGATCGACGGCGACGGCTGCTTCCAGATGACCAACCAGGAGCTGGTCACCTGCGCGCTGAACGACATCCCGATCAAGGTCGCGGTCATCAACAACGGCTCGCTGGGCATGGTCCGGCAGTGGCAGACCCTCTTCTACAACCAGCGCTACTCCAACACCGTGCTGCACTCCGGCCCCGAGCACGACGGCATCGAGCCGCCGGCACAGGGCACCCGGATCCCCGACTTCGTGCTGCTCTCCGAGGCGATGGGCTGCGTCGGCCTGCGCTGCGAGCGCCCGGAGGACCTGGACGCGGTGATCAAGCAGGCGATGGAGATCAACGACCGCCCGGTGGTCATCGACTTCATCGTCCACCAGGACGCCATGGTCTGGCCGATGGTCGCGGCCGGCACCAGCAACGACGAGATCCAGTTCGCCAAGGGCGTCCGGCCCGACTTCGGCGACGACCTCGACTGAGGCCCGTCCGTTGCCCACCGCCACCCCTCCCACGACCGGCTGCGCCGGGCCCCTCCTAACGACCTAGGAAACAGAGACACATGTCCAAGCACACCCTCTCCGTCCTGGTCGAGAACAAGCCCGGCGTGCTCGCCCGCATCGCCGCCCTGTTCTCCCGTCGGGGCTTCAACATCGACTCCCTCGCCGTCGGCCCGACCGAGCACCCGGACATCTCCCGGATGACCATCGTGGTCAACGTCGAGGACCTCCCGCTGGAACAGGTCACCAAGCAGCTCAACAAGCTCGTGAACGTGATAAAGATCGTCGAACTCGACCAGTCCGCTGCGATCCAGCGGGAACTGGTCCTGGTGAAGGTCCGGGCCGACAACGAGACCCGGTCGCAGATCGTCGAGATCGTCCAGCTGTTCCGCGCCAAGACGGTCGACGTGTCCCCCGACGCGGTGACCGTCGAGGCCACCGGCAGCTCGGACAAGCTGGAGGCCATGCTCCGGATGCTGGAGCCGTACGGCATCAAGGAGCTGGTCCAGTCCGGCCTGGTCGCCATCGGGCGGGGCGCCCGCTCGATCACCGACCGTTCGCTGCGCGCTCTCGACCGCAGCGCCTGAGCGCCCACCGCCGTCCCTCCCCGGGACGCGCCACGCGCTGTCTCACCCCCTGAAGCACTGCCCCACACCCCCGCCGGGTCCACGTACGGTAGGAACCGCAGTACCCGGCAAGACCATCACGCAAGGAGATGTGCCCCCGTGGCCGAGCTGTTCTACGAAGACGACGCCGACCTGTCCATCATCCAGGGCCGCAAGGTCGCGGTCATCGGCTACGGCAGCCAGGGCCACGCCCACGCGCTGTCCCTGCGCGACTCGGGTGCGGACGTCCGGGTCGGCCTGAAGGCGGACTCCAAGTCCCGCGCCAAGGCGGAGGAGGCCGGCCTGCGCGTCGTCACCCCGGCCGAGGCGGCGGCCGAGGCCGACGTCATCATGATCCTGGTGCCGGACCCGATCCAGGCCGACGTCTACGCCGAGTCCATCGCGCCGAACCTGAAGGCCGGCGACGCGCTGTTCTTCGGCCACGGCCTGAACATCCGCTACGGCTTCATCAAGCCCCCGGCCGATGTCGACGTCTGCATGGTCGCCCCGAAGGGCCCGGGCCACCTGGTCCGCCGCCAGTACGAGGAGGGCCGCGGCGTCCCCGCGATCGTCGCGGTCGAGCAGGACGCCTCCGGCAAGGCCCTCGACCTGGCGCTGTCCTACGCCAAGGGCATCGGTGCCACCAAGGCCGGCGTCATCAAGACCACCTTCACCGAGGAGACCGAGACCGACCTGTTCGGTGAGCAGGCCGTCCTCTGCGGTGGCACCGCCGCCCTGGTGAAGGCCGGTTTCGAGACCCTGGTCGAGGCCGGCTACCAGCCGGAGATCGCCTACTTCGAGTGCCTGCACGAGCTGAAGCTCATCGTCGACCTGATGTACGAGGGCGGCCTGGAGAAGATGCGCTGGTCGGTCTCCGAGACCGCCGAGTGGGGCGACTACGTCACCGGCCCCCGCATCATCACCGACGCCACCAAGGCCGAGATGCGGAAGGTCCTCGCCGAGATCCAGGACGGCACCTTCGCCAACACCTGGATCGCCGAGTACAAGGCCGGTCTGCCCAAGTACAACGAGTACAAGAAGGCCGACGAGGACCACCTGCTGGAGACCACCGGCAAGAAGCTGCGCAAGCTGATGAGCTGGGTCAAGGAAGAGGCCTGAGCCCTTCCGGGGCCACGCCTCATTTTGTAACCCCCTTGTACAAGTAGGCTGCTCTCGTCCGGGTGATTTCGCCGGACGGGAGCAGCCTCGCACCCAGCCCGTCGATACACTTCCGAGTGCGCGTCAGGCCCACAGCGTCGTGCGTCTACCTACGCGGCATGCCACCTTCCCCCCGACGGTCACGCCACCTACGTGCCGGGGAGAACCGGACAGTTAAGGACAACACTGTCGTGAGCACTGCGACCACTGTGAAATCTGCCGTCGTTCTGATCGCCGAAGAGCTGTCGCCCGCCACCGTCGACGCCCTCGGCCCCGACTTCGAGATCCGTCACTGCAACGGCGCCGACCGCACCGAACTGCTGACCGCGATCGCCGATGTGGACGCCATCCTGATCCGCTCCGCCACCAAGGTGGACGCGGAGGCGCTGGCCG
Organism: Kitasatospora sp. NPDC087315; assembly: GCF_044744345.1. Taxonomy (NCBI): domain Bacteria; kingdom Bacillati; phylum Actinomycetota; class Actinomycetes; order Kitasatosporales; family Streptomycetaceae; genus Kitasatospora; species Kitasatospora sp. NPDC087315. The sequence continues at coordinate 13,451 of NZ_JBIUYD010000046.1, read as the reverse complement.
CCGCCCGCAAGCTGAAGGTGGTCGCCCGGGCCGGCGTCGGCCTCGACAACGTGGACGTCTCCGCCGCCACCAAGGCCGGCGTGATGGTCGTCAACGCGCCGACCTCCAACATCGTCACCGCCGCCGAGCTGGCCTGCGGCCTGCTGATCTCGGTCGCCCGCAACATCGCGCCGGCCAACGCCGCGCTCAAGCAGGGCGAGTGGAAGCGCAACAAGTACACCGGCGTCGAGCTGAGCGAGAAGGTCCTCGGTGTCGTCGGCCTCGGCCGGATCGGCGTGCTGGTCGCCCAGCGGATGTCCGCGTTCGGCATGAAGATCGTCGCGTACGACCCCTACATCCAGGCCGCCCGCGCCGCGCAGATGGGCGTCAAGCTCGTCACGCTGGAGGAGCTGCTGGAGATCTCGGACTTCATCACCGTCCACCTCCCGAAGACCCCCGAGACCATCGGCCTGATCGGCGACGAGGCGCTGCACAAGGTCAAGCCGACCGTGCGCATCGTCAACGCCGCCCGCGGCGGCATCGTGGACGAGGCGGCGCTGGCCGACGCCCTGCGCGACGGCCGGGTGGCCGGCGCCGGCCTGGACGTCTACGCCAAGGAGCCGTGCACCGACTCGCCGCTGTTCGCCTTCGACAACGTGGTCGCCACCCCGCACCTGGGCGCCTCCACCGACGAGGCGCAGGAGAAGGCCGGTATCGCGGTCGCCAGGTCCGTCCGTCTGGCGCTGGCCGGCGAGCTGGTCCCGGACGCGGTCAACGTCCAGGGCGGCGTGATCGCCGAGGACGTCCGTCCGGGTCTGCCGCTGGCCGAGAAGCTGGGCCGGATCTTCACCGCGCTGGCCGGCGAGGTGGCCGTCCGCCTCGACGTCGAGGTCCGTGGCGAGATCACCCAGCACGACGTCAAGGTGCTCGAACTGTCCGCCCTGAAGGGCGTGTTCGAGGACGTGGTGGCGGAGACGGTGTCCTACGTCAACGCTCCCCTGTTCGCCCAGGAGCGCGGTGTCGAGGTACGCCTGACCACCTCCAGCGAGAGCCTTGAGCACCGCAATGTGATCACCGTCCGGGGCACCCTGGCCGACGGCACCGAGATCGCCATCTCCGGCACCCTGGCCGGCCCGAAGCAGACCCAGAAGATCGTCGGCGTGGACGCCTTCGACGTCGATGTGGCGCTCACCGACCACATGGCGTTCTTCAAGTACGAGGACCGCCCCGGCGTGGTCGGCGTCCTCGGCCGCCACCTCGGCGACGCCGGCATCAACATCGCCGGCATGCAGGTCGCCCGGGACGGCAGCGGCGCGCTCGCCTCCATCACGGTGGACACCCAGATCCCGCAGGAGGTGCTGTCCGCGATCGCCGCCGAGATCGGGGCCCGCTTCGCCCGCTCGGTCGACCTGGGCGCCTGATTCCCGTCGCCCCGCAGGGCCCGGACCGCCTCCCCGGCGGTCCGGGCCCTGCCGCGTCCGGCGGCGTGGGCGCTCCGGGTGACGCCCGTCTCAGATACTAGGAAATCCAAGTATTCGTGCAGACACGGCCCGGTCGGGGCCGTACCGTGAAAGGGCCAGACGGTGTGCCGCCCCTGTAGCCAGGGTGCGCGGCCCGTGTGCGCCCGTACGCCCGACGGGCAGGCGATCCCTGCTCCGCGTACCACCCTCCCCACCCTCTGCGCCCGCCTGTGCGCATCGCATCAAGGAGCCCGGTATGCCCCCCGCCGCAGACCGTCACACCACTCCCGCCCCCGCCGCCACGGCCGCCCGGGCCCCGCGCCGCCGCCGTGCGGCCGAGCGCAACCCCTTCGCCGCCGCCGCCCTCCAGCGCGCGCTGGACCGTCGCGACAACGGCGGCGTGACCGGGCACCTCTGACCGGATCCGCCGGTCGGGTGCCGCCTGCCGGATCCCCCGGTCGGGCGCCGGCAGGGCCTTTCGGCGGAGTCGGTGATAATCGGCCGATTACCTCGGACGGGCTGACGCCGCATCACCCGGTAGGGTGCAAGTGGCCGCCGTTCGAGGGAAGTTGCTCGCATTCCCCGGCGCGATCATCCTAATTTGGGGCCCCCGGAAGGGTGATCGACGTCCGCACCGGCGGGCGTCAGCGACACGGTGTGCGGATCAGCCCCCCTTACCGGGGGAGAGGGTCCTGTGCGTCAGCCACCCGTCCACCGTCCGCTCACCAGGATCGGCCTCGCCCTGGCGCTGCTGGCCGGGCCGGTCGTGCTCACCGCCGCCGCCCCGGCGGCCGGGCAGGCGGAGGCCCAGGGGCCGCCGCCCGGCGCGGCCGCGGCCGCCCACCCGCCGTCCGGGCAGCCGGTCTCGGTGCTGCTCGAACTCGCCACCGAGGCCGCCGGTCCCGCCTGGCGGCGCGCCGCCGCCGACGCCCGGCGGGCCCAGCGCGCCCCGGAGGAGATCCGCCGCGAGGCCGCCCGGGCCGGCGCCGAGCGGCGGACCGCCGCCTCCGGCGCGCTCGACGGGCTGGCCGGGGCCGTCCGCGGCGCGGTGCCCACCGCCCGCGAGCTCTACCGCACCCGTACCCTGCTCACCGGCCTCGCCGTCACCGTGCCCGCCGACCGGCTGCCCGCCCTGCGCACGCTGCCGGGCGTGCGGGCCGTCCACCCGATCACGCGCAAGCAGCGGGACAACGCGTACTCCGTCCCGCTCACCGGCGCCCCGCGGCTCTGGGCCGGTCCGTCCGGCGACGCGGTCGACGGCAACACCGGCCAGGGCGTGCGGATCGGCATCATCGACAGCGGCATCGACTACACCCACGCGGACTTCGGCGGCCCCGGCACCGAGGAGGCGTTCCGGTCGGTGGACGGCGCCACGACCGCGCCCGCCGGGCTCTTCCCCAACGCCAAGGTGGTCGGCGGCCACGACCTGGTCGGCGACGACTACGACCCGGACCCGTCCTCCCCGCACTACCAGCCCGTCCCGCACCCGGACGACAACCCGATCGACTGCCTCCGGCACGGCCACGGCACCCATGTCGCCGGTACCGCCGCCGGTCTCGGTGTCACCGCCGACGGGCAGCCCTACCGCGGCCCGTACCGGCCCGGCCTGGACCCGGCGGACTTCAAGGTCGGCCCCGGCGCCGCGCCCGGCGCGCAGCTGTACGCGCTCCGGGTCTTCGGCTGCGAAGGCTCCACCGACCAGCTCGCCCAGGCGCTCGACATCGCCGCCGACCCGGACGGCGACGGCGACCTCGGCGACCGCCTCGACGTCGTCAACCTCTCGCTCGGCAGCCGGTTCGGCGCCACCGACGACGCCGACGCCGTCGCCGCCGACCGCCTCGCCGAACTGGGCACCGTGGTGGTCGCGGCCGCGGGCAACGAAGGGGACGTCTACGGCATCGGCGGCAGCCCGGGCACCGCCGCCCGGGCCGTCACCGTCGCCGCCTCCGTCGATCCGCACAGCGACGCCGACGGCATCACCGTGCTCGCCCCGGAGCCGCTCGCCGCCGTCGTCCCGGCCCACTGGAGCGCCCGCTACCAGGGCTGGTCCACCGCCGACGTCAGCGGCCGACTCGCCCTGCCCGTCGACCAGCCGGACGGCTGCACGGCCTTCGGCGAGGCCGACCGGCAGCGGCTGGCAGGGAAGATCGCCGTCCTCGTCTGGCACACCCGCGAGTCCGAACGGGCCTGCGGCTCCGCCCCGCGCGCCGACCACGCCGCCGACGCCGGAGCGATCGGCGCGCTGCTCGCCGCCGACGACGACCACCTCGCCGAGATCTCCGGCAACGACCGCGTCCCGGTCGCGCTGCTCGCCCGTGAGGACGGCGAACGGCTGCGGCAGGGCGCGGCCGCCGGCCCGGTCGACGTCCGGCTGGCCGAGCCGGGCGGCCGGCTGCACGGCACGGTCTCCCAGGACCAGCCGTGGCGCACCGACACCCTCACCGACTTCACCTCGCGCGGCATCGGCGTGCCCGGCGTGGTCAAGCCGGACCTCGCCGCCCCCGGCGAGACCATCTGGTCCGCGCTGGTCGGCAGCGGCAGCGGCGGCCAGCGCGAGGACGGCACCTCGATGGCCACCCCGCACGTGGCCGGCCTCGCCGCGCTGGTCCGCGCCGCCCACCCGGACTGGACGGCCGAGCAGGTCAAGGCCGCGCTGATGAACACCGCCGGGGACACCTGGCTCGGCGACGACCACGGCGGCCCGGTCTACGGGCCCGAACGCACCGGCGCCGGACGGGCCCAGGTGGACCGCGCCGTCCGCACCCCCGCCGTCGCCTACGCCGCCGGAGAGGGCGCGGCGGAGGGCGGCGTCGGCGTCTCCTTCGGCCCGGTGGACGTCGGCGGGCCGTTCTCCGCCACCCGCGAGATCGAGGTCCGGAACCTGTCCGACACGACCGTGGTCTACCGCACCGGCTACGCGGCCGCCACCGAACTCCCCGGCGCCCGGTTCGACGTGGCGCCCGCCCAGGTGGCGGTGGTCGCCGGGGGCACCGCGCGGGTCCGGGTCACCCTGGTCGTGCCCGGGCGGCTCGGCCGCACCCCCGACCCGACCATCGACACCCTGCAGGGCGGCCGGGCCCGCAGCTACCGGGGCGAGCTCTCCGGCCGGGTGCTGCTCACCCCCGTCTCGGACCGTGCCCTGCCCGGGCTGCGGGTGCCCGTCCTCGCCGCCCCGCGCCCCGTCTCCGAGCTGAGCGCGGCGGCGCCGGTGCTGCCCACCCCCTCGGGCGCGCTGGTCCTCCTCGGCGGCACCGCGGCGCCGGGGGAGCAGCCCGGCCTGGTCAGCGGCTTCGCGCTCGGCGGGGAGGCCCCCCGCTGGGTGGACTGCCCGCCGGACAGCGGTGCCGCCGTCGGGCCGGGCGCGGGCATCGTGCCGCAGGACGGCACCGGCGGGGCGGGCGCCCCGGAGGACATCTGCGTCGAACGCCCCGGCGACCGGGCCGCCAACCTGCGGGCGGCCGGCGCCGCCTCGGACGCCCCGGCCGCCGGCGGCGACCCGCTCGCCGAGGGCACCCTCTACCTGGGCGCCCAGCTCTGGGCGCCCGCCGCCACCCCCGTCGGCGTCTTCGCCGTCCGGGCCTCGCTGGACACCGACGGGGACGGTGAGACCGATGTCATCGTCAAGGCCGACCGGCTGCCCGGCAGCGACGTCCTGGTGGCCCGCGCGCTCGACGCCAGGACCGGCGCCGAACTGGACGTCCAGCCGCTCAACGCCCGCTGGGGCGACAGCGACACCGCGCTGCTGGACAGCGACGCGCTGGTGCTGCCGGTGCGGCTGAGCGCCCTGCCCGGCCTGACGGCGGACCACAGCACCATCCGCTACGGCCTCTGGACCGGCCCCGCCGGCGGTCGGCCCCACCCGGAGGAGGCCTTCTCCGCCATCGGCCTGAGCGGCACCCGCCCGACCCTCGCCGTCGACGTGCTGCACCCGGCCGTCGAGGTCCGGGCCGGCCTCGGCGGCCCGGCCGCGGTGGCGTCCGCCGTGCCGCCGGGCGGCGCCCTGGAGGTCCGCCGGGCCGACGGCGACGCGTCCCGTCTGCTGCTGCTCCACCACTTCAACCGGGACGGCCGGCGGGGCGAGATCGTCACCCTGCCCTGAGCCCGGGGGCGTCAGCGCGGTGCCGCGGCCGCCCGGCGGACCCGGCGGGGCGGCCGGGCGGTGCGGTGGCGGAGCCGGCCGAAGACGGCGGCCAGCGCCGTGACCGCCGCGGCGGCCGAGGCGACCGTCAGCCCCTCGGTGAGGCCGGGCGGACGGAAGACGCAGCCGATCCGGTCGGCGCCGCCGCCGAGCGGGACGCCGATCATGCCCAGCACCGGCCGGGGCGGCGCGTACGGCCCGCCGCCGGCCGCGCAGGTCCAGCCCTCGGTGGCCGGGACGGAGAGCAGCGCGGTGCCCGTGCTGCCCGGCGGCAGGGCGGCCGTGACGGTGTGCCCGCCGACCGCCACCCGGGTGGCGCCGGTCGTGGCGATCCGCGCCAGCGCCGCCTCCAGGGCGCCGGGCCGCAGGCAGCCGATCGGCCGGGCCGGGACCTGGGTGACGGCGTCCGCCCGCAGCACCACCCGGACCCGGCCGTCGGCGGGCACCGGCCCCAGCGGATGGACCGGGACGGCCGTGGCGGGCTGCTCGCCCTCGCTGCGGTAGGTGGTGCCGAGACCGCTCACCGTGCCGTTGAACCAGACCCCGTGGAAGTACGCCGTACCGCCCGGCGTACAGCCCGCCGTGAAGACGGTGCCCTCCGTGCCCGCCGGGGTGGCGGGGACGGACCAGCCGCTGGTGCCGTGCAGGGCCGGCACCGGGCCGCCGTCCGGGGCGGGCTCGGGGGCGTCCCACACCCGGCTGCCGAGCAGCGACTCCTGCCGGGACCAGACCGAGGAGATGTCCGCCGCCGCGTCCGCCGGGACCACGGTGACCAGCGGCGGGGCGGCGGCCCGGCCGACCGTGAAACCGTCCGGCGGCGGCCCGTCGGCGAGGTACGTCCGCACCGCGAACAGGGCCCGCCCGACCGGGTCGGTGACGCTGCCGGTCCGCCGGCCGCCGGCCGTCCACCCGGCGCCGAGGTCGTGCAGCAGCAGCGCGGTGACGGTCGGCAGGTAGCCGCTGGAGTAGCCGCCGCCCTGGCCGTCCAGCAGCAGGGGGTCGTTCGGGGTGAAGGCGTGCGGGCCGGGGTCGCCGCGGCCGGCGGGCCAGTCGGCGGCCTGCCGCAGCGCCGCGTACCCGGCCCGGACGGGCGCCCCGGCGGCGGTGCCCGGCGCGGTGGCGCCCAGCGCCGAGTACGCCGACCAGACCGCGCCGCCGAGCACCGCGCAGGCCAGCGCCGCCGTCGCGACGGCGCCCGCCCGCCGGTCGGTGTGCCGGTGCTCCAGCGTCCACAGCGCGGCGAGCAGGACGGCGCCGCCCACGGCGAGCAGCACCCAGGTGGACGCCGGGACGGACTTCCGGGCCGCCGCGAGACCGGCCACCAGCGCCACCAGCGCGGCGCCGCCGAGCAGCGTGAGCAGGTCGGGCCGGTGCGCCAGTGAGACCCAGCCGGCCATCACCAGCAGACCGCTGAGCACGAACGCCACCCGGTACGGGCCGCCGGCGGGGATCGCCAGGCCGTGCCAGACCAGCACGGTGGGCGTCCAGACGAAGCTGAGCACCACCAGCGCCAGCAGCCCGGACCAGACGAGCCTGGTCCGGGCCCGCACCCGCCGGTTGAACGGCAGCCCGGCCACCAGCAGCAGGCCCAGCAGGCCGATCGCGACGTCCGGCAGCGGCCGGCCGGTGCGGGTGCCGGGCAGCAGCTGCGCCAGGTGCCCGCCGAGCCCGGACGGCCCGACCGGCCGCGCCGGGGACTCCGGCTGGGCGGCCTGCGCGGCCCGGACGGCGACGAACAGCACCGGCCCGGCCAGCAGCACCCCGGTGGCGGCCATGGTCACGGCCCGCCCGGTCACCCGGACCACGGTCCTGAACGGCCGCCGGACGGCCAGCAGCCGGACCGTCAGCACCAGGCCGGCCATGATCGTGGCCATCGCGGCGGTGTAGAGGTTGCCCACCCAGGCGAGCGCGACGCAGAGGGTGCCGGCCGCCCAGCGGCGCTCGTGCAGACACCAGTCCCCGGCCAGGCAGAGCAGCGGCAGCGAGACCAGGCCCCAGAGCCACATCGGCGCCGCCCCGCCGACGCCCAGCACCCAGGCGCAGAGCCCGTACCCGACGGCGGCCAGGGCCCGCAGCCGGCGCGGTCCTGGGTACAGCCGGCCGAGGACGTGGGCCATCAGCGCGGTGCCGAGGCCGATGCTGAGCAGGGTGGTCAGGAAGACCGCGAGCTGCCCCTGGTCGCGCGGCAGCAGGACGGCGAGCCAGGAGAACGGGTTCATCAGGTAGGCGAAGAAGTCGGCCAGGAACGGTGCCCCGTACCCGCTGTTCCAGTTGAACAGCAGGTCCCCGGCGCCCCGTCCGTGGACCAGGTCCCAGAGCCGGGCGTGGAACGGCACCGCCACCTCGGCGGCCCCGGCCGGCCACGCCCCGCGCAGCGCCGCCGCCACCGCGTACCCGCCCATGGCCAGCCCCGCCGCGCCCCCGCAGGCCAGCGCCTCCCGCCCTCGGCGTCCGCCGGTTTCGACCACGCTGCTGTGCCCCGTTCTCCGAGGATCTCCGGACCGGATCCCCGCGAGCATAAGCGTGCCCCCCGCGCGAATTGAGGCTCACGCGCTCCCTCGTCGGAGTGGCGTGCGGACAGGACCTGCCGAGTAGCCTGGGAGCAGCCGCCAGGACGCCCGTATGGGAGGAACCATGAGCGTCGCGCCGTACCCCGACTGGCTTCGCCCCCCGGTCGGCGGGTACACCGCCGAGGACCTCGACCGGCTGCCGGATCTCCCGCCGCACACCGAACTGCTCGACGGGAGCCTGATCTTCGTGAGTCCGCGGACCAAGTTCCACATGCGGATGCTCCGCGCGCTGGAACGGGCCCTTGAGGACGCCGCCCCCGACGGGTGGGAGGTCTGGCGCGAGATGACGGTCAAGCTGAACAAGCGGAACCGGCCCGAGCCGGACCTGCTGGTGGTCGACGAGCGCTCCGACACGGGGCTGAAGCAGACCTTCTGCCTCGGCGAGGACGTTCTGCTCGCCGTCGAGGTGGTCTCCGAGGAGTTCCAGGCACGCGACCGGGAGATCAAGCCGCGCAAATACGCCGCCGCCGGCATCCGGTACTTCTGGCGGGTCGAGAGTGCCGAAGGCCGACCTGTCGTCTACACGTACGAAAGGGACCCGGCCACGCGCGCCTACGTCCCGACCGGGATCTTCCATGACCGGCTCGTCACCGAGTACCCGTTCCCGGTCGACATCGTGCTGCCCGGATCCGCCTCGCGTCCGGATAGTGGACACAGGATGTCAGCTTCTGGGACACCGGAGTAGGGTCCGAGCATGTCTCGCACCATTCGTCTCGCAGTTGTCCCCGGTGATGGCATCGGCCAGGAAGTGGTGGCCGAAGGCCTCAAGGTCCTGATCGCCGCGCTGCCCGCCGACGTGAAGCTGGAGACCACCGAGTACGACCTCGGCGCCCGGCGCTACCACCGCACCGGTGAGACGCTGCCGGACAGCGTGCTGGAGGAGCTGAAGGGCCACGACGCGATCCTGCTCGGCGCCATCGGCGACCCGAGCGTGCCGTCGGGCGTGCTGGAGCGCGGGCTGCTGCTCAAGCTGCGCTTCGCCTTCGACCACCACATCAACCTGCGCCCCGGCCGGCTCTTCCCGGGCGTGAAGTCGCCGCTGGCCGGCGAGCCGGACATCGACTTCGTGGTCGTCCGCGAGGGCACCGAGGGCCCGTACGTCGGCAACGGCGGCACGCTGCGCACCGGTACCGCGCAGGAGGTGGCCACCGAGGTCAGCCTGAACACCGCGTTCGGCATCGAGCGCGTGGTCCGCGACGCGTACCGCCGGGCCCAGGCCCGCCCGCGCAAGAAGCTCACCCTGGTCCACAAGAACAACGTGCTGGTGCACGCCGGCCACCTCTGGACCCGGATCTTCGAGCAGGTCGGCCGGGAGTTCCCCGAGGTCACCACCGACTACCTGCACGTCGACGCGGCGACCATCTTCTTCGTCACCCAGCCCGAGCGGTTCGACGTCATCGTCACCGACAACCTGTTCGGCGACATCCTGACCGACCTGGCCGCCGCCGTCACCGGTGGCATCGGCCTGGCCGCCAGCGGCAACATCAACCCCAGCGGGGACTTCCCGTCGATGTTCGAGCCCGTGCACGGCTCGGCGCCGGACATCGCGGGCCAGGGCAAGGCCGACCCGACCGCCACCGTCCTGTCGGTCGCCATGCTGCTGGACCACCTGGGCCTGGCCGCCGAGGCCGCCCGGGTCGAGGCCGCGGTCGCCGCGGACCTGGCCGAGCGCACCGGGACCCGTACGACGTCCCAGGTCGGCGACGCGCTCGCCGGGCGAGTATCCGGCTAGCGGGCCGGATCCGACTGGAGGTGTTCCGGCTAGCGGGCCGGAACCGACTGAAGGTGTTCCGGCTAGCGGGCCGGATCCGACTGAAGGTGTTCCGGCTGACGGGCCGGATCACATAACCGCAGCTTGCGGCTCCCCAAGGAGCCTGTGGCTGTTCGGCACGGCCCTCTGGATGCGAGTATCGACAGTGGGCCGTGCCGTCGTGCGTTCGTTCGCCGAAACGTTCACCCGACGGAGGCGGCCCGGACAAACCCCACGGTGAAGGACACACAGCCATGAGCACGCCCACCCAGGCGCCCATCACGTTCGACCTCAAGCCCTCCGCCCACCCGCTGTCCGACGCGGAGCGCGAGGCCCGGCTGGCCAGTCCAGGCTTCGGGCGCGTCTTCACCGACCACATGGTGACCATCCGCTGGACCGAGGGTCTGGGCTGGCACGACGCCCAGCTGGCGCCGTACGCGCCGCTGGAGGTCGACCCGGCGAACATGACGCTCCACTACGGCCAGTCGATCTTCGAGGGTCTCAAGGCGTACCGCCAGGCCGACGGCTCGATCGCGACCTTCCGCCCGGAGGCCAACGCGGCCCGCTTCCAGGCCTCGGCCCGCCGGCTGGCGATGCCGGAGCTGCCGGTCGAGACCTTCGTCGAGGCGGTCGAGCTGCTGGTCCAGCAGGAGCAGGGCTGGGTCCCGAACCAGCCGGAGCAGAGCCTCTACCTGCGCCCCTTCATGTTCGCCACCGAGGTCGGCCTGGGTGTCCGTCCGGCCAACTCCTACCTCTTCATGATCATCGCCTCGCCGGCCGGCGCCTACTTCCCCGGCGGCATCAAGCCGGTCTCGGTCTGGCTCTCCGAGGAGTACGTCCGGGCCGCGCCCGGCGGCACCGGCGCCGCCAAGTGCGCCGGCAACTACGCCGCCTCGCTGATCGCCCAGGCGCAGGCCGCCGAGAAGGGCTGCGACCAGGTCGTCTGGCTCGACGCCGCCGAGCACCGGTGGATCGAGGAGATGGGCGGCATGAACCTGTACTTCGTCTTCGGCGAGGGCAGGGACGCCCGGATCGTCACCCCGGAGCTGTCCGGCGCGCTGCTGCCCGGCATCACCCGCGACTCGCTGCTCCAGCTCGCCGCCGACCTCGGCTACGCCGTCGAGGAGCGGAAGATCTCCACCGACGAGTGGAAGCAGGGCAACGCCGACGGCACCCTCACCGAGGTCTTCGCCTGCGGCACCGCCGCCGTCATCACCCCGGTCGGCTCGGTCAAGTCCGCCCGCGCCGACTGGACCGTGGGCACCGGTGAGCCCGGCCCGGTCACCATGGAGCTGCGCAAGGCCCTGCTCGCCGTCCAGGGCGGCCAGGCCCCCGACACCCACGGCTGGCTGCACAAGATCGTCTGACCCGACACCGCCTCCGGCCTGCGCCGTTTCGGATCGCGAGACGGCCGGGCCGGAGTGTGGATGATGTGCGAGACTGCGAGGGTGTCCTCGCTTTCGCTGATTATTAGCAGCAGGCGCGCCGGTCCGCAGTGACCGCTTCCGCACCACCCGATGCGGAGCGACCACCAGCGTCCAGACCCGCGCGCAGACCTCTCGCACCCGCGAGGGGTCTTTTTGTTTACCCCGGACCGGCCGGAGCCCCCACAAGGGGCCGAGAGACACCGGGTGCGCGCGGGATGCTGGACAGTGGAGCGTGGTCCGCCGGCAGGAGCCGGCGGCGATCGGACGCAGCCATCCCGGCAAGCAGTACGACCTCCCCGAACGGAGATTCCACGGCCATGACCGAGGCCAGCAGCCGCACCGACGACAGCTTCCACGTCTTCGACACCACCCTGCGCGACGGCGCGCAGCGCGAGGGCATCAACCTCACGGTGGCCGACAAGCTGACCATTGCCCGGCACCTGGACGACTTCGGAGTCGGCTTCATCGAGGGTGGCTGGCCCGGAGCCAACCCCCGGGACACCGAGTTCTTCGCCCGCGCCGCCGCCGAGCTGGACCTCAAGCACGCCCAGCTGGTCGCCTTCGGCGCCACCCGGCGGGCCGGCGGGAAGGCCGCCGAGGACCCGCAGCTGGCCGCCCTGGTCACCTCGGGCGCGCCGGTCGTCACCCTGGTCGCCAAGGCCCACGACCGGCACGTCGAGCTGGCGCTGCGCACCACGCTGGACGAGAACCTGGAGATGGTCCGGGACAGCGTCGCCCACCTGCGCGCCCAGGGCCGCCGGGTCTTCATCGACTGCGAGCACTTCTTCGACGGGTACAAGGCCAACCGCGAGTACGCCCTCGCGGTGGTCCGCGCCGCGCACGAGGCCGGCGCCGACGTCGTCGTGCTCTGCGACACCAACGGCGGGATGCTCCCGGCCGGCGTCCGGGACATCGTCGCGGACGTGCTGGCGCGGACCGGCGCCCGGCTCGGCATCCACGCCCAGGACGACACCGGCTGCGCCGTCGCCAACACCCTGGCCGCGGTGGACGCCGGCGCCACCCACGTCCAGTGCACCGCCAACGGCTACGGCGAGCGGGTCGGCAACGCCAACCTGTTCCCGGTGGTCGGGGCGCTGGAGATCAAGTACGACCGCCGGGTGCTGCCGCCCGGCAGCCTCGCCGAGATGACCCGGATCTCGCACGCCATCGCCGAGGTGGTCAACCTGACCCCCTCCACCCACCAGCCGTACGTCGGCTTCTCGGCCTTCGCCCACAAGGCCGGCCTGCACGCCTCCGCGATCAAGGTCGACCCGGACCTGTACCAGCACATCGACCCGCAGACGGTCGGCAACACCATGCGGATGCTGGTCTCCGACATGGCCGGCCGGGCCTCGGTGGAGCTCAAGGGCAAGGAGCTCGGCTACGACCTCTCCACCGACCGCGACCTGGCCGGCCGGGTGGTCGCCAAGGTCAAGGAGCAGGAGAACCTCGGCTACACCTACGAGTCCGCCGACGCCTCCTTCGAGCTGCTGCTCCGGGACGAGGTGCGCGGCAGCCGCGACCGCTTCTACACCCTGGAGTCCTGGCGGACCATCAGCGAGCAGGGCCCGGACGGCAAGCCGGGCAACGAGGCGACGGTGAAGCTCTGGGCCAAGGGCGAACGGAAGATCGCCACCGGTGAGGGCAACGGTCCGGTGGACGCGCTGGACAAGGCGCTGCGCGCCGCGCTGGAGGGGATCTACCCGCAGCTGGCCACGCTGGAGCTGGTGGACTACAAGGTCCGCATCCTGGAGGGCCAGCACGGCACCGGCTCGCAGACCCGCGTGCTGATCGAGTCCACCGACGGCACCTCCAGCTGGTCCACCGTCGGGGTGGCCGACAACGTGGTCGCGGCCTCCTGGCTGGCCCTGGAGGACGCCTACACCTACGGCCTGATCAGGTCCGGGCTGGAGCCCACCGAATAGCACCGGACCGACGAACAGCACCGGACCGAACAGGACCGGACCACGAAGCGGCCCACGGACCCCGAGGTCCGTGGGCCGCTTCGTCTCAGCGGACGCGCACTCACCGCAGGCGGGCGAGGAGGGCGTGTTCGACGAGGGTGATGAGGGCGCTTTTGGCGCTGTCGCGTCGTCGGGCGTCGAGGGTGATGACGGGGGTGTCGGG
>NZ_JBIUYD010000045.1:0-41048 GCF_044744345.1 Kitasatospora sp. NPDC087315 | reverse complement strand
TGCCGAGTACGAAGCCGCCTACTACAGCCAACAGCAGCCAAACCTGCAGGTCACAGCAACAATCTAGAGTCTCTGCAGAACCCGCAGCGGTTCACCTGGGGAATTACGGGCTCTGGCGCTGATCTTGTGATCGAGCCGGTGATGTCAGTGGCGGGTGTCATCGTATCCCGGGTGTACTTCGGGGAGTTTTGAGACGCTTCTGCCTCATCTGACCGGTGTCATGGTGGAGTTGGTCGAGCGGACCATCGGCGGGATCACGATGCATGCCCGCGCGCGGGCGGCCGATGCGGCGTGCCCGCACTGCGGCAGCGCCTCGGGGCGGGTGCACGGTCGGTACCTGCGGAGACTGTCCGACGCAGCGATCAGCGGGACGAGGGTGGTGATCGAGCTGCTGGTGCGCCGGTTCCGGTGTCTGGACACCTGTTGCCCGGCGGTGACGTTCGTCGAGCAGGTCGCCGGGCTGACCAGCCCGCACGCCCGCTTCACCCCGCTGCTGCGCGGGATGCTGACTTCGATCGCGGTGGCGCTGGCCGGGCGACCTGGCAGCCGCCTCTCGGTGGCACTGGGAGTCCCGGTGGCGAAGGACACCCTGTTACGCCTGCTCAGGGCACTTCCTGAGAAACCCGCAGGGCCCGTCAGGGTGCTCGGTGTTGACGATTTCGCTCTGAAGAAGGGCGACTCGTACTCGACGATCTTGGTGGACCTGGAACGGCGATGCCCGGTCGATGTACTGCCCGGACGCGACGCGGAACCGCTGGCCGCCTGGCTCAGAGACCACCCCGAGGTGGAGATTATTTGCAGGGACCGCGGCGGCGCCTACGCCGAGGGTGCCCGCGCCGGCGCCCCGCAAGCGGTCCAGATCGCCGATGGCTGGCATTTGTGGAAGAACCTCGGCGAGGCGGTGGAGAAGACCGTCGGAGCCCATCATGCCTGCATCCGGACCGCGTTCGCGACCACCACGCCGGTGATCCCGCCGCCCGGGAACGACATCTGGCAGCTGGCGCCGCCCACCACTGACACGATGCTCGATGTGTGCGGACGAGAACGCCGCCTGGTGGCCCGCACCAAAGAGCGGTATGCCGCTGTGCAGCAGCTCCTGGGCGACGGCGGCACACTGGAGCACATCTGCCGCACCCTGCGACTGGACCGCTCCACCGTGCGCCGCTTCGCCCGTGCCTCCGGCATCGACGAACTGCTGGTCAACGCAACGAACCGGGTCAGCATCCTTGACCCGTACACCACCCACCTCCACCAGCGGTGGAACGAAGGCTGCCGCGACAGCGCGCAACTCCACCAGGAAATCCGGGCCTTGGGCTTCCAGGGCAGCATCCAGACCACCCGGCGCTACCTGCGCCCCTTCAAGTCCTCCACCACTGCCGCACCGGCGGCGCCCCGTCCGGCTCCGCGCCCCCGCCGCACCGTCCGCTGGATCATGACCAACCCCGACAACCTCCCGGACGAGGACGCCCTGGCCCTCAAGGAGATCCGGGCCGGCTGCCCCGAACTCGACGCGGCCACCCGCCACGTCCGCGACTTCGCCACGATGATGCGCGACCGCAGCGGCCACCAACTCCCCGCGTGGATGGAGCGCGTCGAACACGATGCCCTGCCTGCACTGCACTCCCTGGTCAACGGCCTTCGCCGCGACCAAGACGCCGTCATCGCCGGCTTGTCCAGCCCCTGGAGCTCCGGCCAGGTCGAGGGCCAGAACACCAGAGTCAAACGGATCAAAAGGGACGGATACGGCCGCGCGAACTTCGACCTCCTCCGCACCCGCATCCTGTGCCGGACCTGACCGGCTCGATCACAAGATCAGCGACAGAGCCGAAATCGCTGACCGTCCACACTCAAGGGCACCCTGGGCTGGACCGCGCCGCACTTCCGCGCACCGGACACCGCCGACCTGTGGACCTGGCTGGTCATTGTTGCCCACACCCAGCTCCGCCTGGCCCGCCCGCTGGCCGCCGACTTGCGCCGTCCCTGGGAACGCCCCTTGCCCACAGCAAAGTTGACCCCGGCCCGGGTCCGCCGCGGGTTCCGCAACATCCGCGCGAAGGTCCTCACTCCGGCTGGCGTGCCGAAACCCTCCCGGCCGGGCCCAAGACGGCCACCAGGTTCGAAGAACCGCAAGCCGGCACCCCGCCACGACGTCGGCAAGACCGTCAAACGCGAACCCACGCTCCAAGCCCACCTCGCCGCGCGAGGTTAAAGAGCAAGATGAGAAGCTGTTCAACGCTGCTGCGTTATGGCGTGAGCGTGCTGGTCAAGGGGGTTGAACGAGGCAACGGGACTCCTGTAGATCAACGATCGGCGAAGAAAGTCGATCAAGCACAGGGGTCCCGTTGCAGGAGAAGTCTGTCATCACACGGGTGGTCACGGTAGCGGCGGGAGTGTTCGCGCCGGGCCATCTGGGCGAGCTGACGCAGTTGGTGGACTTCGCGCTGGTGGACGCGGTGCTTGAGGAGAGCAGGACGGTACAGCGGCGGATCCGGCTGCTGCCCGCGCGAGTGGTCGTGTACTTCGTCCTCGCGCTGGCGCTGTTCGGGGACTGCTCGTACCGCGCGGTGTGGGACAAGCTCACCGCCGGTCTGGGTGCGCTCGTTCCGGTGCGCCCGCATTCCTCCTCGCTGTCGCGGGCCCGCCGGCGGCCGGGGCCGGAACCTCTGCGGCTCGTGTTCGAGTCCCTGGCCGGGGCGGTGGCCTGGACGGACAGGCCGGGGGCGTTCTGGTCCGGGATGCGAACGGTCGCCGTGGACGGCACCAGCCTGCGGCTGCCCGACCGCGACCCGGTCACCGCCCGCTTCCCCAAACGGCACGGGCCCCAGTACGAGTTCGCCTACCCCGTGCTGCGGCTGGTCACCCTGGTCGAGACCGGCACCCGCGCGGTGATCGCAGCCGCGTTCGGCCCCGAAGCCGAGGGCGAACTCGCCTACACCACAAGACTACTGAGCTGCCTGAGTGCCCGGATGCTGCTGCTCGCGGACGCCGGCTACGACGCGGTCGCCTTCCTGCGCGACGTCCACGCGACTGGCGCCCAGTTCCTGGTGCGCTCTTCGGCCAGCCGTCGCCCGACCATCGGGCAGCGCCTGCCGGACGGCTCCTACCTGACGCGTCTGGCCGGCCCCTACCGGGCCGGCCAGGGCTACGGAACCCTGACGGTACGCGTGGTCGAGGCCTGGATCACCGTCACGCTGGAGGACGGCACTACCAGGCGCGAACCCTGGCGACTGCTCACCAGCCTCACCGATCCCGAACTCCACCCGGCCGACCGACTCGTGGCCCTCTACCACGAGAGGTGGCAGGCGGAGACGACATACGCGAGCCTGAAGGCCACCCTGCTGGACGGCCGGGTCCTGCGCTCCGGGCACCCCGCCGACCTGGAGCAAGAGATCTGGGGCCTCCTGGCCGTCTACCAGGCGCTGATCCGCACCGCCGCAGACGCCACCGCCAACCTGCCGGGACTGGACATGGACCGGCTCAGCTTCACCATCGCCCTCCACACCGCCCGCGACCAGGTCACCACCGCCAGCGACGTTCTGCCCGACGGGCCGGTCCGCCTGGTCGGAGCGATCGGCCTCGCCCTGCTCGGCGGCCTCCACCCCGCACGCCGACGGCAACGACTCAAGGCCCGCAGCCTCAAGAGCGCCAGCAAGTACGTCCCCAACACCGGCAAGCACCCCGCCACCGCCCAGGAGTACACCCTCCACACCGAGATATCGATCATGGAAGACGGGCTTGCATCCCGCTCGCCACGCTAAACGCAGCAGCGTTGGAGAAGCTGTTGTCATACCGATCATGGTGGACATCGGTTCGAGTGTGGCGACTCTGTCGGGTGATCTCTCGCTTGTGCGCGCATGAAGGCAGGGCCTCCGGTTCAGCTCATGGTTGTCGAAGCCGGAGCGCACCAGGAGGCCCTGTTGTTGCAGTCTTACGCTCTCGTGCGGGTGGAGTCCAACTGGGCTGCCCCATCGTGTGATTGCCTCGCTCACCGGTTCGGGAACGCGGGTGATCGCCCTGGACGTGCACCGCGCTATCCGTCGGACATGACGGACGCGGAATGGGCCCTCGTGCGCGACTGTCTGCCGGTGCCACTGTGGCTGGAGGGGCGGGGCGGGCAGCCGGAGGCGTACTGCCACCGACAGATGTTGGACGCTGTTCGCTATCTGGTGGCGGGCGGCATCACCTGGCGAGCGATGCCGGGCGACTTCCCGGCGTGGGACCGCGTCTACGCCTTCGCGCGGCGGTGGCGTGTGAAGGGCTTGCTCGCGGAACTGCACGACCGGTTGCGCGGCCTGGTCCGCGAGGAGGCCGGCCGCGATCCGGAGCCGACCGCGGCGGTGATTGACGCGCAGTCACTGCGGGCGGCGGCCACGGTGCCGGCGGCCACCCGCGGCTACGACGGGGCCAAGAAGGTGCCGGGGCGCAAGCGGCACATCGTGGTCGACTGCCTGGGGCTGCTTCTGGCCGTGATGGTCACCGCGGCGAACGTGACGGACCGGGACGCCGCGATGCCGCTGCTGGAACGTGTCCGGGCCCGCTGTCGCAGGATCGTCCTGGTGTGGGCCGACGGCGGCTACGCGGGTCGTCTGGTCGGCTGGGCGAAGCAGCAACTGGGGCTCGCTCTGGAGATCGTCAAGCGCAGCGACGACGCCTCGGGGTTCGTGGTGCTGCCCAGACGCTGGGTGGTGGAACGCGCGCTGAGCTGGCTGATGCGCTCGCGGCGCCTGGTGCGCGACTGCGAGAGGCTGTCCGCCGTGCATGAGCGGATGGTGCTGTGGTCGATGACGATGCTCATGAGCCGCCGGCTGGCCCGGCGGCGAGCGTGAACCGTCCCGGGGTGGGCTCGTCGGCCCAGCCCCGGTCGGCCAGCCGCTTCATCTTCGATCGAACTCCTTCCACATTAGCCGGAACCGGCTCCAGTCCGAGTACGGCAGTGATCTCCTGACAGGACATCACTGGCTTCCCGCCGGATGCTTGTTCGGTGAGCGTGGCGAGGATGCGCTGGTAGTGGGGAGCGAGCGCGTCCGTGGAAAGCGCGGGACGCCACACCGGGACGATCGAGCCCGATCGCGCGGCCCTCGGCAGGGGAACCTCGGCGGGCGCGTTCGTCGCGGGCTCCGACCCGGAAGACTCACCGGCTTCCGGGCCAGCTTCACCTGCCTGTCCGGGCCGCGGCCCGGACAGAACCTCGCCAACGCGCTGCCGGGCGATCAGCCACTCGTGCCAGGCCGTCTCCGCTTCGGCGAGCTCAGCGAGTACCCGGTCCGCCACCTCCCGAAGCTCCTCCACGCGCTCACGCGCGGCCAGCTCCCGCTCCTCCAGGAGACCCACCACCGACGCCATCCCGGCACCTCCACCAACGAGACAACCCAACGGCCCGAGCATGCCTCGCCATGCCGGCATCATGCCTGAACTGCGGAAACCCGCCGATCAAGTTCGGTACGACAACGGCTTCTGAACCCCTCAACTGGGGCGTTCGGGGGTCCTCGTTTCACCCGTTGCCGACACGGTCTTGAACTTCGGAGTGAACGAACGGTGAGGGCACGGCTCCTTCCTTTCCATGCTCTCCACGATGGACATCATTCTTCCGGGCGCCGAAGCCCTTGATCTCAGGTGTCCGTGAAAGCGGATCAGGCTCAGGCGAGGCTGACTCTCTCTGGCGGCGCCTTGCCTCAAAATGATCACACGATCGGGTGGCGAACATCTGCATGATCAGGCGGGCGGGGCCCACAGCGCACTTCGCGCTGTGGGCCCCAGTGGGTTGTTCGGCAGGTCAGGGGTTGACGGGGAGGGCGGGGGTCTTCAGGGCGGGGATGCTCCAGGTCTGGGCGGGGGTGGCGTTGCAGTTGAAAGCGATGAGGCGGGTGCCTGGGGTGATGTCGTTGCCGGGCAGGTCGAGGCAGTGGTTGGAGCCGGGGTTGTAGAGGCTGCCGTCGGCGCGGGGGATCCAGACCTGGTTCCAGGATCCGGGGGTGCAGTTCCAGAGGCCGACGGCGGCGCCGTTGGCGGTGCTGGCTCCGCCGATGTCCAGGCACATGCCGCGCAGGCTGACGGTGGCGTTGGCGGGGTTGACGGTGAGGCTCTGGGCGGGGCCGTTGTTACAGGTCCAGATGGCGATGCCCTGGCCGGTGTCGTTGTTGGGGACGTCGAGGCAGCGGTCGCTGGCGGCGTGCCGGACGGCGGTGGCGGTGGCGGGGGGGTTGACGGCGGTGTTGTAGGCGGCGAAGTTGCTGACGCTGCCGTTGAAGCTGGTGGTCTGCTGGCCCTGGTACTGGTAGCGGCCGAGGACGAGGTTTCCGCTGGGGGCGGGGCTCTTGGCGGCGTCGTGGTAGGCGCTGCCGGCGAGGGTGCCGTTGACGTAGAGGCTCATCTGGCCGGTGGCGGCGTTGTAGCTGGCGGTGAGCTGGGTCCAGACGTCGGACTTGACGAGTGCGGCGCTGTTGGTGACGGTGGTGTAGTCGTAGGGCCAGTTGTTGTCGTCGGCGTGGGCGAGGGCGAAGCGCCAGGCGCCGCCGTTGCCTTCGCTCCAGAGGAGGAAGCTGCTGGCGCGGGTGGTGTTCTGGCTGGCGATGACGTTGCCGGTGCCGGTGGACTTGGCCCAGGTGCTGAGGGTGAAGCTCTGGCGGGTGTCGACGACGGGCTTGTCGGTGGTGGCGGAGGTGGTGCCGTTGAAGACGGCGACCTTGGTGGCGCGGCCGTCGACGGTGTCGTTCGCGAAGGTGAGGTTGCTGGGCGTGGCGTTGTAGGTGGTGGGGTTGGCGGTGGTGTCGCCCTGGAGCTTCCACTGGGCCTGCGGGGCCTGGGTGTTGCCGCGGTAATGGTCGCCGTTGAAGCCGGTGACGACCTTGTTGGTGACGCTGCCGGGCCAGGTGCGCAGGTTGCCGGAGCTGTCGAGGGCCCACAGGTCGGGCACGCCGTCGCCGGTCACGTCGCCGTCTGCGCCGACGGTCGGGAAGTCGGTGGTGGTGACGCCGGCGCCGATCTTGGGTGTGCCGGCGGGGGTGACGGCGGTGACGGTGGTGTACTCGCCGAGGCCGTCGGTGCGGGTCTGGGTGGTGAGGGCGTACTGGAGGATGTCGCCGGCGGTGCGGCCGCCCGTGGTGGTGCGGGCGCGGGCCCACAGGGCAGGGGTGACCGGGGTGGTGCCGGCGGGGTCGACGGCCAGGGTGTTGCCCGGGACCATGAGGTCGAGGGTGTCCCAGCCGCCGGTGGCGACGAGGTTCGGCGCGCGCAGCGTGTGGTTGGGCTTGACCGGGTAGTACCAGAGGTTGCCGGACTCCACGGCGAGGAAGCCGGTGGCGTCCTTGACCTCGCGGTTGGGGGTGCGGGTGTCCTTGGCCGAGCCGATCGGGGTGATCTGGCTGGTGTTGTGCCAGTCCTCGTCCTGCCGGTAGCCGGGGCAGGCGGTGCTGTCGCCGACGCAGTTCGGCCGGTCGAGGGTGGCTGCGGTGCCCAGGGTGAAGCGGCCCGGGTCGGACTCCGAGTTGGCGTAGTAGTAGAGCTGGTCGCCGCCGTCGCGGTGGACGAACAGGTCGTCGGTGTTCTTGCCCGGGTCACGGGAGCCGCGGTGGGTGACGTGGAAGTCCTTCCACGTCCGGCCGGTGCTGACTTCGGGGGCCTGGTTGGCGGGGGCGGCGGTGCCGGTGGGCGGGACGCTGGTGTTGCCCGGGTCGGTGGCGCGGCCGTGGGTGATCAGGTTGCCGGCGCTGTCCGGGACGAGGATGTCCGGGTTGGCGTCGCCGGTGGTGTCGCCGAAGGCGACCGGACCGGGGGCCCAGGGGACGTAGAAGGAGTACGACATCGTCTGGGAGGCGTTCCCGGCGCCGTCGAAGACCTGGGCGTACAGGATGTTGGTGCCCCAGTGGGTGGGCCTGGTCCTGATCTCGCTGAGGTTCAGCGTGCGGCTGCCCGGGTCCGGGCACTTCTGCATATAGGTGGCCAGCTGCGGGTCGTAGCCGTAGCGGACGCAGACCACGCCCGAAGCCAGCAGGCCGGAGGGGTTGGGGTCGTAGGCCGTGAAGGGGATCGAGCCCTCCTCGCCGAGGCGCAGGTTGGTGGTCTGGCCGTTGCCCGACGGGGGGAACTGGGTGGCCGGGTTGGTGAAGGTGCCGAACGCGGCGACCGGCGGGGTGGTGTCAACGGCGAAGTGGCAGACGGCGGTCGCCGGCCCGCGGACCAGGCCGTCGTCGCCCTGGGCGGCCCAGCCGTAGGCATGGCCGTCCTTGAGCGTGGTACGCGGGACGGTGTAGGAGGCGCGGCTGCCGTTGGGCACGAAGCCCGACCAGCCGTTGCTGACACTCGGGGCACCCGGGGAGGAGTCGTCCCAGATGTTGACGTACTCGGTCAGCTGGGACTGGTTGTGGCTGCTGACCACCGAGGTGAGGTTGACGGTGGTGTCGGTGATCCAGCGGTAGGAGGAGACCGGCACGTTGCCGCAGCTGTCGCTCTCACCGTCGAGGACGCTGCGCGGGGCGGGGGAGGTGCGCGGGTCACCCGGCTGCAGGGGGACGTGGTCGTACTCGGTGGACAGGACGGCGTCGTAGCCGAAGCGCTTGAAGCCCATCTTGTCGCCGCTGCCCTCGCTGCCGACCAGGGCGAACGCCAGCGGCGTCCCGGTGTCGGCGAGCGCGTTGCGCATCGGGGCGGTGACGTTGAAATCGACGGGGATGTCCGGCTTGCACGCGGCGTTCGTCCCGTTCCCGGGAACGTTCTTGCCGTCGACCCATTCGTAGGTCTTGTGGCTGTTCCAGGAGATGGAGCCGTCGAAGGCCCCGGCCCGGTAGAGGTTCACCGGGTACGTGGTGGTGCAGGAGTAGTCGGCCGACACGTACTGCGACACCCGCAGGTTCGCGTAGTTGATGACCGTGTTGGGCAGGTAACCGTTGAGGTTGAACTCGTACAGCGCCCGCTCGACACCCTTGGTGGTCTCCCAGCCCTGGTAACCGACACCCGGGCGGTCACGGTCCGCCGGGCCGGTGCGGTCGAAGTTACCCACCCCCGGGTAGCCGGACTGCACCCAGGCGTGGTGGCTCTTGCCCCGGGCGTCGTTCGACCACGACGGGTCAACGTAGATCGGATAGCTCGTGTTGGCGCCGTCCAGCAGTTCCGGGCTGGGCGACAGCCGGATCGCCCCGACACCCTTCGCGTCGGTGGCCGCGGTCACCGGGACGTCGGCGACGGTGGCCTTCGGACCGGGCCCGTCCGCGCTGCTCGGCGCATCCGGCTCCTGGCGGGTCGCACCAGCGCCCTCGCCCGACGCAGACGGCGCGGGAGCCGCCTCCCGTGCGGTGAAGGAGGCCTTCGCGGCAGCCCCGTTCGCCGCGGGGGCCGCGGCGGACCACATCTGCGGCTTCGGCGCCGTGAACACCTCCTGACCGCCGCTGACAGCCTTCAGACTGCCGTCCGCGTTGGCCGACAGCTCCACCCCATTGGCCGTGGCGGGGAAGTTCAGCGAACGCACCGCCGGGTTAGCAGCGGCGGCCGGGGTGTGCAGCACCAGCACGGTGCTGTACCCACCGAACCGGTCCGCCGTCACCTTCAGGTCCGTGTCCGGCGCCACCGACGCGAACAAAGCACTGTTGCCACTCACCACCGGAACCGGCAGCGCACCACCGAACGGCGACCCCACCGCCAGCTGCTTGCCGTCCCCGGTGGTCATCGTCGCCAGCGGACCACCGCCACCGCCCGAGATCACCAGGCCCTCACTCGCCGCCGCAGGCACGAACGACCCGTCAGCACGCTGAACCAGCATGTCGTCCAGCGCCGTCCACGACCCGTCAGCCCGCTTCACCCGCTGCGCGTCCATGTGCTGCTCCTGGCGGAGCCGGCCGGCGGGCGTGGCAACGGTGGTGCTGAACTCGTCGGTCAGCGACGGGATCGGCACGTCCTTGCCGGTCCGCTTCGCCTCCGCGATCGCCAGCTCGGCCGGCCGCGGGTCCAGAAGCTCACCCGCGTGCTTGGCGTCCCCGGCGTCGACCATCGCCTGAGGATCGACTGGATCGCCCATTGCCGAAAGTGGAGCCGCCGCGAGCAGGCCTGCCGTCAGGGCCAGTACGGCGGCGGAGGACTTCGCGCGCCTACCTCTCGCGCCCCTCTCGATTGTTCTCCGCGAGACCGGATTGTTATTCAGCCACGTTGATCTGATATGCACGCGAGTTCCTGAATTTATGCCTCGTTGCGCGGGTATGCGCAGAGATCAGAGCCACGCTTCCAGGTGGGGGACAAGGCGGTCAAGAGATTTCGGGAGGGCGGAGGGGCCAAGCGGGGATAAGTCACCCATAGGGGGCGGTGTGATGTGTGACACATGGATTGCTGCGCCCCTACCCATAGGCCCTCATGATTCGTGGCCAGTAGAATCCTCCAGCCCATGGCATGCTCTTGTGCTGGTAATGATTCGTCAACTAGGATGAAACATTGATAGTTAATAAAACTGCCAGACCGTCTGTAGGTGGTCTCCGGCGAGCAGCGAGCGTTGTCGCCCTGGCGGTGGTGGCCTCGCTGCTTGCCCCTGTGGCGGCTCAGGCTGTCGCCGAGGACCCAGACTTCTCACGAGTGTGGTTGCCGCCGGACACCCCGCTGCCGACGACGCCGTCGGTCAAGGCAATTCAGGCTGACCGGCCTTCGGAGGTGGCGCCGCACTATCCCGTTCCCAGCCGGACGAACGACCCTGCTCCGCAGGTCGCCGTCAAGGAGGAGAGCGAGACTATTGCGCTCTCTGAAACAGCGACCCGAGCGGGAGCTCTGCCCGTCTGGGTCAGTGCCGTTGGTCAAAGTAGCCAGACCTCGGGCTCGGTGACGGTGGTACAGGCCGATAGCCGCACTGCGGTAGCCGCCGGTGTGAACGGCGTTCTCCTGTCCCTCAGCACTGACGTGCCTGACGGCAAGACCGAGGTCAGGGTCGCCCTCGACGCTGACGCGCTCAGCGCCCGGATGGGAGCAGACTTCGCTTCGCGTGGCCGTCTGGTGACCATGCCAGCGTGCGCCCTCCAGACACCGGAAATACCTGCTTGCCTCACCCGCACCCCCCTCGCGGCCACCTACGATCCGGGCAGCAAGCAACTCGTCGCGAGCGTTGACCTGCCAACAACAGGATCCATCACTGGACCGACTTCGTCGGCAGGCATCACAAACGCGTCATTCTCAACCGCTTCCCCCTCTGCAGCTGTTTCAGCGTCAAGCCAATCAGTGCCCGTCGTTCTGGCCTCGGAGACCGGTGCGTCCGGTGGAGGGGGGACGTACAGTGCTACGAGCCTGTCCAGTTCCTCGGGGTGGGCCTCCGGGGGTTCCTCCGGGGGGCTGACCTACAGCTACGGGATCCAGGTCCCGCCCGCGCTGGGCGGCTCCGCCCCCGGTGTCTCCCTGGGCTACAACTCCTCGTCGGTGGACGGCAAGACATCGTCGACCAATGCGCAGGCGTCCTGGATCGGGGACGGCTGGGACTTCAATCCCGGTTTTATCGAGCGCAGTTACCAGCGGTGTGACAAGGCGGGGATCACCGGCTCCAGTGACCTGTGCTGGGGCGGTTTCAACGCCACCCTGTCGCTGGGTTCGCACTCCGGGCCACTCGTTCGGGTGTCGAAGAACGCGGTGTCCTCGGACGACGCCACCGGCGTGTGGCGGCTGAAGGAAGATGACGGGACGAAGGTCGAGTTCGGCACCGGTGCGGCCAACGGCACCGACAACGGCGCCTACGCCAAGGTCACCGATACCTCCGGGACGGTCTACTACTTCGGGCTGAACCACCTGCCCGGTGGTGACAAGAGCGACCCGGCCACCAACTCCGCCTCCACCGTGCCGGTCTACGCGCCGAACAGCGGGGACCGGTGCTACGACGCGGCCAAGGGCAAGGCGTCCTGGTGCCAGATGTGGCAGGGTCTCTCGCTGGACTACGTGGTCGACGCCCACGGCAACCTGACCACCTACACCTGGGCGCCGGAGACCAACTACTACTCCCGCGGCGGCGTCCAGAACAACGGCACCGGCACGCCGACTGCCTACACCCGGGCCAACACCGTCACGCGGATCGACTACGGCCAGCGCCTCAGCGAGCAGGTCGCGGCGAAGGGCGCCCTCCAGCCCGCAGCCCGGGTCAGCTTCACCACCGCCGAGCGCTGCCTGGAAGCCGGATCCGCCTGCGATCCTGCCAACCGCACGGTCGCGAACAAGAACAACTGGCCCGACGTCCCCGTCGACCAGGAATGCAAGGCCACGGGCACCTGCACCACCGCCGGCCCCACCTACTTCACCACCAAGCGGCTGACCTCCATCAGCACCCAGGTACGGGTCAACAACGCCTGGCAGGACGTCGACGCCTACGAACTCAAGCACTCCTTCCCCGACCCCAGCCGCTCCGCGAACCAACAGCCCCCGCCGGACCCTGTCGAAACCACGAGCCAGAAGGCGCTGTGGCTGGACTCGGTGCAGCGCACCGGCAAGACCGCCAGCCCCAGTGTCAGCACCCCGCCGGTCACCTTCACCCCGGTGATGCTGCCCAACCGGGTCGACGGCACCGACCTCGTGCCGGCGCCGCCGCGGATGAACCGCGCGCGCATCCAGCAGATCCGCAACGAGACCGGCGGCGTCCTCAACGTCGACTACAACCTGCGCGACTGTTCCCGTATCAACCACGTGATGCCGACCGCCGAGGACGACAACACCCGCGCCTGCTACCCCGTCCGCTGGTCCCCGCCCAACTCGGTCGCCGAAGCGGACCCCGTCCTCGACTGGTTCAACCACTACACCGTCGCCTCGCTCACCGAGAACGACTTCGCCACTGGCTCCCCCGCCAAGATCACCAGCTACACCTACGGCCCGGCCGCCTGGCACCGCGACGACAACCAGTTCACCGACGCCAAGGCCCGCACCTGGGGCGACTTCCGCGGCTTCGCCACCGTCACCACCACCGTGGGAAGCGGCAACGACGGCCCCAAGACCCAGACCCGCACCACCTACCGTCAGGGCATGGACGGCGACATCCGCAAGAACGGCAACCCCCGCAGCGTCCCCCAGCTCACGGACGCCCTCGGCCGTAATGTCACCGATGTCGACTGGCTCTCCGGACAGACCCTGCAGACCGAGACCGTCGATCTGACCAACGGGACAGTCGCAGCGCAAGCCGTCAACAGCTCCAGCGGCGAGTTCGAGACCGCCAGACAGCCGCGAGGCAGCGGACTGCCCGACCTTGTTGCGCGATACGCAGCCACCACCACCAGCACCGTGTTGCGTGCGCGTAAATCCGACAACAGCTGGCGCACGGTCACCAAGACCATAGAGAGCGACCTGTACTACGCCAACAGAGTAAAGGCGTCACTCGATCAGGCCGACGATCTGCCGGACCTCTGCACCCGGACCAAGTACGCCGCCGGCCCCGACCCGCAACGCACCGATCAGGTTGCCGAAACCCTCACCGTCTCTGGTCCTGGCGCCTGCACCACCACGCCCACCTCGGCAAATACCGTCTCGTGGGACCGCGTACTTTACGACGGGCTGCCTTACGGCCAGACCGGTGCGACCGCTGACAGGACCGGCGCGCAAACCCTCGACCGCTTCGACAGCGTCGGCGCCCCCGTCTTCGTGACCGTTTCCGCCGCCGGCTACGACACCTACGGGCGTGCCGTGGCAGCGACCGACCCGAACAGCACCGACGCTCAGCACCCAGTCGGTGCCACCACCACGACCACGTACGGTTCAGCCACGCCCGGCGAACTCCCCTCAACCGTCACGGTCTCCGCGCCGATCCCCGGAAATGCGAACGGGACGTGGGACTCTGTCACCACACTGGACACCCGCCGGTCCCTGCCTCTCAGCGCCACCGACATCAACGGGAAGACCACTGCCCAAACCTATGACGCCCTCGGCCGGCTGACCGGGGTGTGGCTGCCGGGCCGCACACCAGCCAGCAAGCCCAACCCGAACCTCGGCTTCGCCTACACCGTCTCCAATACCACCGGTGTTCCGTCGACGATCACCTCATCGACCCTCACCGTGGACAGCGACACACCCGTCTACACGCGCTCAGTGGCCTTGCTCGACGGCTTCACCCGCACCCGCCAGACCCAGTCCTCACCCGCTGGCCCGGGCTATACCGGCCGCCTGATCACCGACACTCAATACGACTCCCAAGGACGCACCTGGGCCGCCAACGCTGCCTGGTACAACAAGGACTCCGGCCCGTCGACCACGCTGGTCACGGCTCCTGACAGCACCATCCCCTCCCAGATCCGAACCACCTTCGACGGTCTGGGCCGCCCGGTCACCTCGGCGTTCTGGTCCCTCGGCGCTCTTCAGAACCAGACCACCACCGCCTACCCCGGCGCCGACCGCACCGACGTGGTCCCGCCGCAGGGCGCCTGGCCCACCAGCACCCTGACCGACGCCCGAGGCCGTACCACCGAGCTGTGGCAGTACCGCACAGCCACCGCCACCGGACAAGCGCCGGACGCCACCGTCACCCGCTACGCCTACACCCCCGTCGGCCAACTGGCCAGCCTGGTGGACAGCTCAGGAAACACCTGGAGCTACGGCTACGACCTGCGCGGCCGTCAGACCAGTGCCAGTGACCCGGACACCGGCACCAGCAGCCGCACCTACGACGTGGCGTCACGACTCGCCACCACCACAGACAGCAAGGGGCAGGTTCTCAGCTACAGCTACGACATCGCCGGTCGCAAGACCGGCGTGTACGAGGGGCCGGTGACACCCGTCACACAGTTGGCCGGGTGGACGTTCGACACTGTGATGAAGGGCAAGTCCGCCAGCTCCACCCGCTACGTGGGCGGAAGTAGCGGCCAGGCGTACACCACCACTCTCACCGGTTACGACAACGGCTACCGCCCCACCGGCAGTACCATCACCATCCCAGGTACGGAGGCCGGCCTCACCTCCGGCACGTACACCTACACCACCACCGCGCAGTACGACCAGATCACCGGAAACCCGAAGCAGAGCACCGTGCCTGCCATCGGAAGCCTGCCGTACGAGGAGCTCGCGTTCTCGTACAACAGCTACGGTCAGATGTTCTCCTATGCTGGCGCGACGACGTATGACGTGCAGAGCGAGTACGACGCGTTCGGCTGGCCCCTGCGTTCGACCGTGAACCCCTGGGGCAGCCAGGTGGTGACCACCACCGACTATGACCAGGCCACCGGCCGGGTCCGCGCCCAGTTCCTCGACAAGCAGATCGCGACCCGCGGCGCGGTGCAGCAGACCAACTACACCTACAACCCCGCCGGTTCGATCACCTCGATCACCAACATCCCCGACAACACCCCGTCCGCGACCGACCGGCAGTGCTTCACCTACGACTACCTCGGCCGCCTCACCACCGCCTGGACCGACACCGGCGGCATCACCACCCCCGATCCGCTCCAGCACAAGACCCTCGACCAGGGGGCCTGCGCCAACACCACCCCCACCAGCGGCGCCGTCGCACCCGCCAAGACCACCGTGGGTGGCGGCAACCCCTACTGGCAGGACTACACCTACGACCTGACCGGCAACCGCACCTCACTGATCCAGCACGACCAGTTCGGTGACACCAGCAAGGACGTCACCACCACCCAGCAGTTCCCGGCACCTGGCACCGTCAACACACCGACCACCGCGGCCAACACCGGCGGGGGCACCGGCGGCGCCCACGCTCTGCTCACCTCCACCGTCAAGACCGGCACCACCACGACCGCCAACGGCGCCACCCAGTACGACGCGGTCGGCAACACCACCGCCATTCGTACCGGTGTCTCCGGTACCGGCACCGCCGCCCTCACCTGGAACAGCGAAGGCAAACTCGCCGCCTACACGGCGGCCGGGCAGATCACCGGCAACGGCGGCAAGTGCATCGCCACCGCCGGCGGCAGCAACGCCAACGGCACCAACCTGCAGATCAACGCCTGCACCAGCGGCGGCAGCCAGCTCTACACCGTCGCCAACAACCGCCTCGTCGTCCTCGGCAAGTGCGTCCAGGCCATGGGCACCACCGCCGGCTCGGCCGTCCAGACCCAGAACTGCGACAACTCCGCCGCACAGACCTGGACCCCGCGCGCCGACGGCACCCTCCACAACCCCGCCGCCAACCGCTGCCTCGCCATCCCCGGCGACGTCACCACCAGCAACACCGCCCTCGTCATCGGCGACTGCGTGAGCACCGTTCCGGCCGGGCAGAAGTGGACCGTCCCCAACACCACCACCACCTACCTCTACGACGCCGACGGCAACCAGCTCATCCGCCGCAACCCCGGCACCAACACCATCAACCTCGGCGGTGACGAACTCACCGTCGACACCACCACCAAGGCCCAGACCGGCACCCGCTACTACCCCGTCCCCGGCGGACTCACCATCGTCCGCAAGGGCGCGGGCACCGCCCCCGGCAGCTTCGTCGTCCAGGCCGCCGACCACCACGGCACCGGCGCCGTGAGCATCGACCTCACCACCTCCGCCACCACCCGCCGCCCCACCGACCCGTTCGGC
The DNA here is from genome assembly GCF_044744345.1 of Kitasatospora sp. NPDC087315. Classification (NCBI taxonomy): domain Bacteria; kingdom Bacillati; phylum Actinomycetota; class Actinomycetes; order Kitasatosporales; family Streptomycetaceae; genus Kitasatospora; species Kitasatospora sp. NPDC087315. The sequence goes on along the minus strand of NZ_JBIUYD010000045.1, from coordinate 24,581 downwards.
AACCCCCGCGGCAACCAGCCCGCACCTGGCACCTGGCTCGGTGACAAGGGTTACGTCGGCGGCACCAAGGACGACACCACCGGCCTCACCAACCTCGGCGCACGGCAGTACCAGCCGACCACCGGCCGCTTCATCAGCCCCGACCCCGTCCTCGACCAGTCGAGCCCACAACAGTGGAACGGCTACGCATACAGTAATAACAACCCGGCCAATCTCAGCGACCCCTCCGGACTTGCACCCTGCGCGAAGGGGCTCTTCGACCGTGCAGACTGCGGAAACGGAGATGGACTTACCCGTACAGAATGCCACGGATTCGAAATCCATGGGTGCTGGTCAAAGAATTCCAGGGGTGAGATCTGCATAGGAACCGATGGCCCATGCGCACCCAAAGGCGTCGGGCTTGGCGGCGGAGGATCCGGGTTGTCATCATCCGAAAGGCCCGGGGGGCTGTCAGACTATTTCTGGGGCGCGGGAACCGAGGTTAGCCACGATTTGATTAACCTTGGCGGCGATATGATGAATAGCACCATTCCGGGATCGGGGAACCTTTTCAAGGGGTTCGGAAATGGCGCACTAAATCACGTAATAAATATCAATGGCGTCAAAACCAAGTCGACGAACTTCAAGCGTGGAGGAATTGTTGGATTTACTCTCGGGTTTCTCGTTGGCGGAAAGAAATCTGGCATAGGGAAGGCCGAGGCTAAGATCCTTCCGAAGCTGGAGTCGCCGCGGTCGAATATCTTCGATCGCCTATTCCCGACTTGCAGTTTCAGTCCTGAGACGCCAGTACTCATGGCAGATGGAAGTTCGAAGTCCATAGCTAATATCGTTGTTGGCGACTCGGTTCTGGCTGCCGATCAAGACGACGTCGAATCAAAGGGGCCCGAACGGGTCATCGCTCGCTGGGTCCACGACGACGAAGACCTGATCGATCTTTCCGTTCATACCGAAGCGGATGGCGAAGCCGTTATTCACACTACGGCCAACCATCCGTTCTGGGACGACACGATCCAGCAGTGGACTCAAGCCGAGGATCTCCAGGTCGGCCACCATCTGAAAGCGGCGTCTGGGCGTACTGTCGAAGTTGCGAGCCTCCATGCGATCCCCGGCCCGCGGAACATGTACAACCTGACCATCGACCACCGCCACACGTACTATGTGCTGGCGGGCGAGACTCCGGTGCTGGTGCATAACGCTGGCGGCGATGACCCGGCAATTCCGAACATTGTCCAGCAGCGAATTCAGGAAATCCTGGCTGGGCAAGCGCAACCAAGGCCGAATGGTGATGGCACCGGTCCTGACAGGTTCGAGGTCAGAACAGGAAATAACCCCACCCCTGGCGCGCACGCGCGAAAGTGGGGACCTTCGGCGCCCGGGGCTAACGACTCGGCGTTGATCTACGACATGGGTGATGGGAAAAATAAGTATCGGATTCTCGTGAACAGGTATGGTGATATTGGCTGGGTGGACAATCACAACTACAAGAACATAAAGCTATACACGCCGGGATGCTAGCGCAAAGAGATCCCGCGCGGCCTGACCGAGTGAATGAATCGTCGTAATCTTGCATGAGGCCGGCCGGGTGATTCCGGTCGGCCTCATGCGCGGCGGTAATTCAAGGGCCCTCGGGCGACTTGCTCTCAGGGCGCGGCGGCCGTCATGTTTTCTGATGCGTGGTGACGGGTTGATATTATCCAGTAGCGGTTGGGCGATCACGGGTTGCAGCCGCAAATCTGATGGTCACTCAGATTTCCTGCGAGTGCCGCGTTTCAGCTGCTGCGACCCTGCGGGTTGATGGTGGGGGAGCTAGTTGTTATTTTCGTGCAAAATCGAGTGCTTGAGAGGCTGAAATGGAGCGGATTACTGATGAGCAGATTTCGCAACTGGTCAAGTTTGTATATGCTCGAATCCTCGGTGCCGATTCACTTCGAGAAGATGAAGCCCACCGCACGGCCACTGCGCTCCGTCTGATTACAGACAAGCAGGTTGCGGCTATTCGCTACTACCGCGCCTCTCCGCCTGAAACTGCTGCGGTATCTGAGGTTCACGCGACTGCCTCATGGAACCTTCTGGTCTCTGTCGCTAAAATCTGGCGAGACCATTCGGAGTTTCCGATCGGCGCCGCGATAGAAACGTTTGAATTTGAGGCCGAGAATCCTCTTATGCCGGCAAGCTGAACATGGATCGGTCGGTGGGGTGGCCTGAATGGGTAATCGCCAGCGATTCGGCTATCCGGAGAATTGCCTCGGCGTCCCAGTCTTAAGTTCAGTCGAACTAGATCCCATGCTAGAAGCCCCGCCGAAAAATCATCGGCGGGGCTTCTGGGCGTCTTGACGGCAGTAGTTGACGGCAACGTCAGCGGACGGGTGCTGCACAAAGCGGCGGTTCGTCGCCGTCGTCGGGCCGGGTGGCGGGGGCGCGGAGGGCGTTGCCGAGGAGGTCGATGGCGTCGCGCTGGAGGCGGAGTCGGACGTGGGCGTACACGGTGGCGGTCACACCGATGTGGGCGTGGCCGAGGAGCTCCTTGATGACGACGAGTTCGACGCCCTGTTCCAGGAGGAGCGTGGCCGCCGAGTGCCTCAGGTCGTGGGTGCGCCGTGAGGCGCTGTGGTTCGAGTGGAGGTGAGAGGCCTTCGCCGCTGATCCTGTCGCAGCAGGACGGTGGAGCTGAGGGCAGCCTGATCCGGGTGACGCCGGGGAGGGTGGGAGCGGCCCTGACAAAGCCGGGACGGGCCGGTACTGCCAGATGGTTCGGGTCCGGCGAGCGGGACGGAGAGGAGTACGCGAGGAACCGGCGTGTGACACCCCCTTGATTAGGCACCGGCTCGAATCTGGCGGATCTGGGCCGGGAGCGGTGCGTATCCCGTCGAGCAGGTGGGCGGGTAACTCCCAGGACGGTGGGCACGAGCCGTCCGGGAGGCCACGAGGAAGGTCTGCGGCGTACTCGTGGCGATGCCGCAGGGGCATAGTCGGGCTCCTACTTCGTCGAGCGAACCACAGTGAACACGGGAACCGTCCCGGGTCTTGCCCTCCGCGTCGTATCCAGCGGCGAGGGTGGGGTTGGGCGCGTCGACCGCCGATCGGTTCGGGACGGGGCGGAGCCGCCGTAGTACTCCGAGGTCGGGAAAGCCGGCCGCATGGGGAAGGGCGGCAGCGGTTTCGAGGAGGGAGGGTCGCTGCAATGCCGGAAGACGCGTCGCCGAATGGCGGTGCTCCTCGTTCTGGTCCGGCCGGGCTGGGAGCGAGGGTATCGGAGATGCAGGCCAAGCTTCACCGTTGGGCGGTGGCCGATCCTGGCCGCCGGTTCGATGACTTGTTCAACTTCGTGTGTGACCCGGCGACGCTGATCGTGGCGTTCGACCGGGTCGCGGGGAACCAAGGCGCGCGCACCGCTGGCGTCGACGGCCTGACGGTCGCCGACGTCGCGGAGCAGGTGGGCGTGCCCAGGTTCCTGGACGACCTGCGGGCCGCTCTCAAGGACGGCTCGTTCCGGCCGTTGCCGGTGCGGGAGCGCAAGATCCCGAAACCGGGTGGGTCGGGGAAGGTCCGCAAGCTCGGGATTCCGACGGTCGCGGACCGGGTCGTCCAGGCGGCGCTGAAACTGGTGCTGGAGCCGATCTTCGAGGCGGATTTCCTGCCGTGCTCGTATGGCTTCCGGCCCAAGCGGCGTGCCCAGGACGCGATCGCCGAGATCCACCACTTCGGCTCCCGCGGCTACCGCTGGGTGCTGGACGCGGACATCGAGGCGTGCTTCGACTCGATCGACCACACGGCTCTGATGGACCGGGTGCGTCGGCGGGTGAAGGACAAACGCGTCCTGGCGCTGGTCAAGGCGTTCCTGAAGGCCGGGATCCTCACGGAACTCGGCGAACACCGGGACACGATGACCGGCACGCCGCAGGGCGGCATCCTGTCTCCGTTGCTGGCCAACATCGCCTTGAGCGTGCTCGACGAGCGCGTGATGGGGCCGTGGAAGCCGGGCGGGGCGATGTCGACCCCCGGCAAGCGCGACTACCGGCGTTCCAAGGGGCGGCCGACGTGGCGGCTGGTCCGCTACGCGGACGACTGTGCGCCACGAACACTGAGGGAGGTTCCGGTGTAGAGACGGAAACTTCCGACGTGATGCTGCACTGGTGATGGAGGTAGGCCCTCCGGGACCGCCCACGCAGGGGGAGGTCTCAAACCACCGCAGGCTGCTCCGGTGAATGAGCCGGGGTGGTGAGCACTGCGGACAAGGCGCACTTGATGCGTCAGGTGTGAACCGAGAAGGCGAACGTGAGTGAACCACCGTCGAAGTGTCGAAAGCGTATGGATGGTTACCGAAACCGGGGTCCAGTTGTTGCCCCGGGATGAATCTGGCGGGTTCCTGTATTCCTGGCCAGGTGGTGCCCGGCATGAAGGTGGCGCGAGCTCGGTTCAGGCGTCGGTGCGGAACGTGGGAACCCCTCGCCGCGATGCTGCCGACGGCCGTGTTGACGGCTTGCCGGTGTCAAGGGAGAACCTCAAGCAGCTGAAACTGCAAGGGGGAGAGTACCGATGCGCGGCAGGGGGACGGACCGCCTCGTAGTAGTGCTGAAGCCCCTGTAATGGGGGTGGAGCGAAGGGGGCGGGTCGTCCTGGTCCTGTTTGGTGGTCAACCGGAGTTCCCGGGAGGAGCCAGGTGAACGGATCGAGGCCGCAGGCCGAGACCAAGGTCAAGTCGTTTGACATCCCCAAGTGGATGGTGTGGGAGGCATATCAGCGGGTCAAAGCCAACAAGGGTGCACCCGGGACGGACGGGGTGACGATCGAACGGTTCGAACAGGACCTGCAAGGCAACTTGTTCAAGCTGTGGAATCGCATGTCGTCCGGCTCGTACTTCCCTCCGGCCGTCAGAGCCGTGGAGATCCCCAAGGCGGGCGGACGAGGTGTCCGCGTGCTCGGGGTGCCCACCGTGGCCGACCGGATCGCTCAGACGGTGGCCGCAATGTATCTGGAGCGTCGGGTGGAGCCTGTGTTTCACCCAGACTCCTACGGCTATCGCCCCCGGCGGTCCGCGCTGGACGCGGTGGAGCAGTGCCGGCAGCGCTGCTGGAGAAGCGACTGGGTGGTCGATCTCGACATCCGGGCGTTCTTCGACAGCGTCGACCACGAGCTGATGCTCAAGGCGGTCGAACGGCACGTCGACGAGGACGGGAAGTGGGTTCTGCTCTACGTCCGGCGGTGGCTCATCGCGCCGCTGGCGAAGGCGGACGGGACGGTGCAGCAGCGGGATCGTGGGACTCCGCAGGGGTCGGCGATCTCGCCCGTGCTGGCGAATCTGTATCTGCACTACGCGTTCGATGTGTGGCTGACGCGGGAGTTCCCGCAGGTCGCGTTCGAACGGTACTGCGATGATGCGGTGATCCACTGTCGCAGCGAGTGGCAGGCCCGCAAGGTGCGGGACGCCCTCGCGGCCAGGTTGGCGCAGGTCGGTCTGGAACTGCATCCGGACAAGACGCGCATCGTGTACTGCAAGGACGCCGACCGGCGGGGCTCGTACGAGCACACGTCGTTCACGTTCCTCGGGTACACGTTCCGGCCCAGGCTGGCCAAGAACCGGTTCGGGAAGCACTTCGTGAACTTCCTGCCCGCGGTCAGCAAGGAGGCGATCAAGGCGATGGGCAAGGAGATCCGTTCCTGGCACATCGCCCGGCGCAGCGACAAGTCACTGATGGACCTTGCGCGGATGTTCAACAGCATCGTGCAGGGCTGGATCAACTACTACGGGCGCTTCTACAAGTCCATGTTGTATCCGCTCCTGAGGCGCCTCAACGAACTGCTGGTTCGCTGGGCGTGCCGGAAGTACAAACGACTGCACCGCCGGGAGAAACGGGCCCGGGAACTGATGGCGGGCGCGGCCCGCCGCTACCCGAACCTGTTCGCCCACTGGCGGTTCGGACTCAAGCCTGACGGCTGGACGATGGGAGCCGTGTGAGCCGAGAGGCTCCCGCACGGTTCTGCGAGCGGCGGCGGGTGCAATTCCCGCCGCCGACTCACCTCGTCATCTTGGTACACGGTTCGCGCGAGCACGTCGAAGCGCTACGCGAAGACGTCGCCGTCGCATTGGCTCCGCTCGGGTTGCGGCTGTCACCGGCCAAGACCCAAGTGGTCCACCTGGGCGACGGGTTCGACTTCCTCGGCTTCCGCATCCGGTGGAAGCGCAAGAGGGGGACGGACAAGTGGTACGTCTACACCTTCATCGCGGTCCGGCCCGTCCGGTCGCTGAAGGCGAAGATCCGTGCCCTGACACACAGGACATCGCAGCAGGACTTCGCGTCCGTGCTGGTCAGGCTTGCCCAGATCATGCGCGGATGGGCCAACTACTTCCGACATGCCGTGGCGAAGTGGACCTTCAGTAAACTGGACGCTTTCACCTGGTGGAGGCTGGTCCACATGCTGAGGGCGCGTCACGGCTGGAATTGGGGACAGGTCCGCCGACACCTCGCCGCCTCCGGGCGATGGGTGATCGCGGCCGACGGGGTGGAGTACTTCCGGATCCAGGGTGTGACGGTCTCCCGCTACACCTTCCGGGGGAACAAGATCCCGTCCCCATGGCCTCCTGCGAACCCCGCCTGACGGCAGGAACCGTGGAGAGCCCGTTGCGCTGAGAGGCGCACGGCGGGTTCGGAGAGCGGTCCGGGGAAACGGACCGGGAGCAATCCCGGCACCGCGCCCCGGGCCGACTCACCAAACGGATGCGGCGGAGCCTGGCCCGGCGGAGCAGGGCGGTGAAGTGCCGGGTGAGCGTGGCCCCTTCGATGGGGGCGCCATTGGGCCGGGTGAAGACGTAGCCGCTGTCCTTCCAGCCCGCGCCCGCCGCATCGCGTTCCTGGCGCTGCTGGTCGCGGTGCTGTTCGAGTGAGCGCAGGCACGGCGTGGGCAGGGCGATCCGCCGCTCGGAACTCTGGGTCTTGGTCGGCAGTGCGGTCAGGCCGCCGGAGTTGGTGCGTTGGAGGGTGCGCCGGATGCTGGCCGTTCCGCCGGCCAGGTCGAGGTCTTCCCAGCGCAGGCCGAGGAGTTCGCCCTTGCGCAGTCCGGTACGCAGGGCGAGTTCGAACAGCGCGCTCAGTCGGTGGCCGCTGGTCGCGGTGAGGAACGCGCGTGTCTCCTCGGTGGTGAGGGGTTCGAAGCGACGGGGGCGGGGTGTGCCCATGCGGACGTTGCGGGCGACGTTGCGGGGGATCTCCTCCTCACGGACGGCATGCTCCAGGGCCGACTTGAGTACGGAGTGCACGTAGGCCAGGGTCAGCGGGGAGAGGCGCTTGGAGCAGCACTTCCCGACGGCGCAGCACTGCGGCTGGTCGCGGGTGGTGTCGAGGCCGCGTGCACAGCACTGGCAGGTGGTGCGGAGCTGGTCGAGCCAGGTGCGGACGTCCTTGGCAGTGAGCTTGGCGAGCTTCTTCCTGCCGAGGCCGGGAATGAGGTAGAGGCGGGTGCAGGCGGTGTAGCGGGTGTGGGTGTTCTCGCGGAGGCGGTGGATGGCGACGGTCTCCAGCCAGTAGGTGAGGAAGGCTGCGACGCTGCCCTGGGCGGAGGCGGCGGGGACTCCGCGGTTGCTGGTGGCGATCTTCTCGGTGAGCTTCGTCAATGCCTCCTTGCGGGTGCTCCCGTAGACGCGGACGCGCTTGCGGGTGTCGCCGACGGCCAGCACGTAGCCAGCGGCTTCCCAGCGGCCGTCCTTTCGCTGGTAGACGGTGCCGTCCCCGTTGGCGCGGATGCGGCGGGAGGCGGGGGTGTCGCGGGGCGCGGTCATCAGGCGGCTTCCTGTTCGAGTCGGGCGCGGATGAAATCGGTGAGGGCGCGGGTGGGGATGCGGCGGGAGCGGCCGAGGGTGATCGAGCCGAGTTGCCGGGTGCGGAGCAGGTCGTAGACGGCCGAGCGGCCGAGCTGGAGGCGGGCCATGACCTGGGGGACCGTCAGCAGTTCCTCGGCAGTGTTCGGCCGCGGCGGGAATGCGGCGGGCGCGTGCGGCGTCATCAGCAGCCCCCTTCCGCCGTGAACTGGCGTTCCAGTTCTCTGCTGTGCCGGACGGCGGCGGCGAGGAGTTGCGCGCCGGGGGTGTAGCCGGAGCCGTGGTAGGTCCAGTGGCCGATGAGGAGGGTCGTGTTCGGGTCGAGGTCGGGCAGGTCGGCGTGTGTGCGGGCTTGTTCGGTGCGCCAGGTGCGGCGTTCGTCGCGCAGTTGGCCGAGGGTGACGGAGTAGCAGCGGGACTTGGTGGAGAAGTGGCCCCGGAAGCCGAGCATGTGTGCCCTCTTCCAGAGCTTGAGGTCGGTGAACTCCGGCCGCTGGCCCAGGTCCCAGCAGGTGCGGATCATCTGCCGTACGTGCCGCTCGACGGCCAGGCGGGGCAGTGGGCGGGACTGGCCGGTACCCGATCCCGTCACCGACGCGGGTGACCCGCAGCAGTGGAATGCCTACGCGTACGCCAACAACAGCCCCGTCAACAAGTCCGACGCCAATGGCCTGAAGGTCGGTTGTGACTTCGCGGCCGAGTGCAGTAACAACCACGATTACGTCCGTAGCAACGGCCAGGCTGTTGATGCGGTGTTCATCTACAGTCCTCCGGCCTCGACGGCGCCCACCCCTCCGCCTACCGCAGACCAGCAGAAGGCCCAGGAGCAGAAGGCCGGGGCGGAGAAGGTCAGGAACGAGGGAAAGCGCAAGCGCGACGAGATCGTGCACCAGGTCGTCGACCTGATCGGTGACCTGATCGGCTTCAACGACGCCCGTGACTGCTTCACCAAGGGCGACGTGATGGCCTGCGTCAACACGGCTCTGAACGCGGTTCCCTGGGGCAAGCTCTTCAAGGCCGTCAAGGTCGGTATCAAGGCCTTCAAGATCTACAAGGAGATCGACAAGGCCTACGACATGATCCGCTCCGGCGAACGCGCCATGGCGGACGCCGAGAAGGCCATCGTCCGGGCCAATACGGCTGCAGCCGAAGCGCGGGCAGCGGAGAGAGCCGCCGCCAAGGCCGCCGAAGAAAAGGCGGCCAAGGAAACCGCCACAGACGCCGCGGGCACAGAAGGCAAAGCCGTCGCGGCCGAAGCAGACGAAGCGGCCGGCACCAGCTGCCCCCTGCGCAGGAACAGCTTCCCCACCGGCACCCAGGTCCTGATGGGCGACGGCACACTCAAGCCGATCGAGGAAATCCACGACGGCGACGTCGTCATGGCCACCGACCCCCAGACCGGTGAGACCCGCCCCGAGACCGTCACCGCGACCATCACCACCCCCGACGACAAGGACTTCACCGACCTCACCCTCACCGACGAAGCGAGCCCCCGCGGCCCGCCCGCCGACAACCCGGCGAAGATCACCTCGACCTACCACCACCCCTACTGGAGCGAGACCCGCCAGCAGTGGGTCGACGCCGGCGAACTCACCCCCGGCGAGCACCTCCGCCGACCCGACGGCACCACCCTCACCATCCAGTCCGTCCGCAACTACCCCTACGCCGTCACCACCCACAACCTCACCGTCAGCCTGCTCCACACGTACTATGTACTGGTTGGTTCCACGTCAGTACTGGTTCACAATTGTGCAGCGCCCACTATCAGAATTTCTCCGGCCGCATCTGACTGGGCCACGAAGGGCGCGCACATGCATGTCGGAAGTTCCGAGGTTCGGATCTTCCCAACAGGTGACGGCGGGGTCGGATTTGAGGGACTTCGCATGAGTAATGGAATGGCCAGTGCGCGTGATGTGGCAGCCGCACGAAATGCCATCATGAGCAACCCTGAAATGAGAGCCGATCTCATTGATAAGGCGCGATCTGCTATGGCAGATATGAATGATCACAACTGGGGAAACTCGGTCAATCGAGCACCAGAAATGAACTTCCTTATCAAAGCACTGGAGAAGATCGAGTGACGGTCATCAGCTTCCTTGCGAGCGCAGCAGTGACAGGAACTGTCGCAGGCTTGGGCCTTGGCGCCTCGCCGGGACAGATCCGCGATGCACTGGGGGGCCAGTGCATCGCGGATCGGAGGAAGAAGTCTCTGCGTCTGGATTACGGGCTTCTGGAATTCAACTTGTTTGAAGGATCCTGCGAGACTATCGCGATGCAGGTTCATCGGCTGGCGAACGGGACTGAGGGTCTAGTTCCCTCTGTCTTGAGCGCCTACTTTCAGGGGCTCTCGCGAGGGATTCCATTTCAAGCTCTTCGCGATGAAATCGAGAGAGATGGCACCTGCTTGTTGGAGGAACTTCAAAGGCAGCATGGGTATCGGTGCTATCGCGTCGCCAAATCTCATGTGAATCTCTACGTTGTCGATGAAGTCGCGCCGAAGGGGGAGCCCCTCGCTCCCGGTGATCTGTGGTCGATCATGATCTCTGGGCGCGGTTGACGGCAACACCGCCGGACGCCGCAGCCCCCACGAGGTTCTCGTGGGGGCTGCGGCGTGTCAGACCGCAGTTCAGCGGACAGCTGTCGCGGCAAGGGGTGGACCGTCAGGTCCGTCGTTGTTGCCGAGGACGCTGCTCAGGGTTTTGATGGCCTGGCGCTGGAGGCGGAGTCGGACCGTCGACCCGGCCGAGCTCCAGGCTCGCCAGGTGGGCCCGGACCCTACCGCAGGCGGTAGGGTCCGGAGGTGCCGCGACGGTGCAGGGGCCGGGTCGGTCCGCTCACGGGCGTTGCCAGGGGTGGGGCGGCCGAGTCGGGATCACCGAAGCCATGCTCGGCGCCGCGCCCGCAGGGATAGTCCCCTTCCCAGACGCGCGCGGCACGGACACGGGGTCAGCCCCGCACGCTCGGAGACATCAGAGCAGGCCGGTTGATATCGGCGCCCTGCGGAGGGGCAGCCGGCAGGGTGGCGTGAAGTTGCCTTGGCGGCTTAAGCGTTGGTGCGGGAGGGGACCGCGTGCCGTGTACCGGGAAATGGCCTGACGAGGCGACCGCCTCCGGCGATGCGCCAAAGAGGTGGATGGGCTTGTCCGCTGGTGGTCAGCATCCGAGAATCCCGCCGATCAGCTCGCCGAGGAGCCGGACGGCGGCCCGGGTGCCTTCCCGCCGGCGGTGGTTGCGTCCAGGGTCGAGCCGGCGCGGCGGCGCGGGGCGGTGCACCCGCGGGCGTCCGGTTCGTCGCGTGGCCCTGGTGCGCATTGCTCGGTTCATCTTGTCCAGCCCTTCCATGTGGCCGCTGGGGGGGGGGCGGCGCGTGGCTGAACTGTGCCCGGTGCCCGGCGTGTTCGTGGCTGATCCGCTGTTTCCTGTGGATAAGTACCCGCCTGTGGACAAGGACCATCCCTCGAACGGGTGCCTGTGGCAGCGGGGCCGCCCGCTGGGGGAGGGGGGCGGTAGCGGATGTGCCAGCAGTCCGAGACTAACGGTTGAGCGTTCAGCGTGCGGGCCTGGTGGATCCGCGGGCGCGGTGTGACCATCTCGATCTCTTCACGCCGGTGGTCGAACGGTCGTGTCGAAGCTGCGATCCGGAGCAGGACGCGCCGGTCGCGGAGATGACGATCTGATCCTCGCCCCGGGTCTTCCGGCGGCAGTGGGAGAGCCGGCGTGAGGTTCTCGCGGTTGGCGGGCACATGGGGGGCGTGTGTGTCGGCGCTCCGGGCCCGGCAGGGGCGCGCAGCGCTGGTGAACGCGCTGTCGCGGCAGATCGAATTTGTCCGGAGGCTGATCGAGTGTGGCCGGTCCTGCTGTCGTTGGCGGGTGCTGCCGGTGCTGCGGGCCCTGTTCATCAACGTGGTTTTCCACGGTGTGAGTTGAGGGTGCTTGGCGGTGCGTTGGAGCCGTTCGCGGGCGGTAGCGTTTTCGGTGGCTCCGATGCGGAGCTGCCCCGGACGGTGTGCGACCACTGTCCGGGGCGTTGGTCGTTCGATCACGAGAAGGTTGGCACCCATGCATGAGCGAACTGCCCGAGGGCGGGCTTACCCGCCCTCGCGGGCCCCTCAATCTAGCAGCGGTCCGCGGAGGCCCGTGGGATTGCGCGCGGCCGCCCTGGTCGCGTCCGGGTTGCTGTGCGGCAGCACGGCGCCCGTGCTCGTCGTGGCAGGGATGGCGTTGGGGGGCCTGCGGGTTGAAGCCGAGCAGGCCCTGCTGGTCGCGCTGTTGATGCAGGCCGGCGCCCCGCGGAGCGGGAGCGGAAGCTCGGACTTGCGGCACTGACGGAGCCGCCGGTGCGGCCCGCCCGTGAAGGGGCGGGCCGCGCCCGGGGCGCGTGCCGCTTCCTTTGCGGTCCGCCGCCCGAGGCACCTGTCCGTGTTCACGACCGAGTTGACGTGGGGAGGCCGCGATGCCTGCTGACCGAAGCCGACTCTCCCGGCGCCGGTGCCGTTCCGGCATCGGCTTCACCGCCTTCGTGGCCCTTCAGGAAGAGGGCTACCTGCGATACGCGCGGGCGCGGCTGGGCGACCGGGCTCTGAGCCAGGTCGCCGTCGAGATGGCGTTCGAGCGTGTGGAAGTCCATTGGGACCGGGTGCTGTTGGACAGGCGTCCGGGGGCGTATGCCTGGTGCATTCTGCGGGCCGCTGTCGTCGCGGTCCTGGGGGCCTGTCCTTCGGCGGCTGAAGGGGACAGGCTGCACGCCTGTCTGCCGCCGGCGCCGGCCGACGCCGCTCTCCTGCACCACGGGCTCGGCATGCCGGTCGGGAAGGCCGCGCAGCTGATGGGAGTCGACGAGCCCGACGTGCGCGCCGGTCTGCTGACGGCCCGGCGCCTGCTGGGCGCCAACGCCGTCATGCCTGAGGAGGTGTACTTCTCGAAGTTCTAATCGCATACCGAACGGACCGGCGCGCGCTCCGGGGCGTGATCGCCCAGGTCGCGCGAAGGTTCGTCATGAATGCACCACGTCACCCGATCCAGCGGTGGTGTGCTTCGTGCTGCCCCTCTACGATGGATGGATCAAGCCGCCGGGACCGGACCGGGGTTGCCGGACACGGAGGGGTACCGTGGGCGAGTCCGATCTGACGAGCCGGGTGAACGTGGAGATCCCGGCCGCAGCGAGGATGTTCGACTTCCTGGGAGGCGGGACCAACAACTTCCCCGCCGACCGCCGGAGCGTCGAGGACCTGCTCGCCCTCGCCCCCAGCAGCCGCGAACTCGTCATCCAGAGCAGGGCTTTTCTGCTGCGGGCGGTAGAGAGTGTCGTGTGCGACCACGGGATCACCCAGATCCTGGATCACGGGTCCGGGTTCCCGGCCGAGCGCAATGTCCATCAGGTGGCCCAGGCCGTCGACCGGAACTGCAGGGTCGTCTACATCGACAACGACCCGACCGTGATCCTCCACAGCCGGGCACTGCTCGACGAGAACGAGAACGTGCGGATCCTCGGTGCCGACATCGCCGATCCGGCAGCCATCCGCCAGGGCACCGAGGGGTTCATCGACTTCGACAAGCCGGTCGCGATGCTGTTCGTGTCGGTCCTGCACTGCTTCGCCGACGACCTCCAGGCGGCCGCGATCGTCCGTGAGAGCGTCCGGGGCCTGCCGCCCGGAAGCGTCGTCGTCCTGTGCCAACTGGCCAGCGATCGAGCGGACTTCCGCCGGCAGGTGACCGGCTTCATGAGGGAGCGCACCGGCGGCAGGTGGGGGCGGGTGCGAAGCCGGGACGATGTCGCCGATTTCTTCGACGGCCTCGACGTCCAGGAGCCCGGGCTTGTGGACGTCAGCGACTGGCGCCCTGACACCGAAGTGCTCGCACGTCAGCGCAGCCTTGAGTGGATCACCTACGGAGGGCTCGCCGTGGTGCGGTGAACACCGTCCTCAGAGCTGCTCCAGGTACCCGGCCTGCGCCTTCAGCAGCAGCTCCTGGCTGCCGGTGCGGTCCAGGGAATGCCCCATCAGGCGCCACAGCATCTCCTTGGCGTAGGTGAACTGCGACGGCCCCTTGGACTGCGCGTCCTCGTCGTCGGTCGGCACCAGGTAGTCCGCGGCCATCAGGCCCTCGTTGTAGATGAGTTCGGGCAGACCGGTGGTGCGGAAGTCGAGGTGGGTGATGCTGGTGATGCTGGAGGCGGCCGTGCAGTCCCGGGGGACGACGCGGATGCCGTAGCCGGGGGTCTGGGTGAGGCGGATCAGCCGTTCCATCTGCTCGACCATCACCTGCGGTGAGCCCACGGTGCGGGTGAGGACCCCCTCGTCGATGTAGTGGACGGTGCGGACCTCGGCATCGCGCACCCGGTGCTGGCGCTGCAGCCGCAGCGCCACCCGCCGGTCGATCTCGGAGTCCATGGATCCGGGGAGGTCGCCGGCGATGAGCGCACGGGCGTACGCCTCGGTCTGGAGGAGGCCGGGGAACACGACACGCTCGTAGCCGTAGAGCTTCCAGGCCTTCGCCTCCAGGGCGATGAGCCGTTCGACGAAGCGCGGCAGCAGGTCCCGGTAGGGGGCCGTCCACTCGGGCTGCATCGCATGGCGCGCCAGCTGCTCGAACTCGCGCAGGACCTCCTGGGGGACCTTGTACGTGCGCATCAGCGCCCGTACGTCCTTGAGCGTGACCGGGTTGTTGCCGGTCTCGAAGCGGCTGAGCTTCGAGGCTGAGAACCCGGCGGTCCTGGCCGCGGCCTCCTTCAGCGTGGTCTTGTCGCGCAGAAGACGAAGGCCGGTGCCGAGCAGAATGCGGGAGGCGGTCGGACTGTCCGCCCCGGAAGCCGCCATGCGGGCGAACCCGAACACATTTTCGGCGAAATTCTGGCCCTGATTACCGGCCGACACGCGGGACCTCCCCAATAGCGAGCATCGACACTCGATTGTGGCACAGCGCGGTCCCGCGTGTCGCGTGGCGAATTACCCGACTAGCGGGTCATCAGGGGCACGTGTGATCGAATTCTCCGGCCTTTGACCCTCCGAGGAATGTCCTGAACTCGTCAGGCGTGAAGATGAGCGCCGGTCCGTCCTTGTGCCGGCTGTTCCGCAGCGCGATATCACCCCCCGGCAGGGCGGCGACCTCGACGCACTGTCCGACGCCGTTGCTCGCCGCCGCCTTGATCCACTTCACACCCGGGATCGTGTCCGCCCGAACCCCATTGGCAATCATGTCTCACTGTCCTTTCTGTCGTGGAGGAGAAAAGGTTTCCGCAGGGCCCCTTTCCGCGCTGGAAGCCGCAGGTCAAAGGCCCAATGCAATCCCACCGCGCAATTGCGAAGGGCTGCGTGAATCCTAGGGCGCACAAAATCGAACGCGCCTGCCGCCGATCGGGTGAAGAGCGGAAACTCTCAAAGGATGGTAATTTTGGCTTTCTTTACCAATTTATGATCGCTCCTGAATGAGCCGGCATCGGTCGAAGGACTTCAGCGGGCCGGTGGCCTCAGGGATATTGGGCAGAGCCCCGGACGGATCGCCTCATCCCCTGGCCGAATCCACCGCGACTGCCGACAGGAAAGCGACGGCCCGCACCGCGAGGAGCGGGCGGGCCGCCACCTGTATGAGCTCCAGGCCGTGCTCGCCCGATGCGCATCAGACGACGTTCCGGACGGCTGGTAGCAGTTGCCCCCTGAAGACGTTCAGCCGCAGCAGGCCCCGGGCTACAGGACGAATGCTGTGCTGTCTTCCTTCTCGGAGGGGTCCAGTCCCCGGTTCGGGTGGTATGCGCCGTGCCAGAGCAGAAGGTCGCCGATGACCGGTTCGGCGAGCCCGGCGGCGAGTGCGGCTCTGGCTTCGTGGCGGGGGAGTGAGGCGGTGTGCGGCTGGAGGCGTCGCAGGGGTTCGGGGCCGCAGGGGTAGGGGGAGCGCAGGGCGGCGATGTCGGCCTCGATGCCGTCCCTGTCGGCCTCGTGCCGGATGACGACGACGGGCTGGCTGTACTCGTCGTCGATCATTCGGAAGGCCTTGTCGACGGCGGGGAACTCCAGTCGTGTCCGCAGGTCGTCGATCCCTCCGCCCATGGTGGCGGGGCTGCTGCCGTGGAGGCTGTAGCGGAGCTGGTAGTACCGGCTGAGGGCGTCGAGGTCGTCGGGTGCCGCGAGGTCGGGGCCGATGTGTGCCGCGGTGGCCTTGAGTGCCGCTTCGTAGATGGTGTCGCGGGGCTGGCCCGCGTCGTGGATCTGAAAGACGACGACGGTGCCCTCCGGCAGCCGGCCGTCGCGGTTGCAGCGTCCTGCGGCCTGCTGCAGGGATTCCGCGGGTGCCCAGGCCCGGAAGACCCGGGGGAAGTCGAGGTCGACGCCGGCCTCGATGAGCTGCGTCGACACCACGTGGACGTCGTCGCCGGCATCGAGCACGGCCCGGATCTGCTCGATGGTCGCACGGCGGTGTTCCGCCGTCATCCGCGTCGACAGGTGGAGGACCGGGCCCTGCGCGCGGTCCTCCAGGAGACGGTGCAGGCGCGCGGCGTCCTTGGTGGTGTTCACCACCGTCAGCGTCTGGCTGCCGCTGTGGCAGGAGATCTCCTCGGCCATCGACTCCCAGGTGACGTGCGGGCCGCTGCGCCAGTCGTACGCGACGCGCCGCAGTGCGGTGAACAGGTCGGCGGGGTTGTCGATGAGCTGGTGGCGGGGCAGACCGTGGAGCTGGGCCAGGGACCAGAAGTCCGGCTGGGTCGCCGAGACGAGGACGACGGTGGTGCCGAAGCGCTCGACCAGCCCGCGCAGGCCGCTGAGGATCGGGACCAGGAGGTGGTCCGGCAGGGCCTGGACCTCGTCCAGGACGATGACCGACTTCGCCAGGCGGTGGAGCTTGCGCATGGCGGCGGGCTTGTGGGAGAAGAGCGATTCGAAGAGCTGGACGGTGGTGGTCACGACGAACGGGGCGTCCCAGTTCTCGGCGGCCGTGCGTGCCCAGCAGGCGTCCTGGTCGTCCAGGTCCACGGAGCTGTGGTGCTCCAGTACCGTCGGGGGAAGGTCCGGGTCGTCCGGGTTGAGCAGGTCCCGGTAGACCTGGGCGTTCTGCTGGGTGATGCTCACGTAGGGCACGGCGACCACGACCCGCCGCAGGCCGTGCGCGGCCGCGTGGTGCAGTGCGAATCCCGCCGACGCGAGGGTCTTCCCGCCACCGGTCGGTACGTGGAGCACGTACATGCCGGGCTCGTTCACGGCGGAGGCCACCGTCTGCTCGTAGACGCGGCGGCGGATGCCGTCGACCGGCGACGGCGGGCGCACCGCGAGGGCCCGCCGCCGGCGTTCCTCGAACACGCCGGCCAGGGCGGCCATATCGGTTTCCTCACGGACGGCGGCAGGCAGGCCGGTGAAGTGCGCGCTGGTGTCGAGGAAGTCGGCGTCCACCACGCAGCTGAACAGCATCCGCAGCAGCAGGTCCCGCGCGAGCGCGGCATCCGGGGTCGACGGGCCCGCGAGCCACTGCGGCAGTCTAGTCGTACTTTTCCAGAACTCCACAGGCCAGCGACCCATGCAATCCCACGTGCAATTTGCCCCGGGCGAGCGAAATGAATCATTGCGCCTGAAAATCGAACGGCGCCACTCCCCAATCGGGTGACACTGAAGCGAAAATTGATTAATGATGATCATCCGCTGGTCGGACTCATTTCACATGCGTCGGGAATAGTCCACAGATTTGCTGGCGCAGGAGAAGGCGCAGATCAGCCCGATGGTCTCCTGGCCTTCGACGGCATAGGGCTTCCGGATGCCGGCTACCAGCCACCGGTCATATCCACCGGCTGCTACGAGGCGAGGCGCGCGGCACAGCCCTGAGCCGGCCCGTGTTCACGGGCCGCGACGCTCCGCACCAACTCGGCCATAGTCAAGAGAACTTCGCGCTTCCCGCCGACTCGGCACATCACCGCCGAATGCCCGAGCCATCAGTACGCTCCCACACGCTCCGCTCCCCTCCAGTGCCTGGCCAGGTGCACGGGGCGCTCGTCGAGTAGGTGGATCGTCCACGGCGCCCAGGACAGGCCTGTCAGGTCAGGCGTTCCATGGCGACCAGGTAGCCGCAGGTGTTCGGCGAGCCCTCCGGGGCCGGGTCGGACGGCAAGAACCGGCCGGTGGTCGAGTCGTACAGGCGGCGTACCGGTCGCAGGACGGAGGGCTGCTGCTTCCCGGCCCGGTCGGCGGAGGCCCCCGGGATCGCCGATCTCCGAGATGGGACGGCGCCGGGTTCTGCGCCGGCTTGAGGCCGGAACCGGCTCCCGCTGGGCCTGGCGGCGTACCGCGCCCCGGTGCTGGACGCCCTCGCCGTGGTGCGTGCAGGTCCGCATCCACCGCTCTGGGCCCAAACGGCACCACGCTGGCAACCGGGCAGGCGGCAACCGGGCCGAGCAGCGACTCGGCGCGCCGGGCTACGGCCGGTGGTAGCGGCCCGGGTCCACCTGGCAGGCCTGGAGGCCCGCAGCGTTGACCGGGCGCGCCTCGATGGGGGTGGGCCGGCCCAGGCCTCGCCCCGCGTCAATCTCGTGCGCGAGGGGTGTTGCGGGGAGGGCGGGGAAGTCGGGCTGTGGCCGATGCCGGGGACCCGCGGGGAACACAGGGCGGGTCGTACCGATCACGCGGACGATGTCCGCAAGTCGTCGCGTAGCCTCGTCGGGCATCGGCAGCTCCCGGCGGCGGGCCTTGCCCGGATCCAGTTCGACGGCTTCGCCGCCGGCATCCGCGGCCTTCAGTCCTGCGATCTCCTGCGTGCGCACACCCTGCAGGACCAGACCGAGGACGCGGTCGGTCGAGGTGCGGGAGGCCCGGTCGACCGTCGCCTTCGCCGCCCCGGCCGGGAGGATCAGCGGGTCCCGCTCGGCCTCGGCCTCGTCCCGGCGTCGCACCCGGCCTCGAAGTGCCTCTTCCGCCCGCCGCCACGCGTCCTGGCCCGTCATGCAGTACACGCTACCCGTATCGCGTGCTGCATGACACTGGGTCCGGTCCGCGCGGCACTGCGGCCGGTCACCCGGGTCGCCTTCTGTTGTGACGCGGGCCGCGCGGCCCGCCAACTGCCCCGGGGCCGAGCGGGCTTCGGGTCACTCTCCGGCGGCGAGCCAGTGCAGCCGCCCGTCCCTGGCGTAGGTCCGGCACGTCAGGGCCACGCCCGCCGAGGACGTCACGGTGGCGCCGGCTTCCCGGCACTTACGGTGTGGCTCGTTGCAGCTGCCCTTCTTCTTCCCCACTGTCTGGGCGCAGTTCTCGGTGTCGTGTGCCTCCTGCCCGGCGGGCGAGAGGTTGTCGTAGTTGCTCCCGTCGTGCCGTCCGGGAGAATCGCTGCCCGCGGTGCCGGTTCCGGCCTCCGCCCCGCTTCCGGCACGCTTGGTCGGCGAGGCGGCCGGCCCGGGCGGGGTCGGCTCGGTTGTCACCGTCCTCGGTGCGGGCGGCGGGACCGGCACGGGCGGGGTCGGCGAGGTCGGCGGCAGAAGTGTGGGCGGCGCGGCCGAAGTCGCCGACCCGGTGAAGGAGACCGGCGCCGGAGACGATGCCGTGCCGGACGTACCGGGTCCGCAAGCCGTGGCCATGGCGAGGAGCAGAGCCACGGTGGCGACCGCCGCCGTCTTCGGCATGGTGCGTATGCTGATCTCGGAACGGGGCATCAGGCCAGTCTAGGCGACTGTTGATCTTGGCCCGCTGGGCGGCCTGGCTCAGAAGTCCCTGAACACCCCGTCCTCGTCGACGGCGCGGGCGAAGTCGTCGAAGTCCATGTTCGAGATCGACAGGTTGTTCTCGATCCCCCAAAGCTCTGCGGCGACAACCCGGATGGAACGCCCCGGCTCGCCCCACAGGTCCACCACGACGACCGGCAGTTCGGCCGAGCCCAGCGCCACCGTGTCCGCCAGGACGAGCAGTGGGCGCCGGTAGTCGCCCGGCAGCAGGCGCCTCGCCTCGGCGCAGGTCACGCCCGCGAAGCAGGGATTGTCCACAAGTTCGACGTCGGAAAGGAACCCGTCCTCGTTCGGGGTGGCCAGGGCCTCACGCAGACGCTCCCACGACGCGGGGCTAGAGAAGTCGGTACGCACCACCAACGTGGCCAAGCTGCTGGGAAGTTGAGTCACGAGACGACGGTACCGCGAGGCCGGCGAACCGTCCCGATCACGGTGTCACCAGTTCCCTGGGGCCCGGCGATGGGGGCGGTGCACGATGCGAGGATGGCACCCATGACGACGATGCCGACGGGCTGGCGCCAGGTCCCGATGCCCACCGAGGTAAAGCCTCTGCCACGGGACCCGCGCGGATACCCCGTGGGTTGGACGACCCTGTGGGAGAGCGGCACACGGACGCTCCGCAAGGTCGCCGGCACCGGCCCCACCCTGGTCTGTACCTGCGTGCCCGGCCGTGGCCGACCCCTGCTCGGGCAGGTGTGCCCACAGCGTCAGCGCGCCTGCATGAACGAGCGGCGGTGCCAGCTGTGCGGCCTGCGCATCAAGCACCGCTTCCGGGCAGTGTTCGTAGCGGGAGCGCCCAAGGGCGACGGCCCGGGCTTCGTCATCGAACCTCCCCTCCATCGCTCCTGCGCCGCCTACGCGATCCAGGTATGCCCGCACCTGATCACCGGCCACCGCGGCGGCGACCTGCACGTCGCCGAGGTCCAGGAGTACCACCTGCTGGAGCAACGGGTCCGCCCCCAGGGCCGGGACCTGTCCGCCGGCCTCCTGCCCCAGGTCTTCGCCCCCGGAGACACCGACGCCCACGCGTTCGGAGCCCTGGACAACCTCGTGGCCGCACCCCAGGGCCCGTGGACGCCCGCGGCCGACTGGCTGAAACACACCCGGACGACCGCATAGGCCATGTGCCGGCCGCCCCGGCAGCGGATCGACCACCCGATCGCCTGGCTCAGCGTCGGCACGACCGTCCTACCCGTCGGCTGCGTCGTGCGCGACGGCTGAACTCCTCTCCGCGGCGCTCTACTTCGCACCCGGGCCTGGGGTGACCCGCACCTGTGCCTCTGCCTCCCGTCGATCGGTCAGAATGAGGCTCGGCATTGCGACGGAGCACTGCGGCAGCCCTGGAGGTACGGATTCGTGACCCGCTATAGCATCGACCCCGACCGGCACTAGCGGGCTGAAGGTGCGCGGCGCGGACGAGCGCCGACCGTGACGCGAGGACGCAGAGACGCAGCCGCCTAAAGATTCGGTTGTATGTAGCGAGCAAGAGGCTGACCCTGATGGCGGCGGCCACCTGGGTGTGCCCGGCGGGCCCGAGTCCCCTCGTCGGCGATAGCTCACGGCGCCCCTGGTTGACCGAACGGTCCCGGATCTGGAGCTCCATCGCAGCCGTCTCCCATCCGTCCCCCATGGGAGACGGATGGGAGAAAGATCTTCCCAATCAAGACTAACTAAGGCTAGCTATAGCTAAGTAAGGCTAGGTTTCGGAGCGAATAAAAGCAGGCAGGACGCCGACCTGGCCTTATGTCGACACAGCCGTTGATCCAGACGATCACAACGTCCCCTGCCCTCGACTTCGCCCCGTGCGGTTCACACCGGGCGGCGCCCCCGTCAGCCGAACCAGCGCCACCCGAGGTGGTACCCCCGCCGCGCCGGTCCCCATGCCTCCCCGCCGGGCCTGGCCCGCACGGTCCGCCCCGCCCTTGACAGGGGCATGTGCCCTGGCCAGATGCCTCGCGGTTCGACCAGGCGGACCGGTCGGTACGGCGGCTCCCGACGTCAGGAGAACCGGCCCGCCCGCCCAAAGTCCTACGGTCCCACCGGCCGCCGCCACCCCGATAGGCGCTTGCACCAATCTGCGCGCTCCCACCACACCCCACACGCCCAGCGCACGGGACACCCCGCACGCCCCCGCCCCGTGACACGCCGGTGCCCGGACCGAGCGGCCCGGGCACTGGCATCACACCGGACACACGCCTCAGGGGCGGCCCATGTGGGTGGGGTAGTAGCCGCTGCTGATCCGGGACACCCGGACCTTGGTTCCGGGCCGGGCGGCCTCCACGTACTGGTTGTCGCCGAGATAGATCGCCGTGTGGTGGATGCCCCGCGCGCTGCCGTCGTCGGACCAGTAGAGCAGGTCGCCCCGCTGCAACTGGCCGGCGCGGACCGGGGTGGTCGCCGCGTACTGGTCGTTGGCCACCCGGGGCAGGGAGATGCCGCCGTGCCGGAACGCCTGCTGCACCAAGCCGGAGCAGTCGTAGCCGTCCGGACCGTTTCCGCCCGTCCTGAACGGCTTTCCCACCTGCGCGAGCGCGTACTGCACGGCCGCCTCCACGTCCCCGTTCGCCGCCGGGGCCGAAGTCGTCGGCGCCCCCGACGGAGCCGGGGCCGAGTCGGCCGGACCGGTGGAGCCCGAGGAGGAGCCGCCACCTCCGGTCCTGGCCTGGTAGACGTCGGCGTGGGTGGTCCAGCGCCACTGGCCCTGACTGTTCTTGAACCAGTACCGCGAGCCGTCCCAGCCCTGGGTGATCCCCCCGGACGAGGAGCCGGCCGTGGTCGCGCCGGACGAGGAACCGCCGGAGCCGGAACTGGAGCCGGAGCCGGAGCCGCCCGTCCTGGCCTGGTAGACGTCGGCGTGGGTGGTCCAGCGCCACTGGCCCTGACTGTTCTTGAACCAGTACCGCGAGCCGTCCCAGCCCGCATGGGCCGGTGCCGGGTCGGCAGCCGCGCTGCCCACCCCGGTCCCGAGGCCGAGCACGCCGGCTCCGGCCGCGATCACGGCCACCGAGGCCATCCCCCGCCGGACCCGCGCCGCCCGGGAGGTTCGGGCGGAACGGGCCGCTGCCCGCTGGTCGTTGGTGGCTACGGGCTGCCCGGTCGGATCGCCGGTGATGCCCGGTGCGCCGGTGTTGACGGTCGTCATCCTGTCTGTCTTCCTTTGCTGAGCTTCGCTGAGCCTTACGGAACACGACTGATCCAGCGAGCGGCCCCACCGGGGTGCGAACGCTCTCCGGGCGACATGCCGCGGCTTCCGGCCCTGCGGCCGGAAGCCGCGGCGTGTCGCCCAGTGATTCAGTTCTGCCTGCGTGTCACGTTAAGCACACGTTCTCTCACGGTGCGCAGTGGAGTGGGCCAAAGGGGTTCACGGAAGATGAGTGACCGTCAGCGGGTGACTTCCCGTCACCCTTGCGCCGACTCCGCCATCAGCTGCTTCTTCAGCACCTTTCCCATGGCGTTCCTGGGCAGGTCGGCCACCAGCACCACCCGCCGGGGCCGCTTGTGCACCGAGAGCCGCTCGGCCACAAAGGCCGTCAGCTGTTCCCCCGTCACCGCACCGTCCGGGATGACGTAGGCGACCACCGCCTGGCCGAGGTCCTCGTCGGGCGCGCCGACCACGGCGGCGTCCACGACCGCCGGGTGGTCACGGAGGGCGGCCTCCACCTCACCCGCGCCGATCCGGTAGCCGCCGCTCTTGATGAGGTCCACCGAGGCCCGGCCGACGATCCGGTGGAAGCCGTCCTCACCGATCACCGCGACGTCCCCGGTGCGGAACCAGCCGTCCGCCGTCCAGGACTCCGCGTTGGCGTCCGGCCGGTCGAGGTACCCGGAGAACAGGGTCGGGCCGGCCACCTGCAGCTCGCCGACGCTCTCGCCGTCGGACGGAACGGGCCCGCCGTCCTCGCCGACCAGCCTGGTCCGGACGCCCTCCAGCGGCAGGCCGACGCTGCCGGGGCGGCGCTCGCCGTCCGCCCGGGTGCTGACGGTGATCAGCGTCTCGGTCATCCCGTACCGCTCGACCGGGGCATGGCCGGTCAGCGCGGCGAGCTTCTCGAAGACCGGGACGGGCAGCGGAGCGCTGCCGGAGACCAGCAGCCGGGCCGAGGCCAGGCGCCCGGCCGCCTCCGGGTCGGCGGCGAGCCGGGACCAGACCGTCGGCACCCCGAAGAACAGGCTGCCGCCGGAGGCCGCGTACCCGGCCGGGGTGGGCCGTCCGGTGTGGACCAGCCGGCTGCCGGTGCGCAGGGCGCCGAGGACGCCGAGCACCAGACCGTGCACATGGAACAGCGGCAGGCCGTGCGCCAGCGTGTCCTCGGCGGTCCACCGCCACGCGGCGGCGAGCGCGTCCAGATCGGCGGCGACGGCGGCGCGGCGGATCATCGCCCCCTTCGGCGCTCCGGTGGTGCCCGAGGTGTAGAGCACGAACGCGGTGGCGTCCGCGGCGGGCTCGGCGTACGTGGTGGCGGAACGCTCCGTCAGGTCCACCGGCAGCGCGTCCGTTCCGGCGGCCGACGGCACGTCGTCCCCGGCGGCGTGCGCGAGCAGGGCGGCGCCCGAGTCACGGAGGATGTGCGCGCGCTCCTTGGGCCCGGAGTCGGGCGGCAGCGGCACCACGGGTACGCCGGCCAGCAGCCCGCCGACCACGGCGACGACGGTCTCGGCGGTGGGCCGGGCGTGCACCGCCACCGCGGGGGCACCGGCCACCCGGTCGGCGACGGCGGTCGCCGCGGCGAGCAACTCCTCGCGGGAGAGCGCCCGCCCGTCGATCCTCAGCGCGTCGCCCGAATCGCCGTAGTGGCCGTGAAGTGCCGTCAACAGTGTCATGCGTCTGCCCTCGCCCTCGCTCGCGGTGTGGCGCCGTGCCGCCGGTCGTGCGCCGACTCTACGGGCCGTCGCACCGCCCGGTCCGCAGGCCGCCGGGCCCGGACACCCGCAGGTCACGACGGAGGGCGCACCCGGAAGTCTCCCGGGTGCGCCCTCCGTCGTACGGGCCGGGGCGGGTCAGCCCTTGCGGGCCTTCACCTCGCCGGTGAGCTGCGGGAGGACGGCGAAGAGGTCGCCGACCACGCCGTAGTCCGCCAGCTC
>NZ_JBIUYD010000044.1:0-54721 GCF_044744345.1 Kitasatospora sp. NPDC087315 | reverse complement strand
GGTCCGATATCCGCTCATCCGCAGGCGACTTGACCTGCCCCACCCTCGCCACACCACAACCAACGAGACACCGACCACAAAGTCACCGGCATTGAGGCTAGCCCCCGTCGTCCGCCCGGAGGGCGGGCGTGACGACGCTGGGATGCGTGCATCGCAAGGGCGGAGGAGGGACGCGATGCGGTGGGGGCACCTCCCGGCCGAAAGCTGGGGGCGTCGGCGCGCAGGCGGGAGGTTTGACGACAGGCCCCCGCCCGCGACGCCCCGTCAGCCGGTGCCGCACCGGGCCCGCACCGGGCCCGCGCCGGGTCCGTGGGCCCGGCCGGGCGCTGTGCCGGGCGTTAGGCCGGGTGCCGTGCCGGGGGTTCGCACAGGGCGGTGTCCACGACGGCGACGAAGGCGGCGACGCTCTCCTCGGTGGTCGGGGTCTCGTTGACGGCGACCGTCAGGTGGCGGCCGCCGGGCGCCATCGCGGTGATGGCGTGGTGCCCGGCCCGGGTCGACCCGGTGTGACCGCTCCACTGCCCGCCGCAGGACAGCGGGGAGGTGATCAGCCCGAGTCCGTAACGGCCGCCCGGGCCCAGCCGGCCGGGATCGCCGGGCACCGTGTCCCGCATCCGGGCGAGCTGCCGCGGGGACAGCAGCCGCCCGCCGAGCAGGGCGTCGAGGAAACGGTTGACGTCGGAGGGCGTGGAGACGAGCGCGCCGCCCGCGCCGCCCGCGGAGGTGTTCCAGCGGGTACCGTCCACCCGCACCGCCGCACCGTCCCGCTCGACGGTGAAGTAGCTGTGGGAATGCCGCCCGCGGATGACCTCGGAGCCACCGGGCCAGTAGGTGTCACGCAGCCCCAGCGGCCGGATGATCCGCCGCTCCGTCTCGCTCTCGTAACTGCGGCCGGTGACCCGCTCGATCAGCAGACCCGCCAGGACATAGTTGGTGGTCGAGTAGTGCCAGGTGGTGGCGGGAGGGGGAAGCCGCAGCGCCGCCTCGACGAGTTCCCTGGGCGTGAAGTCGTGGTGGCGCAGCCAGTCGGTGTCGGCGGTGGCGAACGCGTCGGCGTGGTCGGGCAGGCCGCTGGTGTGCTGGAGGAGCTGGCGCACCGTGATGGTGCGGCCGTCGTAGCCGTTGCCGCGGACCAGTCCGGGCAGGTAGTCGTCCACGGTGGCGTCGAGGGAGAGCCGGCCCTCGTCGACGAGCTGGAGGACCACGGTCGCGGTGAACGTCTTCGTGATGCTGCCGATCCGCAGACGGTCCCCGGCACTCGCCGGGCGCCCGGTGTCCAGGTCGGCCCGGCCGGAGGCCAGGCTCCAGCGTCCGCAGACGGGATCGGCCACCTCCACGACCGCTCCGGCCAGCCGGTACTCGCCGGTGAGCCGCTCCAGTGCATGCGCCACGGCACGGTGGTCGCCGCAACCGGGTCCGTTCGCGTCCGGTAAGGGCCCGGCGGCGGCCGGGGCGGCGCCCGTCACAAGACAGACGAGGGAGACAAGAGAGATGGCCAGTACGGGTGTCCTCATGGACGCCCACGCTAGACCCGGACACGACCACACCACACGGCAGCGAACACCCGGATCCACACGGCAGAACGCTGCCGCACCACACAACACCGGACACCCGCCTCCGCACCACAGGACACAGCGCACGCCGGTTCCGCCTTGCCCGGCAGTGGCGGGCAAGGCGCGGACTCATCGTCACCCACTCCCCCGACCCCGTACCCGTACCCGCACCCGCACCCGCCCGCCGGAAGCCGGCACGTGTGCCCTGCCGCCCGGCCCCGGAACAGACGCGAAGGAACGAGGAGGAACATGACGGTGGACCAGGACCTGACGTGGCAGGCACAGACGCTGCTGCCCACGTGCGACCGGCGGGTGCCGCGCAGGCGGGCGCGGATGCACGGTGGGTGTACCGGCTGCTGACGGAGGTCAGTCCGCGGGTGTACGGGTCGAAGCTGGCGTACGTGCTGATGGGGGCCTGCGAGTGGCCCGAGGTACGGAAGCTGCCGCGGGCCCGGTGGGCGCTGCTGGAGGAGGCCGGGCGGGTGGCGCGGGCGCTTCACGAGGCCCCCCGTACCGGGCGAAGGTGCTCGCCCGGGCGCTGGAGGCACTGGCGCGGCTGGAGCGGTCGGAGCGGCTTCAGCGACGCGGGGATTGCGCGGGTAGGTGCCTGCTGCGGTACAACAATCCCTCTTTGACGATTGATCGGAGGATCCTGATATGAGCAGGTCGGATCTGCCGCGCCGCGGTCTCCTCGCCGGTGCGGCGGCCGCGGTGATCGGCTGGAACACCGCCGGGCGCACATGGGCCCTCGCCCCCGGCACCCCCGGTGCCGCCGGTGGCGGGGAGTCCGGCGCGGGCGTGCCGCCGGGAGTCGCGGCACTGCCGCGCCTGGACGGGACGATGGTCACCGGAGGCACTGAACTCGCCCGGTTCGCCGGCGACTTCGGACACCTGGTGAACGCCGCGCCACGCGCCGTACTGCACCCCGGGTCGGTACGCGACATCGTGGAGGTGGTCGGCTTCGCCCGCCGCCACCGGATCCCCGTCGCCATGAACGGACAGAGCGGGAACCCGGACACCGGCACCGGCGCGGCGCAGTTGGAGTCGCACTCCAGCTACGGGCAGGCCGGTGCGCCCGGCGGTGTCGCGATCGACGCCCGGGGTCTGGACCGGATCGTCTCCCTCGCCCCGGGGCGGGCCGTGGTGGAGGCCGGTGTGACGTGGGCGCGGCTGACGGACGCGGCGCTGGCGAAGGGGTGGATGCCCCCGTGCCTGACGGACTATCTGCACCTGTCGGTGGGCGGGACGCTGAGTGTCGGCGGGATCGGCGGTGGTGTGCAGCGGTTCGGACTGCAGGCGGACACGGTCGAGTCGGTCGACGTGGTGACCGGGCAGGGACAGCTGGTGACGGCCAGCGCGACACGCAACCGGGAACTGTTCGACGCGGTACTGGCCGGCGGCGGTCAGGTCGGGATCATCGTACGGGCGACGGTGCGGCTGGTACCGGCACGGGAACGGGCACTGGTGTTCAACCTGTTCTACGACGACCTGGGCACGTATCTGGCGGACCAGGAACGGCTGATGGCCGAGGAACGGTTCGACCTGCAGGTCGGCGAGGTGGTACGGGACACGGCCGGTACCCGGTGGCGGTACAAGGTGGAAGCGGTGGCACACTACGACGGCACGACGCTACCGGACCGGGATGCGCTGCTGCGGGGACTGCGGTGCGCGGCGGGTGAGACGACGGTGACGGACCAGGGGGTACGCGAGTACGCGTTCCGGGTCGACGCTTTCGCGGGATACCTGAAGGCGGCCGGGTACTGGGGGCTGCCGAAGCCGTGGCTGAGCCTGTTCCTGCCGGCCTCGCGTGCGGAAACGTTCATGCGGGAGGCGGCGGAGGTGTTGACGCCGGAGGATCTGGGAGCGGGGATCCTGTTGTTCTACCCGTACACGGCGAAACGGTTCACCCGCCCACTGGCGGTGATACCCGACGAACCGGTGGGCTGGCACTTCGACCTGCTGGCGTTCCCCGGCCCCGACACGGATACCGCAGCTATGCTCACCCGCAACCGACGGCTGTACGAACGAGCGGTAGCACTGGGCGGCAAACGCTACCTGATCGGAGCGATCCCGGGGATGACGGGCGCGGACTGGGGCCGACACTACGGGGCGCGGTGGTCGTCGGTGGTGGCGGCGAAGCGACGTTTCGACCCGGCGGGGATCCTCACCCCGGGGCAGGGCATCCACGCCTGACGGGCGCGCCCTGTGTCCGCCCCGGCCGCCGGGCCAGGGCGGACACAGGGGGGTCGGACCAGGCGGTGCGTGCCCGCCGTGAGGTGGTCCCCGGGATGCGGACGTCGGGGTTGTGCCGCGAGTGGGAGCTCGGGCGTCGCGTGGTGCTGCCGTCCGAGTCGAAGATGCTCGTCCTCGGCGGGCACCCGGCAGACGGGATCGGCCCCGAAGCCGTCACGAAGGTGGTCGATCACCTGCTCGGCCTCGTCCGGGGACGGCCGATCTCCTGGGCAAAAAACACGCTGGCGGCCTTCAGGATCTCCTTGGCCCGCCTCAACTCGGCGGCTTCCCTGCGGAGTTCCTTCAGCTCGTCGCGCTCGACGGTGGTGAGGCGGTCGTCCCGCTCTCCGGCGTCGGCCTCGGCCTGCCGGACCCGGGACCGCAGGGCCTCCTGGTGGATGCCGAGGTCGCGGGCCACATGGGCGACTCGCGTACGGCGCGCTCGCGGAGTTCATCGGGGTACTTGCGTGGTGCTGGCATTGCTCGTGGTTCTCCTTACGCCTGGATCGCAACAAACCCAGACATCAGGGACTCCACGAAGGCCGGAGCAGCTCACATCCTGCGCCGGGAGAGCGCCCAGGGCCCCGACGTCCTGCTCTCCTGCCGTGCCGGACAGGACCCCACGGGGGCATTCGCCGGTCCTGGGCCGCATCAGGTCCTGGATGGCGTCGAGGACTCGGTAGCACAGTGGCCCGGCCGCGGTCAGGCTCCGGAGGACTCGCGTACCGTCAGGGTCGGGAGGAGGTCCAGGTGGTGGACCGGCAGGGCGGGTCCGGTGGCGGCCAGGCGTCGGAGCAGGAGGTCGACCGCGGCGGCGCCGACGGCGCGTTTGGGCGGGGCCACGGCGGTCAGTGGCGGGGCGCCGAGGGCGGCGAACACGTCGTCGTAGGTGACCAGGGCGAGATCCTCGGGGACTCGCACGCCCCTGGCCCGCAGCAGGGGAAGCAGTTGCAGGGCGTCCTGGTCGTTGTGCACGAGCGCGGCGCCGACGCCGTCGGCGACCGCCGCGGCGAGCCGATGGGCGACGCCGTCGACGCCGTCGGCCAGGGTGCGGACGTCGATGACGGGTTCGGCGGGCAGGTCGAGCGTGCGGCAGGCCTCGGCGTAGCCCAGGCGGACCTGGTGGGCCGTCCAGGTGTCGGTGCGGGCCGCCAGGGCCACCCGGCGGTGGCCGAGGGCGGCGAGGTGGCGCAGGGCGAGCAGGACGCCGTGCCGGTGGTCGGAGCCGACCGCGTCGAGGGCGTCGGCGGGGCTGCCAGCGGCCGGCCGGCGTTCCAGCAGGGCGGCGGGGACGGGGAGTTCGGCCACCCAGGCGTGGTCCTCGGGGCGGTCGGCGGCGGTCCAGTTCGGGGCGAGCAGCAGGCCCTGGACGCCGGAGGCGAGGAGCTGGTCGACCTGGACGCGGTCGGCGCTGGCCTCGTACGAGGAGATGCCGAGGACCAGGTGGACGCCGGCCTCGGCGGCGGCGGTGCGCGCGCCGGTGATCACCTCGTCGAAGTACTGCACCACGGCGGGGACGAGCAGCCCCAGGGTGGGGGCCTCGGCGGGGCGGGCCGGCGCGGGGGCGGCCGCGGCCGCAGGGCCGCCGAACGAGACGGAGCCGTGGGTGCGGCGGAGCAGGCCGGCGTCGGCGAGGGCCGCAACGTCCCGGCGGACGGTGACGGCGGGCAGGCCCAGCCGCTCGGCGAGGTCCACCACCCGGACGGTGCCCAGGCCGCGCACCGTGTCGAGGATGCGGGCGCGGCGATCGTCCGCCGGGATCGGCATGGCACTCCCTGTCGGTGGGCCGGTCTGTCGAAGTGGACAGGAACCTACCACTCGGTCAGCGGACGGACGGCCGGTGCCCGCCCCGCGGGGCGGGAGGGGTCAGGAGCCGTACCGCTCCTCGGGGACGACCGGGCCGAGGTCGGGGCCCTCGACGAGTTCGACGTGGTCGCCCGGGCGGTGGAGTTCGAGGATCAGCAGGTCGTTGGCGCCGGCCCGCCAGAGCGGCGCCGGGGCGTAGAGGGTGCGCTGCGGGCCGCGGTCCCAGTAGCGGCCGAGCGCGAAGCCGTTCAGCCAGACCATGCCCTTGGTGAATCCGGGCAGGGCGAGGAAGCCGTCGGCGGGGGTGTCGACGGTCAGTTCGGCGCGGTGGAAGGCGGGTCCGTCGGCGGTGGAGGGCGCGCCGAGGGCGAGGGCCGTCGGGTCGTCAAGGGGCAGCGGGCGCACCTCCCAGCCGAACTGGTACTGCCGGTCGACCCGGACACCGCCGGTGATGCCCTTGGGATCGCGCAGCAGCGGGCCGTAGTTGATCCGGCCCAGGTTCTCGACGAGCAGGTCGAGCACGGCGCCGCCCTCGGGCACCCGCAGCGGCAGGGCCTGCTCCGGGTGGTTGCGGTCGAGGACGCCGAGCGGCTCGCCGTCGAGGAAGACCTGGGCGCGGTCGGCGAGGCCGTCCACGCGCAGGTCGCCGTGGGCGAGCGGGCCGCGCAGGCGGGTGCGGTAGTGGATGAGGCCGAGGTTCTGGCCGAGTTCCTCCATCGGGCGGGGCTCGCGGAGGCGGTGCGCGGTGGAGAGCTCACCGAGGGCGCCGAGCAGCGGGCGGCTCGCGGTGACGGGGGCGGTGCGGGGGGCGAGGCGGGCGGGCAGCGGCGGCAGCGGATGGGGGTTGGGGCCGAGGTGGCGTTCGATCACCTCGCGGAAGCGGTGGAACTTCTCGGTGAGTTCGCCGGCCTCGCCGACCGGGGCGTCGTAGTCGTAGCTGGTGACGTCCGGCTGGTAGGTGGTGCCGTCGTGGTTGGCTCCGTTCCACCAGCCGAAGTTGGTGCCGCCGTGGCCCATGTACATGTTGACCGAGGCGCCGGCGGCGAGCTGGGCGTCGAGCACGGCGGCGGCGTCCTCGGCGTCGCGCACGTGGTGGGGCGTGCCCCAGTGGTCGAACCAGCCGCACCAGTACTCCATGGTGACCAGCGGGCCGACCGGCTGGTGACGGCGCAGGCAGGCGAGGGACTCCTCGGGGCGGGAGCCGAAGGTGCCGGTGGTGAGGAGTCCGGGCACCCGGCCGCCGAGCTGGAAGCCGTCCTCGGCGCCGTCGGCGGTGAACAGCAGGACGTCCACGCCGCGGGCGACCAGGGTGTCCCTCAGGTGTTCGAGGTAGGCGGTGTCGTTGCCGTAGCTGCCGTACTCGTTCTCCACGGCGACGGCGACCACCGGGCCGCCGCGGGAGGAGAGCAGCGGGAGCAGCACGGGCACCAGGTGGTCGAACCAGGCGTCCACGGCGGCGAGGAAGGGCGGATCCAGGCGGCGCAGCCGCATCGCGGGGTCGGCGAGCAGCCAGCCGGGCAGGCCGCCGAACTCCCATTCGGCGCAGATGTACGGGCCCGGGCGGACGATGACGTCGAGGCCGAGGTCGCCGGCGGCGCGGACGAAGGCGGCGAGGTCGCGGTCGCCGGTGAAGTCGGCACGGTCGGGCGTGGGCTGGTGGAAGTTCCAGGCGACGTAGGTCTCGACGGTGTTGACGCCCATGGCGCGCAGCCGGGTGAGGCGGTCGGTCCACTGTTCGGGGCGGATGCGGAAGTAGTGGACGGCGGCGGAGACGATCCGGTGCGGACGTCCGTCGCGCAGGAAGGTATCGCCGTCGGTGGTGAGGGCGGGGTGGGGGGCCTGGTCGGCCATCGGGTCCTCCGCGGGAGGGGAGCGGGAGTGAGGGGGGTGACGAGAAGGCGGGAGTGAAGGGCGTGGGACCTCGGGTGGGTCCGGGCGCACGGCCGCGCGGGTGGCTGCGGGCGCGGCGGCCACCGGGGACACCCTAGGAGCTCGGTGATCGCACGGTCAATCGATCGGCAATCACCGGCATTATTGATCAATTTTCGATCGAACGATACTCTTCGATCGGAATATCATCGGCGGACCGCTTCCGGACGACGCTTCGGCGGGCACGAGAGAGGGAGGCCAGGATGGCCGTTTCGGGGGAAGAGCGCCGCAGGCTGATCGTGTCGGCCGTCGGCGAGCTCGGCGGGCGGGTCCGCCTCACGGAGCTGGCCGACCGGCTGGACATCCCGGCCGTGACGGTCCGCCGCGACGTCGCCGCGCTCGCCGACGCCGGCCGGCTCTCCCGCTCGCACGGCTTCGTCTCCCTGGAACGTCCGGACGCCGCCGGACCGCCGATCGCCCCCGGCCCCGGAGAGGGCCGCGCCCTCGGCCTGCTGGTGCCCTCGGTCGGCTCCTACTTCGACGAGGTGATCGCCGGGGCCCGGGCCGCCGCCGCGACCGCCGGGGCCCGGCTGGTCCTGGGCATCGCCCCGTACGGGGCGGGCGGTGACCGGCTGCAGGCCGAGCGCCTGCTGGAGTCCGGCGCCGAGGGCCTCCTGCTGGCCCCGGGGCTGGTCCCCGGCCGGGCGGTCGAGGACTACGCCTGGCTGGACACCCTGCCGGTGCCCGCCGTGCTGGTGGAACGCCGCTCCCCCACCCCGGACGGCCCCGGGTCCGGACTGGACACCGTGGCCTCCGACCACCGCCACGGGGTGCTGAGCGCCCTGCGCCACCTGGCCGGGCTCGGCCACCGGAGCGTGCTGCTGGCCGCCCGGGGCGACTCCTGGACGGCCGCCGAGGTGCGGGCCGGGTACCAGGAGGGCACCCGGCTGCTCGGGCTGCCCGCCCTGCCGGCGCTGGACACGCTCGGGCCCGGCAACGTGCCGGCCGACCCCGAGCTGCTGGTGGCGCGGATCGCCGAGGCCGTGCGGTCCGGGACCCGGGCGGCGCTCGTCCACAACGACCAGGACGCGCTGCGGCTGGCGCCGCTGCTGCGCGCGGCCGGTCTCGCGGTGCCCGCGGACGTGGCGCTGGTCGCCTACGACGACGTCTTCGCCGCGCTCGCCGCACCCCCGCTGACCGCCGTCGCCCCGCCCAAGCGCGCGGTGGGCGGGGCCGCGGTCGACCTGCTGCTGCGCCGTCTGGCGTCCGGCGCCGACCTGCCGGTGCACCGCACCGCGCTGCTCCCGGTCCTGCACGTGCGCGCCTCCTGCGGGGCCGATCGGGCGGCACCACGCGCAAACGCCGCGCCCCTGGTGTGAGGGGCCCGGCGGGCGGGTACCGGGACGCTTCGTGCACGGCACACCCGCACCGGGTGCGGCTGGCCGGGACGACCGACCCGGCCGGCCCCGCCGCCCCGGCTAGCCCGGAAGCAGCGCGGACAGGTGCCGCGCCCCGGGGCCCAGCTGCGGCGCGAGGGGCGCGGCGCGCGGGTGCCAGGGGGCCTCGTACTCCCAGGCCGCCCAGGCACCGGGCGGCAGCAGGTGCAGGCAGTCGGCGATCGGCAGCACGCCCGCGCCGAGCGGCAGCGGGGTGAGGTCGTCCGCCGAGGCGACGTCCTTGACCTGCACGTACCCCAGGTGGGGGCCGAGCGCCCGGTAGGTCTGCGCCGGGGTCTCGCCAGCCAGCCAGGTGTGCAGCAGGTCCCAGAGCGCGCCGACCGCGGGGTGACCCACCCGGCGCAGCAGCGGTGCCAGCGCGTCGCCGGCGCGGTGCGAGTCGTGGGTCTCGACGAGGATCCGCACGCCGAGGGCCACCGCCTGCGGGGCCGCCCCGCGCAGCCTGCGGACCGCGCGTTCGTCGGCCTCGGCCGCCGGGCCGGGGCCGCCGTGCGGGAAGACCCGCAGGCGGCGGCAGCCGAGGTCGGCGGCCAGCCGCAGGTGGGCGGTCAGCCCGGCGAGCACCGGCGCGTCCGGCCCGGGGGCGGCGACACCGACGTAGGAGGCGAGGGTCAGCGGGACGACCCCGGCGGCGGACAGCAGCCGGGCCGCGCGCCGGCGTTCGTCCGCGTCCAGCCCGAGGCGGACCGGCTGGCCGTCGGCGCAGCGCAGTTCGAGGCCGTGCCAGCCGTGCTCGGCGGCGAGGGCGGCGGCCCGGTCCAGCGGGAGCCCGGGCAGGCCGAGGGTGGCGAGGGCGAGGGGCACGGCGGTTCAGTCCCGCTCGGCGGGGAGGACGGTGACCGCGCCGGGTGCCAGCCGGATCCACAGGCCCGGGGCGCCGGCGGGGCGGACGATCAACACGACGGCCGCCGGGTCCCGCTCGTCCGGCCGGACCTCCAGGGTGAGGGCGTCGGCGAGGGCGGGCGGCTGTTCGGCGACGGTGAGCCTGGCGGCGCAGGCGAACAGGGCGGGGCCGTCGGTGGGCAGTTCCCCGGTGAGCCGGGGCAGCGCCGCCTCCGGGCCGAACGCGGTGCCGCCGGGGACCCGTTCGCTGTCTGCGGCGGTGAAGCCGGACAGGGCGTGCAGCTCGGAGACGAGCCGACCGTCGGCCCGGACGCCCGCGCCGGCGTGTTGCCCGGTGCGGACGCCCGTGACGGCGTGCTGCTCGGTGCGCCGGCCCGCGACGGCCCAGCCGGTCTGGGTGACCGGGGTGCCATCCGGCCCGCCGGTGACCAGGTGGGCCCGGACCTCCTCGGCGCCACGGGCGAGGGTGAGCGAGGTGACTGTGACACCGGGCAGTTCACGGCCGCCGACGCGCGGGTGCCAGCGGGAGGCGGCCCAGCCGGGCCCGGTGCCCAGGGGGTGGACGCGGCCGCGTTCGGTGGGTCCGGCGTCCGTCAGCAGGGCGAGGTGGTTGTCGGCGGGGCCCTCGAAGGCCGGCCCGGTGGCGGTGGAGTGGGCGAGCCGCGCGTAGTGCGGGTCGTCGGGCCCGACGGCGTCCGCGGGCTGGTCGTCGCTGCCGTGGTTGTGCAGCCGGACCAGGCCGTCGGCGGCGGTGGACTGCACCAGCCAGCCGGGCCCGGGCAGGGCGAGGACGGTGTCGCGTTCCTCGGCGGGTGCGGGCCCCTCGGGCGCGGTCCACACCGGGTGGCCAGGCGGGAGCAGCAGGCCGAGGAAGGCGCTGCCGGCCCAGTACGGGGAGGCGGGGCCGGAGTAGACCTGGACGAGCCGGAGGTCGGGTCCGTGCCAGCCGAGGGTGAGCAGGCCCCGGTCGTCGACGGCGCCGCGGTCGACGAAGTGGCGCAGGGCGCCGGAGGCGAGGCGGCGGGTCGTACCGGGGGCGAGCGGGGTCTGGCCGGTGAGGGCCCCGGCCCACAGGGGGGCCGTGGCGGCGAAGCGGTAGGTGAGCGAGCGGCCCTGGTGGACGGGCGCGCCGTCGGCCCCGAAGGTGTGGGCGTAGCCGGCCAGGTGGGCGGCGAGGCGTTCGCCGTACTCGGCGCGCAGGGCCCGGTCGTCGGCGAGGTGGGCGTGCAGGACGGGGTAGAGGTGCAGGGCCCAGCCGTTGTAGTGGTCGAAGGCGCGGGGGCGGCCGTCGGTGTACCAGCCGTCGCCGAGGTACCAGCGGTCGATGTGCTCCAGCCCGCGGCGGACCGCGGCGCGGGCCTCGGGTTCGGCGATGCCGGCCTCGGCGAGGAAGCCGCCGACGGACAGCGGGAAGAGCCACCAGTTGTTGTCGTTGGGCGCGCGGTGCAGGGCGTCGGCGAGCCAGCGGCCGACCCGGTCGCGGACGGGTCCGGGCAGCCGGTCCCACAGCCAGGGGCGGGTGAGGCGCAGCGCGAAGGCGATGGAGGCGGCCTCGACCATGGCCTGGCCCCGGTCGGTGATCAGCGGCCAGGACTCTCGGTCGCCGTCGGCGAGGTCGCGCTCGCCGGTGGGGGTCCGGGTGCCGGCGTCGAGTCCGGCGGCGTAGTGCGCCAGCAGGCCGTGCGGATCGGCGCCGCCCGCGCCCGCCACCCGCAGGGCGGCGGGCAGGAAGGTGCGGGCGAAGCCCTCCAGGCCGTCGGAGCGGCGCCCGGAGCGGCTCGGGCGGGGGCCGGGCAGGTCGATCAGCGCTCCGGCGGGACTGGCGTACGGGCGGACCGCGGTCAGCAGGGCGTCGGCCACCGCCTCCCAGTGCTCCCTGGTCCAGCCGGTGTACGGGCTGAGGTCGCGGTCCTCCGGGGGCAGGCGCATGAGGTCCTCCGTGATCGGGTGGTGAGCCGGAATCTAGGCAGCACTTGATCATTCGTCAAGCCACGGCGATCAAATGAGCGGCTTGATCGGATTGTGATGTTGCCGCCCCAGGGGCCATCTGCCCCGACTTTTCGGGATTTACCGAGGTCACGGCGACTCTGCCGACGACTGGACAGGTCGATCAGGTCAGATCATTTGATCCAAATCTCTTGACTCCGATCGCCGACCTGCTCAGGATGACAGCCAATCGCCCCCACCCTCTGCGGGTCCCCGGTCGGAGCCGACCGTCCCGGGGCCCGCGCACCCTCGCCGTAAGGAGCCCACCCATGCGCTCGACCCCCATCTCCCGGCGCAGAGCCCTCCGCGCCGCCGCTGCGGCCACCTCGGCCGCGCTCTGCGTCACCCTGCTCGCCGCCTGCGGCAGCAGCGGCGACGGGGCCGCCGCCGCGGACGACGGCAAGCCGGTCAGCCTGACCTTCTGGGGCTGGGCGAAGGGCACCAAGGACGTGGTCGCCGCGTTCAACGCGAGCCACCCGGACATCCAGGTCACCTTCGAGGAGATCCCGGCGGGCGCGGCCGGCGGCTACGCCAAGCTCTCCAACGCGGTCAAGGCCGGCAACGCCCCCGACGTCTTCAACGTCGAGTACCCGCAGCTGCCGGACTTCGTCAGCCAGGGTGCCGTCCAGGACATCAGCAAGCTCGTCGGCGACGACCTCAAGGCCAAGTACCTGCCGCAGGCCGTCGAGCTCACCTCGCTCGGCGGCCGGACCTGGGCCCTGCCGCTGGACGCCTCCCCCCAGGTCTTCTACTACCGCAAGGACCTCTTCGCCAAGGCCGGCATCACCGTCCCCAGGACCTGGGACGAGTTCCGCACCGCGGCGCAGCAGTTGAAGGCGGCCCAGCCCGACACCCGCATCGCCACCTTCTTCCCCGACGACCCGACCACCTTCGAGGCGATGGCCTGGCAGAACGGCGCCCACTGGTTCGCCGCCGCCGACGAGGCCTGGAAGGCCGACCTGACCGGGCCGGAGACCCGCAAGGTCTCCGAGTACTGGCAGAAGCTGGCCGACGAGGACC
The DNA here is from genome assembly GCF_044744345.1 of Kitasatospora sp. NPDC087315. Taxonomy (NCBI): domain Bacteria; kingdom Bacillati; phylum Actinomycetota; class Actinomycetes; order Kitasatosporales; family Streptomycetaceae; genus Kitasatospora; species Kitasatospora sp. NPDC087315. The sequence goes on along the minus strand of NZ_JBIUYD010000044.1, from coordinate 41,955 downwards.
TCGTGCGCGTCATGCCGTCCTTCAGCCAGCAGTGGACCGCGTCCCTGCAGAAGGGCGAGACGGCCGGCTACCTCGGCGCCACCTGGGGCGGCGGCGTCCTCAAGGCCAACGTCGGCACCACCCCCGAGGTCAACGGCACCTGGGCGGCCGCGCCGATGCCCAGCTGGGACGGCAGCCCCGCCAGCGGCATGCTCGGCGGCACCACCTTCGCCGTGTCCAAGGACAGCAAGAAGGCCAAGGCGGCCGTCGAGTTCGCCACCTGGGCGACCACCACCGCGGACGGCTTCAAGGCCCGGATCTCCTCCGGCACCTCCTCCGCCTACCCGGCCGCCGCCGAGCTGGTGCCGGTCGCCAAGCAGGCCTTCAACACCGACTTCTACGGCGGCCAGGACCTCTACGCCCTCTACACGGACGCCGCCAAGTCCGTCAAGCCGGGCTGGACCTGGGGACCGGCGATGGGCGTCACCAACGGCTCGCTGAAGGACTCCTTCGGCAAGGTCGCCGGCCGGACCGGCACCATCGACGAGTCACTCACCACCGCGCAGCAGGCCACCCTCGCCGAGTTCAAGAACCGCGGACTGAAGGTCGCCCAGTGACCTCCGGCACCCATCCCGGCCGTACCGCCCGCGCTGCCGGCCGGCGGAGCGGGCGGTACGGGGCACCGGCCGTGCTGCTCGCCCCGTTCCTCCTGCTCTTCACCGCCTGCACGCTGATCCCGATCGGCTACGCGATCAGGCTCAGCCTGTTCACCGAACGCCGCTCCGGCCTCGGCTTCGGCGACGCCGAGACGGTCTTCACCGGGCTCGGCAACTACACCCGGGCCCTGAGCGACGAGGCGTTCCGCGGTGGGTTCCTGACCGCCGCGCAGTATTGCCTGCTCTACATCCCGCTGATGACCGGCCTGGCGCTCGTCCTGGCCCTGCTGCTGGACTCCACGCTGGCCCGCGCCCGGCGCTTCTTCCAGCTGACGCTGTTCATCCCGCACGCCGTGCCCGGCATCATCGCCGCCCTGCTGTGGATGTACCTGTACACCCCCGGCATCAGCCCCGTGCTCGACGCGCTGGAGGCCCTGGGCACCCAGCCCGATCCGCTCGGCCACCCGCTGCCCGCCGTGGTCAACATGGCGCTGTGGCAGTGGACCGGCTACAACCTGGTCATCTTCTATGCCGCGCTGCAGGCCATCGACCGCACGGTGCTGGAGGCCGCCGTCGTCGACGGCGCCGGACCGCTGCGCACCGCCCTGAGCATCAAGGTGCCGCTGATCCGGCCGTCGATCGCGATGGTCGGCCTGTTCACCGTCATCGGCTCGCTCCAGCTGTTCACCGAGCCGGTGATCCTCTACGGCACCTCGCCGGGCGTCACCTCCTCCTGGACCCCGAACATGTACGCCTACACGGCCGCCTTCGAGCGCCACGACTACGGGCTCGCCGCCTCCTCCTCGGTGCTGCTGGCCCTCGCCGCGGCGGGGCTCTCCTTCGCCGTCACCCGGCTCACCCGCGGCCGCTCCGGACCCCGGCGGGAGGCCGACGCATGACCACCACCGCCACCCGCCCCAACACCGCCCCGCCGGGCCGGCCGACCCGGGCGCACCGGCCGCGCCGCCCCTGGACGCTCTCCGGGACCGCCGTCAACGGCACCCTCGTCCTGGCCACCGTCTACACCCTGTGGCCGCTCGGCTGGCTGCTCACCGCCTCCGCCAAGAACACCGCCGACCTGCTCGGCGGGAACGCCCTGGGCGCCGACAACTTCCGGCTCGGGCAGAACCTGCACGACCTGGCCACCACCGGCGACGGCATCTACTTCCGCTGGTACCTGAACTCGCTGCTGTACGCCGGGATCGGCTCCCTGCTGTGCGCACTGGTGTGCGTCGCGGCCGGCTACGCCTTCCACGTCTACCGCTTCCCCGGCAAGGAGAAGCTGTTCGGCCTCGTGCTGCTGGGCGTGCTCGTGCCCACCACGGCACTCGCCCTGCCGATGTACCTGCTGGCCTCCGAGCTCGGCATCGTCAACACCTTCTGGGCGGTCTTCCTGCCCTCGCTGGTCAACCCCTTCGGCGTCTACCTGGCCCGGGTGTTCTGCGCCGGCTACGTACCGAACGAGGTCCTGGAGGCCGCCCGGATGGACGGCGCCGGGGAACTGCGCACCTTCTGGTCGATCGGGCTGCGGATGGTGATGCCCGGCTTCGTCACCGTGCTGTTGTTCCAGTTCACCGCCATCTGGAACAACTTCTTCCTGCCGCTGGTGATGCTCTCCGACAACCGGCTCTTCCCGGTCAGCCTCGGCCTGTTCAGCTGGAACGCCCAGACCAAGGCCTTCCCCGAGTACTACCCGCTGGTCATCACCGGCTCGCTGCTCGCCATCGTGCCGCTCGTGCTCGCGTTCGTGCTGCTCCAGCGGCACTGGAAGGCCGGACTGACCGCAGGGAGCGTCAAGTGAACCCGAACCCCGCCACCGCCGTGACCGGCACCGCCTGCGTGACCGGCACCCTCTCCGTGACCGCGCCCGCCCCTACGCCCGCCCCTACGCCCGACCGGGAGACCACCGTGCCCGACGGCCGGCCCGCCCACCGCCCCCGCGCCGTCCTCGCCATGCACCGCGAGCTCGCCGGCCGCCTGATCGACCCGCACACCCTGGCCCGGCTCACCGCGCTGGCCGACCTCGACCCCGCGCTCGTCCTGGACGACTTCACCACCCCCGAGGCCCGCGCGGCGCTCGCCGGCGCCGAGGTGATCGTCTCCAGCTGGGGCTGCCCGCCGATCGACGAGGAGGTGCTGGCCGCCGCCCCGCGGCTGAGCGCCGTCATCCACGCCGCCGGCTCGGTCAAGCACCACGTCACCGAGGCCTGCTGGCGCCGCGGCCTGCAGGTCACCTCCGCGGCCTGGGCCAACGCCCTGCCGGTCGCCGAGTACACCGTCGCCGTCGTGCTGCTCGCCAACAAGCGGCTGCTGCCGATCCGCGAGGAGTACCGGCGCCGCCGCGCCCCGCACGACTGGCAGCTGGCGTACGCCGCGGCGGGCAACTACCGGCGCACCGTCGGCGTCGTCGGCGCCTCCCGGATCGGCCGACGGGTGCTGGAACTGCTGCGCCCGCACGACCTCGACCTGCTGCTGCACGACCCCTACGTCGACCCCGCCGAGGCCGCCCGGCTCGGCGCGCGCGCCGTCGGCCTGGACGAGCTCTGCGCCGCCTCCGACGTGGTGAGCGTGCACGCCCCCGAACTCCCGGCCACCCTGCACCTGATCGACGGCCGCCGGCTCGCCCTGATGCGCGACGGCACCACTCTGGTCAACACCTCGCGCGGTTCCCTGGTCGACCAGGAGGCGCTGGTGCGCGAGGTCGCCTCCGGGCGCCTCGACGCCGTCATCGACGTCACCGAGCCCGAGGTGCTGCCCGCCGACTCCCCGCTCTACGACCTGCCGAACGTCTTCCTCACGCCCCACGTGGCCGGCTCCCTCGGCGGTGAGCTGCACCGGATGGCGGCCGCCGCCGCGGACGAACTCGCCCGCTACACCGCCGGGCAGCCGTTCGCTCACCCCGTCCTCGCCGAGGACGTCCACCGCACCGCGTGATCCCGCGCCGCGCGGCCCCGCACCACGTGCACACGCAGCGCGTGCCCCCGCATCGCGTCCCCGCACCAGCAACGAATCGGAGAACCCCCATGCCCCGCAGGGTGATCGGCATCGTCATGAACGGCGTCACCGGCCGGATGGGCTACCGCCAGCACCTGGTCCGCTCCATCCTCGCCATCCGCGACCAGGGCGGCCTGCCGCTCGGCGACGGCGAGACGCTGTGGCCCGAACCGATCCTGGTCGGCCGCAACGCCGCCAAGCTCGAGGACCTCGCCGACCGGCACGGCCTCACCCACTGGACCACCTCGCTCGACGAGGCCCTCGCCCACCCGCTCGCCGAGATCTACTTCGACGCCCAGGTCACCCCCGCCCGGGAGACCGCGCTGCGCACGGCGATCGCCGCCGGCAAGCACATCTACACCGAGAAGCCCACCGCCGAGTCGCTGGAGGCCGCGCTCGACCTCGCGCGCCTCGCCCGCGACGCCGGGGTGTGCAACGGCGCCGTGCAGGACAAGCTCTTCCTCCCCGGCCTGCGCAAGCTCAAGCGGCTGGTGGACGGCGGGTTCTTCGGCCGGATCCTCTCCGTGCGCGGCGAGTTCGGGTACTGGGTCTTCGAGGGCGACTGGCAGCAGGCCCAGCGGCCGTCCTGGAACTACCGCGCCGAGGACGGCGGCGGCATGGTCCTCGACATGTTCCCGCACTGGCGCTACGTGCTGGACGGCATCATCGCCCCCGTCCGCTCGGTGTACGCGCACACCGCCACCCACATCCCCGAGCGGACGGACGAGCACGGGCAGGTCTACCGGGCCACCGCCGACGACGCCGCGTACGGCGTCTTCGAGCTGGAGGGCGGCATCACCGCCCAGATCAACTCCTCCTGGGCGGTCCGGGTGGACCGCGACGAGCTGGTGGAGTTCCAGGTGGACGGCACCGAGGGCAGTGCGGTCGCCGGACTGCGCGAGTGCCGCTTCCAGCACCGCGCGGCCACCCCCAAGCCGGTCTGGAACCCGGACCTGCCGGTGACCGAGCCGTTCCGCGCGCAGTGGCAGCGAGTGCCGGACAACGAGGAGTTCGACAACGGCTTCAAGACGCAGTGGGAGCTGTTCCTGCGCCACGTGACCACCGGCTCCCCCTACCACTGGGACCTGCTGGAGGGCGCCAAGGGCGTGCAGCTCGCCGAACTCGGCCTGCGCTCCGCCCACGAGGGACGCCGGATGGACGTCCACGAACTGTCCCTGTGACCGCCCGGCGGCCGCACCCGGGCCGGCCGGCCGGCACCCGGCCACTCCGCACCCGGCCGCCGGGGACCCGACCGCCCCGCAGCCGCCCGCCGACGAGACGGATGCACTGACACCTTGACTTCCTTCCCCTCCTGAGGAGAGGGAGGTCCCCTCAGCCTCGCGGCTGAGCCGCTGCGCGCGAGCGCGGCGGTGGGACTACTTCCTGCTTCACCGACGACCGCCCGCCCGGAGTACTGCGTTGAGGTCTTGCACCGCCTCCACAGGCTGCAACCGCCAGCCCGGCGGCAACGATGTTGCGTGCCGCGTTCACGTCCCGGTCATGGGTCGCACCGCAGCCGCACGTCCACTCACGGACGTTCAGCGGCATCCTGCCCCGCAGGATGCCGCTGGCCGAACACAGTTCAGACGAGGGGAACCAACGGTCCACGGCCACCAGGTCCCGGCCGTACCAGTCGGCCTTGTACTCCAGCATGGACCGCAGTTCGGCCCAGCCCGCGTCCGAGACGGCACGGGCAAGCGTCCGGTTCCTGAGCATGTTCCGGACGGTCAGATCCTCGATCACGATCGTTTGGTTCTCACGAACGAGCCGCTCCCCCGGCCAAAGCCGAGAGTATCCACGAAGGAATTCCGATGACCGAGATCGACCTGCCCGGCCACGGCCGGATCCGGCTGCGCGAGCCCGCGGCCCTGCCCGCCTCGCCCGCCCCGGCCCGCTCGCGGGTGGCCTTCGCCGCCGCCCACGTGGTCGCCGACCCGCTGGGCGACAACGCCCCCGGCGCACCCGCCGCCGTCGACTGGGACGCCACCCTTGCCTTCCGCCGGCACCTGTGGTCGCTGGGCCTCGGCGTGGCCGACGCGATGGACACCGCCCAGCGCGGCATGGGCCTCGACTGGCCGGCCACCCGCGAGCTGATCACCCGCTCCGGGGCTGCGGCCCGCGCCTGCGGCGGCCGGCTGGCCTGCGGCGTCGGCACCGACCAGCTCGCCCCCGGCACCCACCCGCTGAACGCCGTCCGGGCCGCCTACGAGGAGCAGCTGACCGTGGTCCAGGAGGCCGGCGCGCAGCCGATCCTGATGGCCAGCCGCGCCCTGGCCGCCGCCGCGCGCGGCCCGGAGGACTACCTGGAGGTGTACGGCGCGCTGATCGCGGGCTCCGAGCGCCCCGTGCTGCTGCACTGGCTCGGCGAGATGTTCGACCCCGCCCTGGCCGGCTACTGGGGCTCCACCGACCTCGACGCGGCCGCCGCCACCGTGCTGGAGCTGATCGGCGCGCACGCCGACCGGATCGAGGGCATCAAGGTCTCGCTGCTGGACGCCGGCCGGGAGATCGCCCTGCGCCGCGCGCTGCCGGCCGGCGTGCGGATGTACACGGGTGACGACTTCCACTACCCCGAGCTGATCCGCGGCGACGAACTCGGCCACAGCCACGCCCTGCTGGGCGTCTTCGACCCGATCGCGGCCACCGCCGCGGCGGCGCTGCGGGCGCTGGACGAGGGCGACCTCGACCGCTACGAGGAACTGTTCGCGCCGACCGTGCCGCTGGCCCGGCACCTGTTCGCCGCACCGACCTTCCACTACAAGACCGGCGTGGTCTTCCTCGCCTGGCTGGCGGGCCACCAGGACCACTTCACCATGGTGGGCGGTGCGCAGAGCGGGCGTTCGGTGCCCCACCTGGTGGAGCTGTTCCGGCTCGCCGACGCGGCCGGGGTGCTCCCCGACCCCGACCTCGCCGCCGGGCGGATGCGCCGGCTGCTCGCGGTCGCGGGGGTGACGGCATGAACGGCGCCGACGCGATGAACGGCCTCGAAAGGCTGTCGCTCAACCAGATCACCACCCGGGGCTGGAGCCTGCCGCAGGCTGTGCGGGGCTGTGCGGACGCCGGCATCCCGGCCATCGGGCTGTGGCGCGACAAGGTCGCCGAGACCGGCCTGGCCCGCTCCGCGAAGCTGTGCCGGGACGCCGGACTCGCCGTCAGCAGCCTCTGCCGGGGCGGTTTCCTCACCGCCGACGGGCCCGGGGAACGCCGGGCCGCGCTCGCCGACAACCTCCAGGCCGTCGAGGAGGCCGCCGAACTCGGCACCGACACCCTGGTGCTGGTCGTCGGCGGCCTGCCGGCCGGCAGCCGCGACCTGGTCGGCGCCCGCGCCGCCGTCGCCGACCTGCTCGCCGAACTCGCCCCGCACGCGGGCGACTTCGGCGTGCGGCTGGCGATCGAGCCGCTGCACCCGATGTTCTGCGCCGACCGGGCGGTGGTCTCCACCCTGGGCCAGGCGCTCGACCTCGCCGCCCTGCACCCCGCCCGGCAGGTCGGCGTCGTCGTCGACAGCTACCACGTCTGGTGGGACCCGGCCCTGCGCGAGCAGATCGCCCGCGCCGGGCGGGAGGGCCGGATCGCCTCCTACCAGGTGTGCGACTGGACCCTGCCGCTGCCCGCCGACGCCCTGCTCGGCCGCGGCCACGTCGGAGACGGCCACATCGACTTCCGTGCCCTCACCGACCTGGTCACCGCCGCCGGGTACGAGGGCTGGATCGAGGTCGAGATCTTCAACCAGGAGATCTGGGACACCCCGGGCGAGCTGACGCTGCGCACCCTCATCGAGCGGCACCGCACCCACCTGGCCACGCCGTGAGGGTCGTCGTCGCGCCGGACTCCTTCAAGGGCACCGTCACCGCCCGGGACGCCGCCCTGGCGCTGGCCGCCGGCTGGCGCTCGGTGCGGCCGGGCGACGAGCTGCTGATCCGTCCGATGGCCGACGGCGGGGAGGGCACCCTCGACGCGCTCGCGGCGGCCCTCCCCGGCGCCGTCCTGCACCTGGTCCCCTGCTGCACCGGCCCCGACGGGCGGCCGGTCGCCGGACGCTTCGCGCTGTTGCCGGACGGCACCGCGCTGGTCGAACTGGCCGACACGGGCGGCCTGCCGCTGCTCGGCGACGCCCTCGCCCCGCTCACCGCCGGCACCCGCGGCACCGGCGAGACCATCGCCGCCGCGCTGGACGCCGGCGCGCGGCAGGTGACCGTCGCGCTCGGCGGCTCCGCGTCCACCGACGGCGGTGCCGGACTGCTGGCCGCCCTCGGCCTGCGGCTGCTGGACGACACCGGCGCCGACCTCCCGGACGGCGGCGGCGCCCTCACCCGGGCCGCCCGGCTCGACCGAACCGCCCTGCGCCCCGCCCCGCCCGGCGGCGTCCGGCTGCTGACCGACGTCACCAACCCGCTGCTCGGCCCCACCGGGGCGGCCGCGGTCTACGGCCCGCAGAAGGGCGCCGACCCGGCCCGGATCGCCCTGCTGGAGGCGGGGCTGCGGCGCTTCGCCGACCTGCTCGGGGGCGACCCGGACCTCCCCGGCTCGGGCACGGCCGGCGGCACCGCCTACGGCCTGGTGAACGCCTGGGGCGCCCGGGTGGTCCCCGGTGCGGCGGCGGTGGCCGGGCTGACCGGACTCGACGCGGCCCTCTCCGGGGCCGGCCTGGTGATCACCGGCGAGGGCCGCTTCGACCTCACCAGCCTGCACGGCAAGGCGGTCGGCGAGGTCCTCGCCCGCGCGGAGCGGGCCGGCGTCCCCGCCCGGGTCGTCGCCGGCGAGGCCTCCGACCCCGGCGCGCTCACCCTCACGGCACTGTCCGGCGACCCGGCCGACGCCCGCCACCGGGCGGCCCACTGGCTCACCGCCGCCGGCGCCCGACTGGCCCGCATCCACAGCGCGGGCTGACGCCCGAGCAGCGCCCCCGGGCGCCCCCGCGTGGTGCCCGCGGTGGGAGCAACGGACCGGAAAGCGGGTCGCGTCGACCAGCACCCGGGCCGGCTTCGATCCGTACACCTCGGGCGAGACCTGCGTCAGCACCCGGTAGGCCCACAGCCCCCGCCGCCCCCGCAGCACCCGCCGGTCCGTGCCGAGCAGCAGCATCCTCGCCCGCAGTACCGCATCCTGATTCACCGTGTCCCCCTTCGTCGTCGCCCCCTCCCCGGCGGCCGCGCAGGGCAGCACGACGTACGTGCCGGCGCCCGCTCCCGGGCGCCGGCACGGAGCCGGGGAGAGTGCATGACGTCGAGTCTGCGCGCCGCCGAGGCGCCGGACAAGGGCGATCGGCTGTGCTCCCGGTCCTACCGGACAGGCCCCCTGACAGGCCATGATGAAGTCGACACTCTTCCGGACCCCGCGGGCGGGTGCCCGGGCAAAGGGCGGCCCGGGGCCGCGACTACGACGGGGTCGCGGTGTGCCAGGTGGCGATCCAGCAGGCGGTCGCCAAGGTGGCGGCGCCGGTGCCCGCCACGGTCGCGAGCACACCGAAGCAGGCGGGGCCGACGCCCTGCAGGGTCATGGTGCCGGAGTGCAGCAGCCCGAACGCCTGACCCTGGGCGGCGGCGGGCACGGCGTCCAGGAAGGCCCGCTGCAGCCCCAGGGAGTAGGCGAAGCCGGTCCCGGCGCAGAGCAGCAGGACCGCGCTCAACCCGGCGCCGGGACCGGCCGCGAAGGCCAGCAGCGGAAGTCCCATCACTGCGGCGAGCGGGGCCACCAGGCGCTCCCGCACGGGCGGCCGCACCAGGCGGCCGACGACCAGGGCGCCCGTCAGCATGCCGGCCGGCACACAGGCCATCAGCAGGGCGTAGGTGCCGGGGGCGAAGTGCCGCTGCCCCGCGTAGGCGACGATCAGCGCCTCGACGCCGGCCGTGGCGGCGCCCGGCAGCCACTGCGCGAGCAGCAGCCGTCGCGGGCACCGGGTGCTCATCAGGGCTGCGGTCCCGCGCAGTCCGGCCTTCGCCACGGAGCCGGACGGACCGCTGCCGGGGTCGATTCGCGGCAGGCCCAGACGCACCGCCACCGCGGCCGTGAGGTGGAGCGCGGCGCCGACGGCGAGCGCCTGGCGGGTGCCGAGGGCCGCGACGGCGGCCCCGCCGACGGCCAGGCCCGCCAGTTGGGCGACCGAGGAGGCCATGCTGTTCAGTGACCGCCCCAGCACATAGGCATCGCCGGTCAGCGAGCGGGACGTGGTGCACCGGGTGGGCCTGATCGGCGAACAGGGGTGGGAGGCCGTGATCGCCGGCCTGCACGACGGGGTGTCGTGGCGGGACGGGGCGATCGAGGTCCGCGTTGCTGCCGGCGACACCGTGGCGCTGGCCGGGGAGGGACTGCTGCTGATCCCCTCGGTCTTCATCGTCCCGACCGTGGCGGCGCACACGGCGCCGCCCTGGCCGAAGACCCTGATCTACCCCGCCCACGGCACCGCCGCCCTCCTGGGGACACCGCCCGCCGGCCCGCCCCAGGCCCTCGGCGCGCTGATCGGGCGTTCGCGGGCCCGGGTCCTCGCCGCGCTGGACACCCCCGCCAGCACCAGCCAGCTCGCCCGCCAGCTCCGGCTGGCGACCGGCGCGGTCGGTGACCACCTCGCGGTCCTGCTCGATGCCGGCCTGCTCAGCCGCGCCCGCTCGGGGCGCTCCGTGCTCTACCAGCGCACGGCGCTGGGGGACGCCCTGGCCTCAGGTGCGGGCGCCACGCTCTCCGATACCCGATGACGCCCCGGCGCTGTCGCGGCAGCGGCCGGGACCGGCGGAGCCCGAGCCGCCCCACTCAGCCGGCGGACAGGTCCAGCTTGAAGGGCGAGCCGCTGGAGCTCGGCGTCCAGCCCTTCGAGCGCGCCGCCCGGATACCGGCGGCGACCTCCCCCGGCAGGACGACCTGGTCCGGCACCAGGTCCGGGGCGACGAAGGCCCGCCGTCCGGTCTCCACGACGAGCGTCGCCCCCGGGCGGGCCGCCTCCTCCGCCACGTAGCCCAAGGTGCCGCCTTCGTAGTCACAGCACAGGTGCCGCCTGCTCACCCGCCAGCGGTACTCGACACCGTCGACGACGATGCGGCGGGAACCCTTCTTGGCCAGTGCCACCGTGTTGCCCCTCAGCCTTCGGTTGTCCGTGTCTCCGCAGACAGTCTCCTTGCGTAACCCACGTGTGTCACCGGGTTTGCTCCGGCCCGGCCCGCGCGGTGCACAACAGGCCGATCTCTGAATGATCGTTTTCGGTCGGATATGCCGAACGGTCAATCCCAATCTGTTCGGAGCTGATCACCGGCGTGGTGGCCGTCGCTGGGGTGGTGGTCGGAGAGGACGTGGACGAGGTCGTCGAGCGGCAGGGTGGCGTGGGCGGCGGCGAGGACGGCGAGGGCGTCCAGGCCCTCGTCGATGGGGCGCGCGGGGTCCTCGACGAGGCCGTCGGTGAACAGGACGACGGTGGCGCCGGCGGGCGGCGGGCGGGTGTGGTCGGGGCGGTGGAGGTCGGGGTCGACACCCAGGGGGATGCCGGTTCGGCGTCCGCGTACCGGTTCGGGCCGGTCGAGCGGCCGCACTACGCCTACGGCGTGCGGCGGGCCACCGAACTGGCGGCGCGGCTGGGCCACCGGGGTGTCACGGTGGTGGAGTTCGGGGTGGCCGGCGGCAACGGGCTGCCGGCACTCGCCGAGCACGCCCGCTACTACGCCGCCGCCACCGGGGTGGCGGTGCGGGTCGTCGGCTTCGACAGCGGGGCGGGGCTGCCCGATGTGACGGACCCCCGGGACCTCCCCCACCTGTTCGCCCCCGGCTACTACACGATGGACCACACGCCCGGCCGGGAGCGGCCGAGCTGGTGATCGGCAACCTCACCCGCACACTGCCCGACTACCTGGAGGCGCGCGCCGACGAACTGCGCGACCATCCGGTCGGCTTCGTCGCCCTCGACCTGGACTACTACTCGTCGACCGCGACGGCCCTCGGTCTGTTCCGGGGCCCCGCGCACGGACACCTCCTGCCGCGGGTGACCTGCTGCCTCGACGACCTGCCGGGAACCGTCGAGCAGATCGGCGAGGCCGCCGCGGTCGCCGAGTTCAACGCCGCCCACCGCGACCGGCCGACCGGACGCGTCCTGGGCCTGCGGGCGTTCACGCCGTTCGACCCGCCGCGGGCCGATCAGATCTACGTCCACCACCGGCTGGACCACCCGGACTACGGACGGCTGGAAGCCGGCGCCACCGGTGACCGGCTCCCCCTCGACCCGGCCCCGGGGCGCCGTCCGCGGCAACGCTGAGGAAGATCCCGCTTTTCTGTCAAAGCCTCAAACAACCTGCTCTTCATGCGATATGACTTGTAGCGCCACGGATCGACCGTGTGCGGAGCAGTATGAATACGATGAAGGGGATGTCGTGGGGAAACTGTCCACAAGGGCTTCGATAGCGGCATTGGCGGCGTTGGTCGCGGCCTCCGTGCTGCCCGGTCAGGCCGGGGCCGCCGCCCCGCCCTCGGTCTGGGTCGCCAGCGGCGCCGACCATGTCTTCTCGTCCTCGCCGGCCCCCCAGCGGCCGACCGGTCCGGTGACCATGTTCGCCGCGCGGAACGAGGTCCAGACCGCCCAGATCGCCGTCCGCTCCGGGGGGAGCCTGACCGGTCTGTCGGTGCAGGCGAGCGACCTCACCGGACCGGGCGGGGCGGTGATCCCGGCCTCCAGGATCACCGTCAACCGGGAATACAACCACCCGAACATCTCGAAGAACAACAGCCCGCACCGCCAGGACCCGCCGAACGGCGGCAACGAGTACTACGACGCGCTCGTCGGCAACGACCCCTACAACCTGGCGACCAACACCACCCAGCCGTACCACTACAGCGTGGCGGTGCCCCCCGGGCAGGCGCCCGGCACCTACACCGGGAAAGCCACCGTGAAGAGTTCGGCGGGCCCGGTGAACGTTCCGGTCTCGGTGACGGTGTACGCGGCCGAACTGCCCCCGACGAACCGCTCCACCTTCCGGCTGAACAACTGGTTCACCTCGGTCGGCTGGGACTACACCCTGACGGCCAGTTCGATACCCAGCCAGTACGGAGTGGACGCGTACTCCCCCGACTGGTGGACCCTGATGGGGAACATCGCCAAGAACCACGCCAAGCACCGCAACAACACGGTCTTCGCGGACTTCCAGGCACTCGCCATCCCCGGCACCACGCTGGTGAACGGCACCTACACCTTCGACTGGACGACCTTCGACCGCTTCGTCCAGCTCTTCCAGGACGCCGGAGCGCTCCAGTACATCTACACCCCCCACCTCCTGGAGGACGACGGCTCGAACGTGGAGGTCCTCGTCCCGGACGGCAGCGGCGGGGTGCGGATGGCCCGCGTGGCACCCGGCTCGGACCAGGCCGAGAAGTACCTCGCCGCCGCCCTGCCCGCGCTCAAGGCCCACCTCGACACCAAGTGCCTGGACGCGGGAACGGTCTGCGCACCGGGCCGCCGGTGGAGCGACGTGTTCTACCTCTCCGCGTCCGACGAGCCCAACCCCGCCAACACCGGCTGGGCGGCCAACTCCAACTGGCTCTACCAGCGCTTCCACCAGTACTTCCCGCAGGGCATGACCAACGAGGCCCACCTGTGGACCGGGCCCTCCGTCGACAACACGCTCTCCACCCTCACCCCGCACGTCGACGACGACTACGACACCAACGCCGCCTACTACCAGGACAAGCGCCTGGCCGGCAAGGACCTCTGGCTCTACTTCAGCGGCAGCCCCGAGGACGGCCACGCCAACCGCCTCATCAGCTACCCCCTCTCCGACTCCCGGCTGACGCCGTGGATGGTGTCGGCGATCGGCGGCAACGGCTTCCTCCACTGGGGCTGGAACATCTGGTCGGAGTGGGACGCCAACGCCGGCAAGTACAAGGGCGTCGACACCTTCAACGACTGGACCAGCGGCGACCCGTTCCTGGTGCGCCCGAACCCGAAGCCCGGTGCGCCCGACGTCTTCGACAGCATGCGCAGCGAGGCCCTGCTCGCCGGCGTCCAGGACTACGAGTTGCTCAAGCAGCTCGCCGCCACCAAGCCGGTCCTGGCCCACGCCCTGACCTCGTCGCTGATCACCAGCTCCACCGAGTTCACCACCTCGGGCACCGAGATCGACTACCGCCACAAGCAGATCCTCGACGCCCTCACCTCCCCTGGACCCGACGCCTCCTACCCGTTCACCGACGACTTCTCCTCCGGCGCCGACACCCAGTGGCGCCACACCCACGGCTCCTGGTCCGTCACCGGCGACCAGGGCTACGCGCAGACCAGCACCGGTGACGAGTGGAACAACGTCGCCGCGGTGGCCGGACGCGCCTACGGGGACGTCGCCGCCTCCGTCGACGTCCGGATCACCGGGACCAACGCCAGCGGTGGCAACGCGAACTGGGCCGGCCTGACCGTCCACAGCCAGAACCCGGTCGACCGCCAGACCGGCTACCTGGTGGCGCTGCGCAACAACGGCGAGGTCTTCGTCAACCGCGGCAACACCATGCTGCGCACCGCCAACGTGCCCGGCTTCACCCCCGGTCAGACGGTCACCCTGCGGGTCGTCACCCGCGGCTCGACGCTCGACGTGTACGCGGGCGCGACGAAGCTGATGTCCGTCGACGACTCGGGCTACCCGGTCGGCAACATCGGGCTCGTCACCGGCGGCGCCGCCGCCCGCTTCGACAACGTGCGGCTCAACCCCGGCACCGACCCCGCCGAGGCCGCCGCCGTCTCCGCCACCAGCAGCTACGAGGCCGACGGCTGGAGCAGCGCCGCCCTCACCGACGGCCGCCGGTCGCTGCCGACCGGCACCCTCGGCTGGAGCAGCATCAACAACGTGTCCACCGACCACACCGAGTCGGTCACCGTCGACCTCGGCTCGAACCACCGGATCAGCCGGCTGGACCTCTTCGCCCGCGCCGACGGCGCCAACACCGGCCTGGGCTTCCCGGTCGACTACACCGTCCAGGTCTCGACCGACAAGAGCACCTGGACCACCGTCACCGACCGGCACGACCAGCCGCGGCCCGACGCCTCGGCCCAGGCCGTCGCGTTCGCGCCCACCGACGTGCGCTATGTCAAGGTCACCGGGACCAGGCTGCAGACCGACCCGCGCGGCAACTACCACATGCAGCTCGCCGAGATCGAGGCCGCCGGCGACAACCTGGCCGCCAACCGGCCGGTGACCACGTCGAGTTCGATCGAGGGCTCCGGCTGGGGCCGCGCCGCGGCCACGGACGGCGTGCTGAACTCCGCCGCGGGCTACTCGATGGGATGGAGCAGCCTCAAGTCGCCGACGGCGGCGGCCAACGAGTCGGTCGTCGTGGACCTCCAGGGCGCGAGCCGGATCGAGCAGGTCCGGCTGACCCCGCGCACCGACGGCGCCAACACCGGCCTCGGGTTCCCGGTCGACTACACCGTCCAGGTCTCGACCGACGGCACCACCTGGACCACCGTCGAGGACCGCCACGACCAGCCCCGCCCGGGCGGCACCCTGACCTTCCCGTTCGCACCGGCCACGGCCCGCTACGTGAAGGTCACCGGCACCCGGCTGAGCACCGACCAGTTCGGCGACCACTACCTGCAGCTCGGCGAGATCGCCGTCTCCTGACGGTCCGAGGCCCTGTCGCTCTACCGCTCGGCCGCCCTGCCGCCCTGTCGCGCTCAGAGCGCGGTGCGGCAGGCCTCCCGATGCTCGGCCACCTCCTTCGGGTGGCCGAGCATCGGGCAGTGGTCGCCGGACAGCTCGTCCGGTCGCAGACCGAGGCACTCGGCGACCCCCATGAATCCGGCCGGGAAGAAGCGGTCGTCGGCGGACAGCAGGAACCTGGTCGGCACGTCCGGCCAGGCGGCCGGCGGCCACGGCCGGGCGAACGGGGCCAGCGAGGCGGACCGGCGGTCGACGGCGCGTGCCCCGGGGGTCAGGGCCGGGGCGTGGCCTGGTCCTGGACGCGGCCCTGGAGCGCCTTGGAGAGCTCCGCGACGCAGGCCGCGAGCTGCCCGGTCGTCAACTTCCCCGGGTCGTCGCCGCATCCGCCCGCCGACGGAGCCGCGGGCGCGGAGGGCGAGGCCGGGTTCGGCGACGAGGACGGGGACGGGGCCTGGGGAGGCCGGCCGCCCGGCGCGGTGATACTGCCGTTCAGCGAGACCAGATTGGGCGTCACCCGGGCGTCGCCGGAAAGGTCGATGTAGTCCTGGGTCTGCCCGTTGAAGTCCACGAAACCGCGCCACTTGTCCCGGCCGAACGGGATGATCTCCTGCAGCGCACCGTCCTTCCCGGCACTGATGGTGATCGACGTCTGCTGCGCCATGTACGACACCATCCGGCTGGCCAGCACGTCCAGGTTCACCGACGGGTCGTCGTCGCCGCGCACGTACACGTGCAGGTCGTTGAGGCCGCCGCCGGCGCGGTCGGCCTGCACGACGGCGAAGGCCACCACCAGTTGCGAGGAGCTGTCCCTCGGCACCAGCGGCGTCACGTAGTAGAGGTGCCCGTCCGCCTTCGAGCGCAGCAGGAACTCCCCCGGGTTGGTGGCGTTGGTCGCCGCCGAGGTGTGCGCGTAGCCGAAGCCTCGGTCGTCCTTCGCGCCGCGCCCACCGAGCCACTGCACCTCGTGGATCTGCGAGCGGACCACCGAGGCCGGGTACACCGCCCCCGGGAGTTCGCCCGGGGCCACGTTCGCCCGGTAGGACACCTCCGGGCGGCCGTCCGGCGAGCCACGCAACACCAGCACACCGGCCGGCTCCAGCACCGTGCGCTGCCGGAAGCCGGTCTGCCGCGCCACCGAGATGACCACCACCGGCTGGGCGGTGCGCGGGTCGGTGCCGTCGCAGTAGCCCCAGATGTCCTGGTCGCTGTAGACCAGGCCCGGGAAGCGCTCGGCGAGCAGGTTGCGCAGGCTGACGGCCCCCGTCCCGCCGAAGGCCCGGCGGAAGGCGTGGTCGCCGCGGAAGGCACAGGTGACCACGGAGTTCGAGCGGCCGTCCCAGACGGCGACGCCCTCCATCGGCTGCTCGCCGGAGCCGTCCAGGACGGCCGTCCACACTCCGCCGCCCGCCGAGTCGTCGGGCAGGTAGTGCAGGCTGTGCCCCAGCAGGTGGATCCCGGAGGTCAGGCCGGCGCTGTCGGTGAGCGCCTTGGTCGCGGCGGCGTAGGAGGCGGTGCGCGCCTCGAAGTCGAAGTCCGGCATCGGCGCGGTCTTCACACAGGCCGGCACGTCCGCGGTGCCCACCAGGTCGCAGCGGCCGCCGTCGCCGGGGCGGGTGTGCTCGGTCACCGGCAGCACCGAACGCGGTGTGCCCGCGCCGCCGGCCGGGATGTCGAGCACGGTCGCCGCCGCGTAGAAGCGGCCGGCGTCCTTGTCGGCGTCCCACAGCCCGGTGCCGGCGCGCGCCAGCGAGCCGGCCATCGCGACCACGACCACCGCCACGGTCAGGCGTACCCGCCACCCGCCGAGGCCCGCCCCGGCCTCGTCCGCGATGTGGACGACCCCCCACACCGTGCCGCACAGCCCCACCGCGACCCAGAACCAGAACAGCGGCGCCGCGTCCAGTGGACCGCCGTTCGGGAAGAACTCCCGCTCGATCAGCAGCAGATAGCTCTGGTCCTGCTGCCCGAAGCCGCCGAACGCGACGTGCTTGACCAGCCGGACGACGAACGCGAGCAGCGGCATCCACAGCCACCAGACGGCCAGCCCCACCGCCCCGCCCCGCACCGCATGCCTGACACGACTCGTCACACGCCCCCCACTCCGCGCCCCGCCGCCCGCTCCCCCGTATCCGGGCCTTTGCCCCGTCCTTCCCACCCCGCCCGTCCGGCAAGCCCGGCGGCGGCGGTTGATCGGCGGGCGGGCGGCTCCGTTCGCGGGTCCCGGACCTCAGTCGTAGGAGGGGACGGCGCGAAGGCTCGGTCGGTTCCGGGAACACCGGAACGGGGTGGCGCGGCGGGCGCGGCAGAACGGCGCAGGCCGGCCTGCGCGGGGTGCGGGTCGGGCCGGCGACCAGCAAGGCCCGCACGGCCGTCCCCGAACACGGCCCTGCGGTGCGCCATCAGCCATGCCTTCCGCGGTCGAGGACCCCCACATGCTAGGAGCCTCGATGAAACGCGGTGCTACCGCAGGCCGGTTACTGACCGCGGCAACCACCCTGACCGTGCTGGCCGGCACCATCGCCGCCACTGTGGGCCCAGCCATCGCCGCGCCCACCCCCGCGCCGCCCAGCGCCCTGGCCGCCGCCGGCCTGGACGCCCTCGCCAAGGGCCCGGACGAGACGTACGAGCGCACGAACGTCACCCCCTGGGTCGGCGGCCTCTACTCCGTCGCCTACGAGCGCAGCTACAAGGGCCTGCCCGTCGTCGGCGGCGACGCCGTCGTGCTCGCCGACTCCCAGGGCAAGGTCCGCGGCCTCCAGTCCGCCGCCTCCGGCCGCATCGGCGGCGCCACCACCGCCCGGATCAGCGCCCAGAACGCCGAGAAGACCGCGCGCACCAAGCTCGCCGTCGTCGACTCCGTCGACTCCCGCCGCCCCGTCGTGCGCGTCAAGGACGGCGACAGCGGCCGCCTCGCCTGGGAGACCGTACTCGGCGGCGCGGACGCGGCGGCGTCAGGCGCGGAACGTGGTGCGGTAGTCCGTCGGGGAGGTGCCGACGTGGCGGTGGAAGGCCGCCCGGAAGGCGGCGGGGCTGCCCAGGCCGCTGAGCCGGGCGACCTGTTCGACGGGGGCCGCGGTCGTCTCCAGGAGCTCGCGGGCCCAGTCGATGCGGGCGGCGGTCAGCCAGGCCATCGGCGAAGTGTCCGTCTCCTGCTGGAAGCGCCGGATGAAGGTCCGCCGGGACATGTGCGCGCGGCGGGCCAGTTCGTCCACGCTGTGGCGGTGCGCGAGGTTGTCGAGCATCCAGGCCCGGACCGGGGCGAGTTCCTCCCCGCGGTCGGCGGGCCGGAAGCGTTCGATGAACTGCGCCTGGTCACCGGGCCGTTGGGGCGGGGCGACGAGTGCCCGGGCGCGGTTGTTGGCGGCCGCGGCGCCGTGGTCGCGCCGGATGATGTGCAGGCACAGGTCGATGCCGGCGGTGACTCCCGCCGAGGTGAGGATGCCGCCGTCGTCGACGAAGAGCCGGTTCGGACGTACGTCGATCCGGGGGTACCAGCGCTGCAGGGCGGCGGCGTCCCGCCAGTGGGTCGTCGCGGGGCGCCCGTCCAACAGCCCGGCGGCGGCCAGCGCGAACGCCCCGGTGCAGATCGACACCAGCCGTGCGCCTCGGGCGTGCGCGGAGCGGATCGCCGACAGCGCGGCGGCGGGCGGCGCGGCCTGCGGGTCCTCGTAGCCGGGGACGACAACGGTGTCCGCGTCCCGCAGAGCTTCCAGCCCGGCCGGTGCGGTGACGGTGAACCCGCCGCTGCGGACCGGCCCGGCCGCCGGGTCCGCGCAGACGGTGACCCGGTAGTGCGGGTCCGTGCCGAAGGTCTGCACCGGGATGCCCAGGTCGAGCGGGAGCACCCCCGGAAGCGCCAGCACCGCGACCCGATGCTCCTCCACAGCCGACATGGCACGATCCTAGCGGTACCTGCCCCGCGTGCCACTGTCGCCGGCCGGCGGAGCATTCGTAGTCTGCGCCCATGGACTTCTCACTCGACCTGCCGTCCGGCCCCCTGGCCGAAGCCGTCCTCTCCACCGTGCGGGCCTCCGAGACCCCCTCGGTGGCCAATCACAGCGTGCGCAGCTTCCTCTTCGCCGAGCTCGTCGCCGCCCACGAGGGATGCCTGGAGGACGCCGCGTACGACCGCGACCTGCTGTTCGCCGCGACCGTGCTGCACGATCTGGGCGCGGGTGACCTGGCGCCGGGCGCGGCCCGCTTCGAGGTGGAGGGCGCGGACCTGGCGGCGGATCTGCTGCGGCGGCACGACGTTCCCGAGGCCGACGTCGACCGGGTGTGGGAGGCGATCGCCCTGCACACCTCGCCCGGTATCGCCGAGCGCCGCGGCCTGCTGTGCTACCTCACCCGCGAGGGCGTGGGCAGCGACTTCGGGCGCAACGCCGCGGTCGTCTCCCCGTGGGAGAAGCGGATCCACGCCGCCCATCCGCGCCTGTCGATGGTCCGCTCCCTCGTCGACGCGATCGTGGAACGGGCCGCCCGGTCGGACGCCGCGTCCCCCCGCTACTCCCTCGGCGGCGAACTGCTGCGGGAACGCCGGGCCGACGGCGTGACCGAGTTGGAGCGCGCCGCGGCCTCCTGCCCCTGGGGGGAATGACCCGGGGCGGGGTGCGCGGCCGGGCGTAGGCTGTCGGGGTGGAACCACCGCCCGCCAGCCCGTAGGCCGGCAGGCAGGCGGCGGTCACGCCGCTGCTCAGGCCCGCGTCGGCTTCGAGGACGGGGCGGACGTAGGTGTAGCTGGCGAAGTGGCCGAGCACGACGGCGGTGACGGCGATTCCCACGGCCACGCCGCGGTGGCGCAGCGCGGCGGCCGGCCCGCCCGGCCGTCCGTCCGCCTTCGGGCACCGGCGGTGCGGGCAGCACCGGCACGACGGCGGCACAGGCGGCGCCGAGGGCGGCGAGCGTCCAGAACGCGAAGCGCCAGTCGAGCAGCGCGGCCAGGAAGGTGCCCAGCGGGACGCCGAGCACGGAGGCGATGGAGACGCCGGAGAAGATCAGCGTCATGGCGAGGCCGATCCGCGGGCCTTCGGCCAGGCGCGGGCCGAGGCTCGTGACCAGGCCCCGGACGATGCCCATCGCCGCACCGAGCAGGATCCGGCCGACGGCGAGGACGGCGAAGTTCGGCGCCAGGGCGGACAGCGCGTTCGCCGGGCCGAGCAGCACCATGAAGGTCACCAGGACGGCCCTGCGCTCGCGCCGGGCGACCAGCCTCGGGGTGAACGGGGCGAGGGCGGCGGCGATCAGGCCGGTGAGGGAGAGTCCGGTGACCCCGCCGCTGACCCCGAGGCCGTGCGCCACCGCGGTGAGCAGACCGACCGGCATCATCTCGGAGGACACCACGGTGAAGATGGCGAACACGACGGCGAGGACCGGCGACCAGCGCTACGGGATGGCGGGCGGAGCGGCCGGTGGTGCGATGGTTCGCGGGTTCGTCATGCGATCAGCCCATCAGCCGGAGGAAGGGCCGAACACGATCGATGGGCTCATCGATCGTGAGGCGCGCCGCCCCGCCGGTCGCGTGTCACCCGTCGCCGGGAGCCGGGTACCGTGACCTCCGAGGCCGGCTGCGGCAGCGGCAGCGGCACCGATCGACGGAGAGGCGGAGAACGGATGACCCTGGAGGAGGGCCGCCGCGTCAGGCTGGCCGAGGACCTCGGGATCGGTGAGGCCCTCGCCGGGGAACCCGGGGCCGTCATCGGGTTCCTCGCGCTGGGAGCCGGGATGGAAGGCACCGTCGAGCGGGTGAACGGGGAACTCCCCCAGAGCCAGGAGGTCCGCGAGTACCAGCGACTCAAGGCGCTCTTCGAGGACTACGGGCACACCATGCCGGAGGCGAGCCGCGAGCGGCTGGAGGCGGAGATCGCCGAACTGGAGCCGCAGTGGGCCGCGTACCGGGGGCGGGGCGGGCGCGTGACGGTCCGGGTCCGGTGGGACAACGGCCTCGTCCTCGACCAACTGCACGAGGACGTCCTCTCCGTGCTGTGACGGGGCGCGGTCGGCCGTCGCCCGCGACACGGGGGATCAGAGGTCGGGCTCGGTCCGGGCCCGGCTCTTCCCGTTGTGGAAGTAGGCCGCCGCGTCGCGGACGCCCGCGGTGCGGAAGGGGCGGCCGTGGTCGTCGACGCGGGGGTGTCAGACCAGGCGGTGCATGCCGACCGAGTGCGGGGCGGTCCGGGTGAAGCCGTAGTGGGCGTAGAGGCGGTGGGCGTCGCCGTCGGCGATCAGGGAGACGTAGGCACCGGCGGGGGCGCGGTGTTCGAGTTCGGCGGTCAGGTGGGCCATGATGCGCCGGCCCAGGCCACGGCCCTGGTGGGCGGGCAGGACGCAGACATCGACGATCTGGAACACCGCGCCGCCGTCGCCGACGATGCGGCCCATGCCGACGGTCTGCTGCCCGAGGTGCGCGGTCACACCGTGCCAGGTGTGGGGCAGTCCGGCGGCGACCGCCCCGGCGGGGCGGTCGCTCATGCCGGCGGCGGTGCGCAGGTGACGGAAGGTGTCGACGCTCGGCACGCCCACCCTCAGCCCGTAAGGGTCGGTATTAATGTTCACTCGTTACAGGGTAGTGCGTGCCGGGGCCAGGGTCGCAGGCGGGACGGTCGCGGTACGGTGGGACCATGATCTACCGCCACCCCGAACGGGACCAGATCCGGATCGAGGACGTCCTGTCCGCACTCGGCAGCCCCGTACGACTGGCCGCCGTACGGGTCCTGGACAGCGGCGGGGAACACAACTGCGGCAGCGTGCTCACCACCATCGGGGTCACCGCCAAGTCGACGATGACGCACCACTGGCGGGTACTGCGCGACAGCGGCGTCATCCGGCAGCAGCCCTCGGGCCGGGAGAACCTGCTGCGGCTGCGCCGCGAGGACCTGGACGCCCGCTACCCCGGACTGCTGGACGCCGTCCTGGCCGGCGCCCGCGACGACGAGACGCTCGAACCGGCCGCCCCCTCCCCTGCCGCGGACTGAACCCGGCCGGCCGTCAGCCGCTCTCCGGCTGCGCCATCACGCCCGTCGCGGAGCGGTCCAGCAGACGGCAGCGGTACGGGCAGCGGCCACGGCAGGCATCGAGGGCGGTCTCCGGACTTCCAGAAGGAACGGGACGTCAAAGCTCCGGCAATCGCACAGCTTCGGGAAAACGCCCGAGCCGGGTTCACGCCATTCCAAAAACGCTGGACCCTGCGCCGGAAACCCGCGACCGACCATCCGTCAATGACACCGTTGACCGACTGGACAGATCCGCCGCGAAGGCGATCGCCGATCGCGACGTCCCTGCCCGCCTCCGGCCGCCCGCTCGGCAAGGCTCCGCACCACCGGTCGCGACATTCCGTGTTCCGTGTTCAAGCCCCCTCGCCAGGCCCCCTCGCCAGGCCCCCTCGCCAGGCCTCCCCGCCACCGCCCCCGAGCCGGATCGGCCCTGCGGAGTAATCTGAAACTGGTCGGCGTGGAGGAGGCGAACTGCCATGCGCGAACTGTCCGAGCACATCACGACGCCATCCAACGGAGCGGACACCCCTGTCGCGGTTATCGGGGCAGCATGCCGGTTCCCCGGAGGAGCCACGGATCCCGCCTCGTTCCGGAGACTCCTCGCGGACGGCACCGCCACGATCGGCCCGGTGCCGGAAAGCCGCTGGACCCAACGGCAATTAGCGGGGCTCGACCCGGACATCGCGGAGCGTCTGCGCTGGGGGTGCTTCCTCGATTCCGGCATCGGCGGCTTCGACCCCGGACTCTTCGGCATCAGCCCGGACGAAGCACCCTGGCTGGATCCCAACCACCGGCTCTCTCTGGGGGTCGTCTGGGAGGCGTGCGAGCCTACGGGAATTCCGGTGTCCTCGCTCGGCGGGGCCCGTACGGGCGTTTTCGCCGACGTTTTCTCCCGCGACTACACGCTGTGGGCCCGGCGTCCCGCGGGCCGCACGAGCGCCTGTTTCGGCTTTTCCAGCCACGGCACGCTGGTGTCTTTCCTGTTGGATCTGCACGGTCCGGGCATCGCCGTGGACACGGCCTGTTCGTCCAGCCTCGTCGCCATTCACCTGGCGTCCCAGAGCCTCCAGCGGGACGAGTCGGACCTCGCCCTCTGCGGAGGTGTGCAGCTGATCCTCGCGCCCGGGCCGGGGGTCTCCTACGCCCGGTGGGGGATGCTCTCCCCCACCGGGCAGAGCCTGCCGTTCGACGCGGAGGCCAACGGGTTCGTCCGTGGTGAGGGGGGCGGAGTCGTCGTCCCGAAACGCCTGGCGAACGCCCACCGTGACGGGGGCCGGGTCCTGGCCGTCATCCGGGGAACGGCGGTGAACCAGGACGGGCGCTCCGCAAGGCTGACCGCTCCCTCGCAGGCCGCGCAGGAGGCCGTCTTCCGGCGGGCTCTCGACCGGGCGGCCGTCGAGGCGTCGCGCATCGACATGGTCGAGGCCCACGGACCGGGGGCTCCGGTCGGCGATCCCATCGGGTTCGCCTCGACGGCGGCGGTGTACGGCCAGGGTCCGAGTCCGTGCGCGCTCGGCTCGGCCAAGGGGGACATCGGGCACACCGAGGCCGTCTCCGGTGCCGCCGGACCGCTGAAGACGGTCCTCGCGCTGCACCACGGCGTGATTCCCCCCTCGGTGGGCTTCCGGCAGCAGAGCCGGGACCTCGCGACGGACGGCACCCGGCTGTCGAGCATCGGTCCGGACTCCCTCATGGCGCTCGCCCTGCGGAACAGGCTCGAACAGAGCCTGGGGATGAAGATCCCACGCACCGTGATCCGGACCTCGCCCTCGATCTCCGCGCTGGTGGAGAACATCCTCATGAACATCGAGCCGACGGTGTGAACCGTGCGTACCGGGATCAGCCCCGCAGGCCCCGGACCAGGGGCGGGCGGGATGAGAGCCTCCTCCGTCGACCTCCCCGCCGGCCGGTTCCGCTACCGCCACTGGACCGGTGCCCGGCCGGACCACCCGCCCGCCGTCCTCCTCCACGGTGCCAGCCGCTCGTCCCTCACCTGGACCCGCACGGCGCGGGACCTCTCCCGCCGGGGCGAGGTCTTCGCCCCGGACCTGCGCGGCCACGGGGAGAGCGTCAAGCCCGCGGACGGGCACTACGGTCTGCGGACCGTCGCCGATGCCACCGCCTGGGCATGCACCTGGCCCGGCTCGAACTCGCGATCCTGCTCCGGGAGCTGTTCACCCAGCTGCCCGGAATCCGCTCCACCGCGCCTCCCCGGTCCTTCCAGCTGGGCGGTGCCCTGTCGGTCTCCGAACTCCCCTGCGACATCGCATAACTGGCCTATGAAACCGGGTGAATGAACCATGAAGTGGAACGAACTGACGATCACGGGCCTGGGCGTCTTCATGCCGCCGGCCACCCCGCTCTCCGAGGCCGTCGAGACGGGCCGCTACGACCCCCGTGACAACCGGCTGAACCAGCTCGTGGCAACCCGGATCTCCGCCGCCGAGTCCGCACCGGACATGGCCGTGTCCGCCGGGCGCCTCGCGCTCGGCCGGTCCGGGCACGAACCCGGCGAGATCTCACTGGTCCTGCACGCCAGCCTCTACCACCAGGGACAGGACTTCTGGACACCTGCCTCCTACATCCAGCACCACACGGTCAGCGGGGGCGGCCCCGCGGTGCACATCCAGCAGGGGTCCAACGGAGGACTCGCGGCATGGGAGCTGGCAGCGTGCTTCATGGCGGCGGACAGCAGCCGGAGCGCGGCCCTGGTGACCACGGCGGACCGCTACTGCGAACCGGGATTCGACCGGTGGAACAGCGACATCGGAGTCGTCTACGCGGACGGCGCGACAGCGACGGTGCTCTCCCGGCGGGCCGGCTTCGCACAGATCTGCTCCATGGTCTCGACCTCGGACCCGGAGCTGGAGGAGATGTGCCGGGACACGACCGGCTTCACCGATCGCCCCCACCAGGACGACAGACCTCTCGACCTGCGAACGCGCAAGCAGCGCTACGTCCAGAAGGCGGGCTACGGGTGGATAGCCGAGCGCCTCGTCTCCGGAACCGAACGGAACATCCGGCAGGCGCTGGACGAGGCGGACACCGACCTGCGGTCGATCCGCCGGGTGGTGCTTCCGAACCTGGGCAGGGGGACACTCGAATGGGAGTTCCTGGAACCGATGGAGATCGGGCCCGAACGCACCCTCTGGGACTGGGGACGGCACGTGTCACACCTGGGCGCGGGAGACCAGGCCGCCGGCCTCGCCCACCTGGCCGAGACCGGGCAGCTGCGCCCTGGGGATCACGTGCTGCTGGTCGGCGTGGGGATCGGGTTCAGCTGGACGAGCGTGGTGGTCCGGATCGACTCTCCCCCCGTCTGGCCCGAGCAGTCCGCGGCCGCCCCTTGAGTACGCCCGCGCGGCACCTCCGGGCCCTCGCCCCGCCCGGGCCGGGCCGCTCGGATCGGCCGACGGGTAGGGCGGGAAACGGCTTCGGTGGGTCCGGTGGGTCATGGGGCGTCCTGGGGACGGTCCTGCGGTCGATCCTGTGGTGGGACCGTCAAGACCGGTACGGGTCCGGCCGTGATACTCGGGTGATCACCGATCCGAGGGCTGGCGATGCGACCGAAACTGAAGTCCGACGTGCTCTATGTGCCCACCAGCGACGGCGTGCACGTGTTCGGCGCGGGAGCCGACATCGCGCTGAACGGCCGGTCCGCCTACCAGTGGCTGGACCGCCTCGCACCGCATCTCAACGGTTCGACCGAGCTCGACGACCTGGTCCGCGGCCTTCCGGAGGAGAAGCGGGGCGTCGTCGACACGCTGGTGCGGCGGCTGCACGAGGCCGGCTGCCTGGTGGACGCCGCCGAGGACCTCCCGCACGGCCTGACCGCACGGGAGCTGGAGACGTACGCGGCCGAGATCGCCTTCGTCGAGTACCACCGGGACTCCGCCGCCCGGCGGTTCGAGTCGTACCGCGACAGCGCGGTGGTGGTGCTGGGCGCGGGCCCGGCGTTCGTCGCGCTGGTCTGCTCCGCGCTGCACTCGGGGGTCCGCCGGCTCCGCGCCGTGCGGACCCCGGAGACCGCGACCGACACCGCCCGGCTGGCCGAACTGGCCGCCGAGGCACGGCAGCGCGACCCGGGCCAGACCCTGACCCAGGTCGAGCTGTCCGACGCGGAGCTGGCCGGGCTGGCCGGTGCGGACGTGGTACTGCACGTGGCCTCGGCCCACGGGGTGGAGCGCGCCCTGCGGCTGGACCGGCTGTGCCGGGCCTCGGGCACCCTGCTGGTGCAGGGCGTGGTGCTCGACGACGTCGCCTGGCTGGGGCCGGCCGGTCCGGCCTGGGAGTCGGCCTGGCTGCGGCTGGGCGCCCACGGCCCCTACCGGGAGGGCGAGTTCCTCACCGGTCCCGCCGCCGCCGTCGTGGCGGGCCACCTGGGGCTGGCGGCGCTCCGTGCCGTGACGGGTGTCGCCGCCGCCGAGGACGGCAGGCTGACCAGGATCGACCTGGAGACCCTGCGGACCTCCACCCACGCGTTCCTCCCGCATCCGGCGACCCGGCCGGCCCAGCCGGAGAGCGAGGCGGCGTTCACCGAGCGGATCGACCGGCTGAGGAAGGCCGGACCGATCGACGAGCAGGAGTTCTCCGCCCGGGCGGCCCGCTGCTTCGACCCGCACGTCGGCGTCCTGCGCCGGCTGGACGAGCGGGACTTCACCCAGCTGCCGCTGCACGTGACCGAGGCCGTGCCGCACACCGCCGGTGCGGCCCGGGTGTTCGGCGCGGGCCTGGACTTCGCCGAGGCGCGGCGGTGTGCCGCGCTGCGCGGCCTCGCGCGGTACGCGGCGGTCTCGGCCGACCCCCGCAGGTTCGGCCCCGGCGCCACGGTCCGGGGCTGGGACGTCACCGGCCAACGGGCGAGGGCGGTGCCCGCGGCCGAGGCGTTCGTCCGGGGAACGGGGCTGGCGGCACAACTGAGCTGGGACGACGCCGTGACCGACGGCATCGCGCAGCACTGCGCCGCCCTCGCCACCGCCGATGTCCTTCTCGGCCGGGCGCGGCCGCTCGCCCTGGACCTGGCCGGAGCGGCGCCGGATGCCAGGGCGCGGCGGTACCTGGGCCTGCTGCGGTCGGCGGGGGGCTCGGCCGCCGTCGCCGACATCGGCGGCGCCCTCGGGATCGCGGTGCTCGCGTGGTGGCAGGAGGGGCGGCCGGTCGCGGTGACGTGCGGTCCGGGAGCGGTGGCCGAGGGGCTGGAACGGGTGCTGCTGGAACGCCAGGCCGCCCTGACCGGCGAGCGCGCCTACGCCCCGGCCCTCGTCCCGGGGCTGGGCCCGGCGCCTGATCCGACGCCCGGCGCCGATTGGCCCGACCTGCCGGAACTCCTTCACATGGCAGATGCATTGACTGGGCGTCACCTTCGCCCGGTGGCAGTGCCGCTGGACCACGATCCCGCCGTCCACGAGGTCCTGCCCGCCGTGCTCCGGGTGGTGCTGACCGATGGGTGAGGCCACGTGGACGGGTGAGACCGTACCCGCCCCGGACCTGGTCGGCTCGGCCGGTCTCCGGTTCTGGTGGCGCACCTTCGAAGCGGTCCAGGAGCTGTTCGCGGAGGGGCACGGGCAGGAGGGCGACGAGGACGACCCGCTGCCGGCCAAGGTCTTCCGCGGCCTGCCGCGCCACGTGCTGAGCGAACCGGCCCGCCGGATCGGTGACGCGCGGTGGTCCTTCCCCGGGTTCCTGCGGGCGCACGCCGGGGGCGCGCCCCGCCTCACCGCGCTGGACGAGCCAGACCTGTCGGCGCTGCTGCAGCACGCCTACGGGCTGGTGCGGATGGAGCTGGGCCCGCACGCGGCCTGGCCGTACCACCGGGCGGTGGCGTCCGCGCGGTGCTTCCACCCGGTGGAGCTGTATCTGTGGCTGGCCCGTCCGGCCGGCGCGCTGCCGGCCGGCTGCTACCACTACGACCCGGCGCACCACGCGTTGACCGGGCTCAGGCCCGGTGGCCTCCCGACGGAGCTGCGGGCCGCCACCGGCGCGGGAGGCGAGGACACGCTCGCCCTGGTGGTGGCCGCGGTGTGCTTCCGCAAGTCGGCCTTCCGCTACCGCGATTACGCCTACCGGCTGTGCGCGCAGGAGGTCGGCATGACGGTCGGGAACGTGCTGCTGGTCGGCGGTGCGCTGGGTCTGCGCGCACGTGTGCACCACCGGTTCGACGATGCCGTCGTCAACCGGGCGCTCGGCCTGGACGGGGTGGAGGAGACCGCCTTCGCGGTACTCGACCTGGGCCCCGCGCGACCGGCCGCGACCGGGGCGACGCCCCTGGACGGCGAGCCCACCGAACCCGCCGAGCCCCGGACGCCGCTGACACTGGCACCGCTGCCACCGATCCGGCCGTCGCACCTCCGCACCAACACCGTTGATCCGGCCGCCTGGTCGGGCCTGGCCGAACTGGACCGGGCCGGCCGGCTGACCGGCGCCGGCGCCGGCCTGGCCGCGCCGGTGGAGCCGGCCGCCTTCCACCTCCCGGCCGACCGCCCCCGTTCCGCGCGCCCGATCCCGGCCTCGGGCGAGGAACCGCCCGCCGGGGGCGTCGAGTTGGCGCGGGCCCTGCGGGCGCGTGACTCGGGCGGGCGGATGTTCCTGCCCGATGGCGCCGCCCTGCCCGCCCACGAGCTGGCCGGCCTGCTCCGGTACGCGCTGGAGCCGGTGGCCTCCGACCACACCGAGGCGGCCTGCCGGCCGCTGGTGGACTGCCATGTGCTGGTGCTCAACGTCGACGGCGTGCCCGCCGGCCTCTACCGGCTGGACGCCGAGCCCTCGTTGGAGCCGGATCCCTCGTCGGAGCCGGAGCCCTGGCGGGACCCGGGGCTCCGACCGGACGCGGGTCCCCGGCCGGTCGCCGCGCCCGAGCTGGTCCCGCTGCCGGGTCGCGCGTGGCACGGCGTGGTGTCCATGCTCTGCGACCGGACCCCCGCCGTGAACACGGCGAAGGCCAACGCGGTGGTGTTCCTGAGCGTCGACCGGGTCCAGGGAGACCGCTGGTTCGGCGATCGCGGGTACCGGATCCTGCACCACGAGGGCGGCATCGTCGCGCAGCGGATCAGCGTGCTCGCGGCCGCCGCCGGTCTCTCCGCCCGCATCACCAACGGCTACCACGACGGTGCCGTCCGCGCGCTGATCGGCGCCGGTCCCGCGCAGGTGCCCGTCTTCACCCTCGTCCTGGGCCGCCGTCGCGCCACCGCACAGTACGAACCGCCGCTGACCTGGTGATCTCGCGGACCGAAACCCCCGGCCCGCGAGATCCTACGGCCCGGTCTTCGGTCCGACCGTCAAGACCGGGGGCCGCCCGCCGACACAGGATTCGGGGCGGGTGGACCGGATCCGGTCCACCCGTCACAACACCCGACAACCGGGAGAAAGGGGACACCGATGGAGACGAACCTGGTCCTGGACCTCGCTGACCTCAGCGTGGACGAGCTCGACATCCTGCCGACCTCGCCGGGCGCGAGCCTGGAGTCGATCAACGTCGGCCACGCCATGGTCGAGATCGGCGCGTCCAACTGCACCTCGACCGGCACGCCCGCGAGCTGCTGCTCCTGTTGCTGCTGCTGACCTGACCGCATGACCGTGCCTGGCGGGCAGCCAGTCCGCCGGGCACGGGCGTGTGTCACCACCCCCGGCGAGAGAGGAAGAGGCGAGACGATGATCCACGCCGCCCCGGGCACGACCCACCCGACCGGTGTCGCCGTGCTGGGCACGGGCCTGCTCGCCGCCGCGATCCGCGCCACCGTCCACCGCACACACCGGCGGGTCGCGGACACGGACGCCGACTGCGCCGCGATCGTCACCGCGGACGACGGCTGGACCACCGGCACGGCCCCGCACCGGTCCGACGCCGCCTGGCTGCCGGTCCGGGTCGAGTTGGGCAACGTCGTCATCGGCCCGTACGTCACGCCGGGCCGGCCCGGCTGCGCGCGGTGCGCCCGGACCCGGCGGGAGCGTGCGCTCGGCCCGGACAGCCCCCGGGCCGCGCTGGTCCACCGGTTCGGCGACCGGCTGGCCGACCGCACCACGCCCTTGCTGTCGGCCTGGGCCCGCGACGCCGTCGGCGGACTCGTGGCGGCGGAGCTCGTGGCACACACCGAACACTCCGAACACGCCAGACGCGCCGGCCTCGCCGCGCCGCCGCGCCGCCGCACCACCGACGGCATCCTGGTGCTCTCGCTCACCAGCCTGGCGGTCGACGCCCACCCGTTCCTCCCCGATCCCTCCTGCTCCCAGTGCGGCGGGCTGCCCCCGGACGAACCGCCCGTCCTGATGGGGGCGCCGCGGCCGAAGCTCGGCCGGGACACCTACCGGGTCCGCGACCTCGGGGCCGACTGGGACGGGCTGGTGAGGACCTACGTGGACGGCCGCACCGGAGTGGTCCGCCAGCTCGACGTGCGCACCGACTACCGCTACCCGATGGTGTCCGCGCCGCTGCACCTGCCGGGCGGCGAACAGGAGGCCGGGTTCGGCCGGGATCTCGACTACGCCGGCTGCGAGCGCACCGCGCTGGCCGAGGCGCTGGAGCGGCTCGGCGGTGCCCGGCCGGGTGGCCGGCGCACGGTGGTCCGGGCCGGCTACAGCAGCGTGGCCGAGCAGGCGCTCTGCCCGACCGAGCTGGGCCTGTACCCGCCGGAACGGTACGCGGAGCCGGACTTCCCCTATCCCCCGTTCGATCCGGACCAGGAGCTGAACTGGGTCTGGGGGTACTCGTTCGCCCGCGACGCGCCCGTGCTGGTGCCCGAGGACTACGCCTACTACCGCACCCGGCACGGCAATCCGCTCGCCCGGCCGCTCGCCTACGAGGTGTCCAACGGCTGCGCCCTGGGCGGCTGTCTGGAGGAGGCCGCGCTGCACGGGGTGGTGGAGCTGGCGGAGCGGGACGCCTTCCTGCTCACCTGGTACGCCCGGCTGCCGGTGCCCCGGGTGGACCTGGCCACGGTGACCGAGCCGCGGGTGGCGATCCTGGCCGAGCGGATCAGGCAGGACAGCGGTCACCGGGTGGTGGCCTTCGCCACCACCCCGGAGCACGGCATCCCGACCGCCTGGGTGATGGCGGTGCACCCCGGGCCCTGCCCTGAACCGGCCGCGATCTGCGCGGCCGGTGCGCACTTCGATCCCGAACGGGCCCTCCTCAACGGGCTGTTGGAGCTGGCGGCGAACCTGGGGTGGAACCGGTCCGCCTACCGCGCCGAGTCGGCCAGGATCGCGGCGATGGTCGCCGATCCGGACCTGGTGCGGGAGATGCGCGACCACGCCCTGCTGTACTGCCACCCTGCCGCGTTCGACCGCTTCGGCTTCCTGTTCGGCGGCGATCCGGAAAACCCGGGCGACCCCGGTGACTTCAGCAACTCCGGCGACGGCAGGAGCACCGGTACGGGCTCGGGCGCCGCCCTCCCGGTGGCCGAGGCGTTCGCGCGGGCCACCTGCCGGCCCCGCGGCGAGGACCTGCGCACCGACCTGGCCGAGGTGGTCGCGCGGTTCACCCGCCGCGGCCAGGACGTCGTCGTGGTGGACCAGACCACGGACGAGCACCGGGCCGGCGGCCTGGCCTGCGCCAAGGTGATCGTCCCCGGACTGCTGCCGATGACGTTCGGCCACCGCATGCGCCGCACCACCGGCCTGCCCCGGCTGCGCCACCTCCCCGCCGAACTCGGCTACCGAGCCGGGCCGTTGGCGCCGGAGCAGGTCAACCCCCACCCGCATCCGTTCCCGTGACCGGAGTCGA
Source organism: Kitasatospora sp. NPDC087315 (assembly GCF_044744345.1). NCBI lineage: Bacteria > Bacillati > Actinomycetota > Actinomycetes > Kitasatosporales > Streptomycetaceae > Kitasatospora > Kitasatospora sp. NPDC087315. The sequence continues at coordinate 10,004 of NZ_JBIUYD010000044.1, read as the reverse complement.
CTCATGCCCCAGGACTTCTCCACCCCGGACACCTTCGGCATCCGGCTCGGCGGGCTGCCGGTGTCGATGCTGGACGACATGCGCTCACCGGAACTGTGGCAACGGGTCGAGGCGGTGCTCCGCGCCGACCGTGAGCTGACCACCGCCGAGGCCGCGCTCTCGGACGCGCTGTTCGAGGTGATCGGACACCGGCCGGACGGCCGGCCCCTGCTGGTCGCGCTCCGCCGGTCGGTCCACAACCGCCGGCCGCCGACGCCCCGGTGCTGGAACGACGACGTCCGCGCGCTGCTGCCGCCCGCCCTGACCGACGGGGTGCGGTCCTGGCTCGCCCTGGTGGCGACGTACCAGAGCGACCTGACCCGACTGGACGAACTGGTCGAGCACCACACGAAGGCCCCGTACGCGCTGCTGCGGAAGGCGGCCGGCGATCCCGCCTTCCAGCACGGGCTGGTCCTGAGCAGCCCGGTGCTCCACGACCGGCTGCGCACCTGGCTGGCCCAGCCGGAGGAGACCGCCCCGGACCGCCGGCTGGCCCTGCGGCTGGCCAAGTACCTCGCCCGGATCACCACCAAGACCAGCCCGTTCAGCACCTTCACCGTCAGCGGCCTCGGCACCTGGCAGGACCGGGCCCCCGCGGCTGCGGCCCTCGCGACTCCGGCGCCCGCCGGCTTCACGGTGCGCAGCGTCACGGAGATCAACGTCTGGGTGGTCCAGCAGCTGGTCCGGCGGCTGAGCGGGCATCCGGTCCTCGCGGCCCGCCTCCGGCTGCGGCTCAACCCGAGCGCGCTGCTGGTCGGCGACCGCTGGGAGTTCCTCGGCGCGGGCTCCGAGGAGCCGCTGCGCGCCCTGCCGGCGACCGCTGCCGTCCGGGCCTGCCTGGACGCGGTGGGCGAGGAGGGCCGCGCCCGCGCCGACGCCGCCGAGCGGTTGGCGGCCCGGACCGGCAGCACGCCGGCCGCCGCCGACGCCTACCTCGGCCGGCTGGTGGAGCTCGGGCTCCTGGAGGCCGAACGCCCCTTCGCCGACCAGGCCCTGGATCCGCTCGCCGAACTGCGCTCCTGGGTGGACGGCGCCGGGCCGGACCTCGCCGGGATCGGCGGCGAGCTGGCCCGGCTGGCCGAGCACCTGGACGGCTACCCGGCGGCCGCGGACCCGGAGGACCGGCTGCGGCGCACCCGGGGAGTCGAGGCCGCCCTGCGGCGGATCAGTCTGCTGGCCGGACCGGAGCGGATCGAGCTGCCCGCCAAGAACAGCGTCATCGAGAACGCCCTGCTGGTCGCACCGCCGCCCGGGCCGGACCGGCACGCCTGGGAGCCGGTGCTGCGCGATCTGGACGTGGTGCGGCGCTGCTACGCCGTCCTGGACCCGGCCCTGCCCGGCCGGGTGGCGCTCGCCGAGGCGTTCGCCGAGCGGATCGGCCCCGGCGCCACCGTGCCCTTCCTCGTCTTCCACCGGGCGGTGCAGGAGTGGCTGCGCGAGGACGCCGGCCTGCCGGGCCTGCTCTCCATCGGCACGCACGGCTACCAGGCCCTGACCCACCACCGGCTCCCCCGGATCCGCGAACTGGCCCTGCTGCGGGCCCGGTTGTGCGCCGAGGCGGCGGACGGGCGGGCGGACGGACACGGTGTGCTGTGGCTGGACCCGGACCTGCTCTCCGCGCTGGCCGACCGGTGGCCGGTCTGGATGCGGCCGCCGGACTCGGTCGCCTTCTACGGCCAACCGATCAGCGGCGGAGGCGGCGGTGAACCCGGCGACGACGGGCCCCGGTTCGTGCTCAACGCCGTCAACTCCGGTCACGGCCGGGGCCGCGACCGGATCCGGCGGCTGCTCACCCAGGCCGGGATCACGGCCGAGGCGGCCACCGCGCCGCCACCCGACGGCGTGCTCGTCGCGGACACCTGCCGCCACTACGGCAGCAACGTCGGGCTGCGCACCTCGGCGCTGGCCGTGGAGATCGACTACCCCGAGGGGCCGAGCCTGCGCGGCACCGGCGACCGCCTTCCGCTCGCCGACCTCGTGGTGCGGCACGACCCGGCCCTGGGTCTGCTCACCCTCCGCTCGCGCGACCGCGACGCCGTGGTGCGCCCGGTCCACCCCAACCTCATCGCGGAGCTGTGGCTGCCGCCGGCGATCAGGCTGCTGATGCAGGCGTTCGGCGCCACGGCCAACCTGCTCATCCCGGGCCGCCGGATGTTCGGGGACACCTCGCTGGCCCGGGTCGACGGCATGCTGGCCGAACCCCGGGTGGTGATCGGCCGGACGACGGTCAGCCGCCGCCAGTGGGTCTTCCCGGCGGACGCGGTGCCGGCCCGGCTGAAGGGCGAGCGGGACCGGCCCTATCTGCTGCGGCTGGCCGCGTGGCTGCACGAGCACGGGATGCCGCAACGCTGCTTCGTCCGGGGCCTGGACCCGTCCTCGGTGGTCGGCGGCAGCGTGTGGCGGATCAAGTCCCGCAAGCCGCTGTACGTCGACTTCGCGAACCTGCTGCTGGTCGGCGTCTTCGAGCGGATGCTGGCCGACCGGGGGCATGTGCTGTTCCTCCAGGAGGCCCTGCCCGACCCGGCCGACACCCCGGACTACGGGGACCACGGTTCCCGGGTGACCGAATACCTCGTCGAGATCAATGGAGGACACGATGCTGAGCGGTAGCGGCCGGCTGGACCCGGACACGGCGGAGGACTCCGACTGGGTGTGCGCGCACATCTTCTACGACACCGACCAGGACGCGCTGCTGGCCGGCTGCGTCCGGCCGCTGGTCGCGGCGCTGACGGCCGAGGGCCTGGTGCAGCGCTACTTCTTCCTGCGCTACTGGGAGGGCGGGCCGCACGTCCGGCTGCGGCTGCTTCCCTCGTTCCCCGCCGACCGGGCCGAGATCGAGCACCGGGCGGCCCGGCGGATCCGCGCGTTCCTGGCCGCCGCCCCGGCCGCGGACGTCGTGGACCGGACGCGCTTCGCCCAGGTGGCCGAGGGCCTGGCCGGCCTGGAGGGCCGCGCCGGCCATGACGAGGCGGTGCGGCCGAACAACTCCGTGGAGTTCCTGCCCTACCGGCGCGAGCACGGGGACTACGGCTACGGTCCGGCCGTCGCCGCCGTCGAGCGGCACTTCCTGGAGTCCAGCGAGCTGGCGCTGTCCGTGGTGGCGGCCGGTGCGTCGGTGGAGCAGCGCGCGCTGCTGGCGTTCGACCTGGTCGTCGGGGTGTTCGCGCTCTGCGACGAGGTGCGCGACCGCTGGGTGCGGCACGGCGGCCCGCCGCTGCCCTTCGGCAGCGGTCCGGAGGCGGCCGATGTCGAGCCGCGCTATCTGGCCCAGCGGGAGAAGCTCCAGCAGCGGGCGCAGCGCACCTGGCGGCTGGCCGCCCGGCCGGACGGCGGGGACCACCGCGCGTACTGGCTCGCGTCGGTGCGCCGGCTGCGGGAGGACCTGCACGCGCTGGAGGACGCGGGCGGCTTCACCTCCGAGTGGGCCGACTCGCCGCTGGCCGAGCCGCTCCATCTGGCCGCCACCGACCACCCGGCCACCAGCCTGGTGCTGCTGCGCTGCGCCCACCTGGTCAACAACCGGCTCGGGCTGACGCTGTGGCAGGAGAACCAGCTGCGGTTCCTGGTCGGCCGGGTCCTCGCGGAGCTGCCCGAGGCGCTGGCGGCCTCGTGAGCCGGCCGTCCGCCCGCTGGCACAGTCTCCACGTCCACCACCACGACGAGCGGACCGAGGCCGCGCTCGTCCTGGACGCCGTCCGGCCCGCGTTCGAGGCCGTGCGCCCGCTGGTCGACGGCGCCTGGTTCGGCCGGCACTGGCTGCGCGGGCCGCACCTGCGCCTCAACTTCCTGGTGTCCGGGGAGGACTGGGCCGCCCTGGTGCGACCGGCCGTGGCCGCGCAGATCGACGCCCATGTGCGGGCCCGTCCGTCCACGGCCCGGCTGGACGAGGCGGCGCTGGCCCCGGTGCACGAGCGGCTGGCGGAGCTGGAGATGGAGACCGGGCCGCTCCGCCCCTGGGTGGCGGACAACACCGTCGTCGAGCGGCCCTATGACCACCGGCTGCCGGTCCTGGGCTCGATGCGGGCCAGCGAGCTGCTGGCCGGGTTCCTCGGCGACACCAACGACCTGGCGTTCGGGATGTACGACCACCTCCGGTCCGGCGGGGCCCTGGCGCCGCTGGCGCTGGACCTGATGTGGGCCACCGTGTCGGTGGCCGCCGTCCCGTTCGACGAGGGAGGAGCGCCGATCGAGCGCGGTTTCCTCTCGCTGCGCTCACACGCCGACGCCTTCCTCTCCCGGACCCAGGACCCGGCCGGGTACCGGGCGGCGTTCGACGGGCGCTACCGGCGGCAGGCCGACGCGCTGGCCGAACGGCTGCGCGCGGTGGAGGCCGCGCTGGCCGGCGACGGGGGCGGCCCGCCGTTCGTCCTGGAGTGGGCGGAGGCGGTCCGCCGCTGCCAGCGGGCGGCGTACCCGCTGCTGGTGTCCGGCGAGGTGTCGCTGAGCGGGGCCGGGCGGGCGCCGCGGATGCCGACCCGGCAGGTCAGCGAGTTCCACCGGCTGCTGCAGAGCGACCACGGCCACGCGGACTTCCTGCGCACCGACCACTGGTTCGCCTCCTTCCGGCTGGTGGTGAACTACCTGTACGTCCACCTCAACCGCCTCGGGCTCGGGCCGGTGGACCGGGGGCTGCTCTGCCATCTGGCGGCGAACACCGTCGAGACGGTGCACGGGGTCTCCGCGGTCGGCAGCTTCCAGCGGTACGTGGTCGCCTCGCCCGCCACCGGCGTGCCCGAGTGGGCCGGCCTCGGCGAGCAGTGGGCGGACGGGCTGGGCTGAGCCGGCGCGGCGCCGCCTACCGGGGGTGTGCGTGCCCCGGCCGGGCGGCCGTCCCGGTGGCTGTCGCTCTGGCCGTCGCCGTGGCCGGCTCCGTCGCCGGGATCACCTCGGCGAGCTGCTGGCGCCCGGCGATGCCCAGCTTGCGGTAGGCACCGGACAGATGGAACTCGACGGTCCGCACCGTGACGTACAGCCGGTCGGCGATCGCCCGGTTGGTGTGGCCCGCCCGGGCCAGGCGGAGGATCTTCAGCTCCTGCGGGGTCAGCCGGCCCAGGAGCGGATCCACCGGCTCGTCCGCGTCCCCGGGGCAGACCGCCTGCCGGGCCGCCGTGATCCGCTGCACCAGCGGCCGCGCGGCGCAGGACCGGGCCGTGGACAGCGCCGCGGTGAACTCGGCGCGTGCCTCGTCCACCCGGCCGGCCGCACCGAGGACGGTGCCCAGGTCCAGCCGGGCGGACGCGAGTTCCAGCCGGGCCGGGGAGCCGGCCAGGGTGGCGACGGCGTTGGTGAGCAGACCGGTCCGCCGCGCGCCGGTCTCGGCCAGCGCGAGCGCGTGCTCGGCGGTGCCGATGGCGCGCGGGGTGCCCCAGCGGCGCGCGTCGTCCAGCTCGGCGGCGGCGAGCCGGGCGGCCTCGGGGAGTTCACCCGCCTCGACGAGCAGCCGCGCGGCGCGCGACCGCCAGGGCGCCACCGCCGGATTGCGCACGCCGCACTCGGTCAGCAGCCGGCCGGCGGCGAGATGGTCCTCCACCGCGCGCGGCAGATCACCGGTCTGCTCCCACAGCACGGCGCGCGCGGACAGCACCGCGGGGGTGTCCTGCCGCAGTGGCAGGTCGTGGTCGAGCCCGCAGTCGGCGAGCAGCGCACGGGCGGCGTCCGGCTCCCCCATCAGGGCCCGCGCCTCGACCAGCGCCGACACGGCGAGCACGGCCAGCAGCTGGGACGCGGACGCCGCCGCGCAGAGCAGCCCCGCCATCGGGGTCAGTGCCCCGGCCGCGCCGGCCAGGTCGCCGCGTGCCCGGCAGATCACGGCCCGCAGCAGCTCCGCCGCGACGTCCTCCCACCGCCCGGGCGGCGCCCCGTTGGCCAGGCGGGCCCGGCCGCAGTGCGTCCACGCCTCGGTCAGCTCGTCCGCCAGGACGAGCGCGCTACAGCCGTACCACAGGTACCTGGCCTGGCCGTCCGCGCGACCGGCCAGCGCCTGCCGGGCATGGCACACGGCCGCCGTCCGGTCCTCGCCGGCGTTGACGGCCTCGGCGGCCCGCAGCATGGACAACTCGCGGCATTTCTCTCCCGGCTGGGGAGCCTCGGCGACGAGGTCGTCGACCCGGTCGGCGCTCCGCGCCAGCCAGGAGGGGCCACCCGCGCAGATGAACGCCCGGTGCAGCCGCAGACGCCAGCTCTGTACCGGGGCCGCCCCGCCGAGCCGTTCCGCCGTGTCGTCGAGGACCGCCACGGCGTCCGCCGGCCGCCCGCACTCGGTCAGCAGACCGGCCAGGGCCACCGCGTAGTCGGTGGTGATCTCGGGCTCCTCGGCCTCCTGCCGGGCCGCGTCCAGCTGGCGGGCGGCGAGGTCCGGATCGACGAACGCGTCCAGCGTGGCGAGTTCACGCCGCACCGCCGACCGGACGCGCGGCCGCAGCCGCTCGCGCAGCACCCCGCGCAGGTGCTGGGCGGCGTCCTCGGGACGGCCCTCCCGGGCCAGTCGGCGCGCGGCGATCCTGAGCGGCCGCACCGTCCAGCCCAGCCCCAGCGGTCCTGCGGCGACCAGTTGCCGGGCGACGCCGGTCACCCCGTAGTGCCCGTCGCGCAGGATCTCGGCGGCCCTCAGGTGCAGGGCGGCCCGGCTGCCGACGGGGATGCCGCCGACGACCATCGTGGCCAGCAGCGGGTGGCGGAAGGCCGGCGGGGTGCGGTTGGCCAGCAGGCAGCGGCCGACCAGGACGTCCAGCCCCGCCAGCGCCTCCCCGACGGTCAGCCCCGCCAGTTCGGCGGCCAGCGCGATCTCCGCATCGACCCCGAGCACGGCGACGGCCCTGGCCAGGGCGAGCGCCGGCTCGTCCAGGCCGCCCAACCACCGTTCGGCGTCCGGGAGAAGCGTCGGACCAGTGGTGGCCCGGACCTCCTCCGCGGTGGGCGCGGCGCCGGTGTGGGCGGACAGCAGGGCCACCAGCAGACCGGGGTTTCCGCCCGTCAACTCGTGGCACACGGCGGCGGATTCCTCGTCGAGCTCGACACCGCAGCGGGCCGCGGCGAAGTCGGCGAGGGCGGCCGTGGGCAGCCCGGCGAGACGGATGTGCTCGGCGCCCGCCGCGAGTTCGGCCGTCAACGGGGGTTCGTGGCCGGAGCCGCAGTCACCCGCCGACAGCGCGATCACCAGCGGAGTGGGGAGCGCGGACTCGGACAGGGCCGACAGCCACCGCAGCGACCAGGGATCGGCGTGGGCCGCGTCGTCCAGACAGACCGCGATCGGTGTGCGCCGGGCCTGCGCCCGCACCAACCCGGCGAGTTCGCAGAGGAGTTCGTCTGATGGGGCCCGCTGTGCGGGCAGTGCGGCGGCGCTCGGCAGCAGGCCGCCGAGGAGACCTTCGACCGCCGCGAACGGCGTGTCCGGACTGTTGCGCGCCTTGGCGACGGCCACCTGGAAGCCGGCTTCGGCGGCCATGGTGGCGAGTTCCGCCAGGGCCGCCGACTTCCCGCTGCCCGGCTCGCCGTCAAGCAGTACGGTGGTCGGCCGACCGGTGCGCGCTCTCTCGACGACGGCCCTCAGCCGCGCCAGTTCGGATCCACGACCGGCCCCCGACAACGAGGTCATCCGCCCTCCCGCACCGCCCACCACGGCCTCGGCACCGCGCGGTCCGCCGACGGCCGGGCGCCGCGATGATCGGCACTCGAACGCGATAGAACGCGGTCACTCTATGACAAGGCCCGACAAATACTCATGACGCGATCATCACTCCCCATGTCATATGTACTTCAACCACCCGTCTCCGCAGGTGGCTTGTTCACGCACCCCGCACCCGGCACCCGGCCACCCGCCCCGGCCTCCGGAAGAACGGCCCGGCCCACCGCGCCGGAGGCCGTCCGGCGGGCGCACCCGCAGGTCCGGGCACACCGCGGCAGCGGGGCGGGCGACGCATGGAGCAGCCGCTCGACCGAGCGCACCTCGGTGAACGCGGCCATACAGGAAACGCATTCGCGCATGTGACGCTCCTGAAGCCGCGACGCCTGGACCCCGAGGCCGCCTCGGGCGTGGGTGCCGAACCTCTCGATGAACCTGCGGCAGGCCTCACCGCCGGCCCCCGCGTGCTGGCTGAGATAGGCACGGCGCAGCCCCTCCCGGGCGCGGTAGGCCAGCGCGGAGACCGCGGAGGGCGACAGCCCGAGCACGCCCGCGGCCTCGGTGGCGGCCGCACCCTCGACCGTCGTGTGCCACAGGACCTTTCGCCACCGCTCGGGCAGGGAGGCGAACGCCCGGGCCACGGTGGTGTTCTCGAAGTCGGCCAGCGCGCGGGCGCCGGCTTCCGGGACGGGTTCCCGCTCGAACTCGTCGATGTCCGCGACCGGACGGATCCGGTCGGCGGTCCGCCCCCACTCACCCGCCGTACGGCGCAGGGTGGCCAGGAGATAGCCGAGGAAGGAGGCCGACGGCCCGGACCCCGCCAGCACGGCGTGCAGGACACGGGCGAACGCCTCCGCCGTCAGGTCGGCGGCGGTGTCGTGGGAGCGCGAGAACCCGGCCGCGTAGCGCAGGACCGCGGCATGGTGGCGGCGGAAGAGTTCACCGTAGGCGTCCACCTCGCCCTGGCGGACGCTCTGGAGGATCTCCGCGTCCGAGAGCCGGCGAGAAGGCGTCAGGGCGGAGTCGTCCCGACGGGGCGCGGGTGTCCCCGGGGACAGCGGCGCGAGCATGAGGCCTCCAGAACGTGCGATGGGGTGTCCCCGAGGACGGTTCGCCGGCGGCGCGCCGAGAGCCGCCCGTTCCGGCCCGGGCCGGAACGGGACGGATACCGAAGTCTTCCGATGGAGCGATGAACCGACCTGACGCTCTTCCTGCAAACGCACAGTAAGCAGGCGCCGCCATGCGTGCTCGCCACCCGCTCCCCCGGCCCCCGAGCCGCCCGCCCGCACCGCAGGGAAGGCGCGCCAGGAGTCCGCCGATTCGGCGGATGGATTTCACACCAGAGCAGCACCACCGCGGGGTGCGGCGTCCACCCCCACCGGCCGGAGGCCGTCGGCCGGGAGCCCGGCAAGGGGAAACGGCGGAACACAAGACCTGATAGCCCAATAGTGCTACCTGCGGACAAATTCACGGGCTGTGACGTCAGGCCGCCGCAGGCCAAGCCCCCGGGCTTCCCGAAACAACCGGCCGGCAACACGCGGTGGCCCGGGAACCTCGATTCCCGGGCCACCGTCGAATGACTGGAATCACATCCCATCAGCGAGCAGTCAAACGATCACCTTTCGTCCGGTCGGCTTTCTTCTACTCGACACTGCCCGTCCGGCGCCTACGGACGCCGACCCGGAGGAGCAGCAGCGTTCCAAGACCCAGCAGCGCCGCACCCGCGAACAGATAGGCACCGACCTGGGCACCGGTGTGCGGCAGATCACCCGGAGCACCGCCCTCGCCGCCCGGAGCGGGCACCGGAGGCTTCGGGCCGTGCTCGGGCGTGTGTCCAGGCATGTGCGGAGCCCCGGACCCGGGCTGCTCATCACACTTGTGCTCGCAGGGAGGGGGGCACTTGGCAATCGCGGAGGACGGCGCAGTCGTGGTCGGAGCCGTCCCCGGAGGGGAGTTCGGCGGAACGAACGACGCCGTCACCGTGTTGGTGGTGTCCCCCGTGATGGTGCTGGAGCAGTAGAAGCTCTTGCTCTGACCAGCTGCCAGGTCGAACGTCCCGGCAGCGACGATGCAGGAGACCTCCTGCTGGTCGTTGAGCGTGATGCCGGTGATGTCAACGCCGTCGGTGTTGGTCACCGTGATCCGCCAATAGGCGGTGCACTTGTCACGGTCGCAGACCTCGTGCCTCTTGTCGGCACACTTGTCCTGGTCGCACGACGTGTCGCCACCGCCCCGCTGGAGGATTGCCTCCTTACTGATCGTTTCAAAATGAGTTCAGCTCAGGGGCTTGGCAGTTGATGTGTTCGGGCGGCAGAGTGCTCCACGTGTCGGATGATCTTGTGCC